>NZ_JAZHEE010000008.1:0-154495 GCF_036620675.1 Rosenbergiella sp. YN46
AGGGACTTGAACCCTCACGTCCGTAAGGACACTAACACCTGAAGCTAGCGCGTCTACCAATTCCGCCACCTTCGCATCACAGCGTGAGAAATCTCACTACCACGGGGGCGCATTCTAGATGTTTTATCGCCGTCGTCAACAGTTAATTATGTGCCGCTACACTGAATGATGCAAAAAGCGGCACATTGGGTAAAAAAAGCGTTAGCGCCGGGCGTTGCGGCCGTAAACGGCGCGGTAAACCTTAAAGCGCCCGGTCTGAGCGAGGAGTTCGTGGCTGCCGAAAACCTCGTCCAGTACGTCCGGATAAGGCAGAAAGGCATTCGCGACGATTCTGAGTTCGCCGCCGCTGTTCAGATGGCGGGTCGCGCTGCGAATAAGCTGACGCGCCGCCTCCAGGCTGGTTTCGCGCCCTTCGTGAAACGGGGGATTGGAGATTATCATATCGAAGCGGCCCTGAACGTCGGACAGAACGTTACTGGCCAGCACATGACCTTCCAGACCGTTAGCGGCAAGCGTTGCGTGGCTTGCGGCCAAAGCCGGCGCCGAAACGTCGCACAGGGTCAGGCGGACTTTGGGAGAATGACGCGCCAGCGCTACGGCCAGAACCCCGGCGCCGCAGCCGACGTCCAGCACCTTGCCTTTGGTGTGCGGCATAAAGGTGGAAAGCAGCAACTGGCTGCCGCTATCCAGTCCGTCGCGGCTGAACACGCCAGGCAGGGTTTTGATGGTCATCCCGTCGTGCTGATACTCGCCCCACCAGGCTTCAGGGTCGAAAACCGGATGCGTTTCGAGTCGGCCATAATAGAAGCCGCAGCGACGGGCGCTGTCTATTTTGTTCAGCGGCGCGTAGTCCGCCAGAATTTGCTCGGCGCTACGAACGCCGCTGCGGTTTTCCCCGACGATGAAGATGTCACATCCTTGCGGCAGCAGCGACAGCAGGTTCATCAACTGATACTGGGCTTCGGGCTTATTTTTGGGCCAGTAGTAAACCAGTGTATCGCTGTCGCCAACGGCATCGGCATCGGCCTGCAGGCCAAAGCGGGCGCGATCGCCCATCTGCGCGCTCAGTAGCTGCCAGTGGTGGTACTGCCAGGTATATGCCCGGCTCTGCTCCGTTTCGAGCTGTGCCGGTAATGCATCCTGGAGATCGCCGGCGAACAGTACACGGCGGTGGGTAAAATCATCACTGTGGCGCAGCACGACTTCGCTTGCAGGGCACCAGGCGGACATAAACGACTCCTTCTCATAGTTGGCCGGGGATTATAACCCCAACGCGCGTGAAGTTGCAGATAAGCGGCATCTGTTGGCGGGGATTCGAGGAATTTGCTATATTTGCGGGCTTCTGGTGACTGGAACAGGTTTCGTGATGACATCCCGACGTGACAGGCAGCTCACGCAACTGGGGATCACCCAGTGGCGGCTTCGACGCCCCGCGGTGTTGCAGGGCGAAATCGCGCTCAGAATCCCCGAACATATCCGCCTGGTGATGGTAGCTGATAAGCCGCCCACATTGACCGATCCCCTGATTCAGGATGTGCTGCGCGCGCTGACGTTAACAGAAGCCAACGTGCTACCGCTCACGCCGGATCGCGCGGCGCTGCTGCCCGAGGGGAGCCGCTGCAATAGCTGGCGGTTGGGTGTGGAATCGCCGCTGACGCTGCCTGGCGTTCAGCTCTCTTCACCGGGTTTCGACGAGCTTCTTCATAACGCCGCGGCGCGCATCGCGCTCTGGCGCCAGATTTGTGAACATGAACAGGATCTCTTCCCTTAAGCCGGAGGATTTGGCGCGGGCCTGGGCGATTGAACAGCGCAGCCACGCCTTCCCATGGAGCGAAAAAACTTTCGCAAGCAATCAGGGTGAACGCTATCTCAACTTCCGGCTCGATGTGGCCGACGAGATGGCGGCTTTCGCCATAACCCAGGTGGTGCTGGACGAAGCCACGCTATTTAATATCGCGGTCGATCCCGCCTGGCAGCGGCGCGGGCTTGGCCGTCAGTTGCTGACGCATTTGATTGGCGAACTGGAACAACGCGATGTCCTTACGCTGTGGCTGGAGGTGCGCGCGTCTAACGTCGCCGCCATCGCACTCTATGAAAGCCTCGGCTTTAATGAGGTGACGGTACGCCGCAACTATTATCCCACCGCAGACGGACGTGAGGACGCCATTATTATGGCCCTGCCGCTGGGCTGAATAACAAGAAGGTGATGTGAATGAAGTGGGACTGGATACTCTTTGATGCTGATGAAACGCTGTTCAGCTTCGACTCCTTTGGCGGGCTGCAGCGCATGTTTCTTGACTACAGCGTGACCTTTACGCCAGAGGACTATCAGGATTACCAGGCCGTTAATAAGCCGCTTTGGGTCGATTACCAGAATGGCAACATCACCGCCCTGCAATTACAGCATCAGCGCTTTCAGGGATGGGCCGATCGCCTGAAGGTACCGGCCAGCGCCCTGAACGACGCCTTCCTGAACGCGATGGCCGAGATTTGTACGCCGCTGCCCGGCGCGGTTTCTCTGCTTAACGCCCTGAAAGGGAAAGCGAAGATGGGCATTATCACCAACGGGTTTAGCGCGCTGCAAAACCGTCGTCTGGCTCGCACCGGGCTGAGCGACTATTTCGATCTGCTGGTGATTTCCGAAGAGGTGGGCGTCGCCAAACCGGATCGTAAAATCTTTGATTATGCCCTGGCGCGCATGGGCGAGCCTTCCCGGGAGCGGGTGCTGATGGTTGGCGACACCGCCGAGTCCGATATCCTGGGGGGGATCAACGCCGGGCTTTCCACCGTCTGGCTGAATGCTCACCAGCGCCCCCTGCCGGACGGTATTCGCCCCGACTGGCAGGTCAGCTCACTGGCGGAACTGGAAGCACTGCTGTGCCATGAAGAATAGTGCAATGAATAATTGTGTAACCCGCGGTGATGAGTAAAATTGCCCCACTTTATTGAATACTCCGCGTGCGAACCGAAACCGCGCGCCGCAACTGAAGACTGAACTATGACCTTGTCTCCTTATTTGCAAGAGGTGGCGAAACGCCGCACTTTTGCCATCATCTCTCACCCGGACGCCGGTAAAACCACCATTACGGAAAAGGTGCTGCTGTTCGGACAGGCGATTCAGACCGCAGGTACGGTAAAAGGGCGCGGCGCCAGCCAGCACGCTAAGTCGGACTGGATGGAGATGGAAAAGCAGCGTGGTATCTCCATCACCACCTCGGTGATGCAGTTTCCCTACCATGACGCGCTGGTCAACCTGCTCGATACTCCCGGACACGAAGACTTCTCGGAAGATACCTACCGTACGCTGACGGCGGTAGACTGCTGCCTGATGGTTATCGATGCTGCGAAAGGGGTTGAGGATCGCACCCGTAAGCTGATGGAAGTTACCCGCCTGCGCGATACGCCGATCATCACCTTTATGAACAAACTGGATCGCGATATCCGCGATCCAATGGAACTGCTGGATGAGGTGGAGAACGAGCTTTCGATCGCCTGCGCGCCCATCACCTGGCCCATCGGCTGCGGCAAGCTGTTTAAAGGGGTTTATCACCTGTATAAGGATGAGACTTACCTCTACCAGAGCGGTCAGGGTCACACTATCCAGGAAGTCCGTATCGTGAAAGGGTTGGATAACCCTGAACTGGACGTTGCCGTGGGCGAAGACCTGGCGCAGCAGTTGCGCGATGAGCTGGAACTGGTGAAGGGGGCTTCCAATGAATTCGATAAAGAGCTATTCCTGAGCGGCGATATTACGCCGGTCTTCTTTGGTACCGCGCTGGGTAACTTTGGCGTCGACCATATGCTCGATGGCCTGGTCGCATGGGCGCCGGCGCCCATGCCGCGCGTGACCGATACCCGCACGGTTGAAGCCAGCGAAGAGAAATTTTCCGGCTTCGTCTTTAAAATTCAGGCCAATATGGATCCCAAACATCGCGATCGCGTGGCCTTTATGCGCGTGGTTTCCGGTCGTTATGAGAAAGGCATGAAGCTGCGTCAGGTGCGTACCGGCAAGGATGTGGTGATTTCCGATGCCCTGACTTTTATGGCCGGCGATCGCGCCCACGTGGAAGAGGCGTATCCCGGTGATATTATCGGCCTGCATAACCATGGCACCATTCAGATTGGCGATACCTTTACCCAGGGTGAGACCATGAAGTTCACCGGGATTCCTAACTTCGCCCCAGAACTGTTCCGCCGTATTCGCCTGCGGGATCCGCTGAAGCAGAAGCAGCTGCTGAAAGGACTGGTGCAACTTTCTGAAGAGGGGGCGGTGCAGGTGTTCCGTCCCGTTGCCAATAACGATCTGATTGTGGGGGCCGTCGGGGTACTGCAGTTCGATGTAGTTGTCGCCCGCCTGAAGAGCGAATACAACGTTGAGGCGATTTACGAATCCATCAACGTCGCCACCGCTCGCTGGGTGGAGTGCGATAACGTGAAGAAATTCGATGAATTCCAGCGTAAGAATGAGCAGCAGCTGGCGCTGGACGGTGGCGATAACCTGACCTATATTGCGCCGACCATGGTTAACCTGAATCTGACTCAGGAACGTTATCCTGACGTTACTTTCCGTAAGACCCGCGAACATTAATCTGTCCCGCCTGAGCGCGGTATTGCGCCGCGCTCTATCATTCTCCTGCGCTATTAATCACTTAAGGAATGCTCCTAATTCCCTGACGATACAGGTGTTTTCAGGTTTATCTCCATGCGCTTTTATTTTGCTCGTCTATATTTAATAAGGTCAGATTCAGATGGATAAGCAAAAACAGGAGTAAACCGATGAATAAGCCTATGATTTCCAAAACGCTACTGACTGTAGTTCTGGGGACAGTTCTGGCAAGCGGCTCTGCAATGGCGCAAAGCGAGACGATGAACCGCGTTCAGTCTGGCGCCGAGAGTGCAGGACAGAAAATCGATAATTCGATGAAAAAAGTCGGTAACTTCATGGATGACAGCGCCATTACAGCGAAAGTGAAAGCGGCGCTGGTGGACGATGATGCGATTAAAAGCAGCGATATTTCGGTAAAAACGGATAATAAAACGGTGACCCTGAGCGGTTTTGTCACCAGCCAGGCGGAAGCTGAAAAAGCGGTAGCGCTGGCGAAAGGAATTGAAGGCGTGACCTCGGTGAGCGATAAGCTACACGTGAAGGACAGCAAAACCCAGAGCCTGAAAGGCTATGCGGGGGATACGGCCACCACCAGCGAAATTAAAGCCAAAATGCTGGCGGATGACGGGCTGCCTTCGCGCAATGTAAAAGTCAAAACCACCGATGGGGTGGTGCAACTGACGGGGCATGTGAAAACTCAGGCTCAGGCCGACAGGGCTGAAAGCATCGCGAAAGCCGTGGATGGCGTAAAGAGCGTTAAAAATGACCTTCAGGTTGAGCCGTAATCGTAATTATTTGCCTTTGTACGGAGCAGTATAAAAAGCGTCAGTAACGGGGAGCTTCCCACTCGAGAGCGATACGTAACCACTCAGATATCCATTAAAAGGAGATGTATATGTTTCGATGGGGCATTATTTTTCTGATTATTGCACTGATTGCGGCGGCTCTGGGCTTTGGTGGCCTGGCAGGTGTGGCAGCAAGCGCTGCAAAAATAGTTTTTGTGGTCGGTGTTATCCTGTTCCTGGTAAGCCTTTTTATGGGGCGCAGACGCCCTTAGCCCGGGCCAGGCATTTGTAACAAAATAGCCAGCCTTCGGGCTGGCTATTTTGTTCTGAATAAAGAATGATCTCCGATACGATAAAATTTCAGGAAAGCAGCGGTGGGGCAGAGAATACCTGTAACGCTCGGCAATATTGCGCCGCTGGCGTTAAAACCCTTTCATCCCGGCAAGCTGGCGCTGGTTTGTGAAGGCGGCGGCCAGCGCGGTATTTTTACCGCAGGCGTGCTGGATGAATTTCTGGACGCTAATTTCGATCCGTTCGATTTTTATTTCGGCACTTCGGCCGGCGCCCAGAATTTGTCGGCCTTCGTATGTCGCCAGCCCGGTTATGCCCGGCGGGTCATTACCCGTTACACGACGCGCAGCGAATTTTTTAATCCGCTGCGTTTCGTACGCGGCGGTAATCTTATCGATCTCGACTGGCTGGTGGATGCCACCTCTCGTAAAATGCCGTTGGCGATGGATAACGCGTCGCGGCTGTTCGACGCCGGTCGCGAATTTTATATGTGCGCCTGTCGTAGCGATGATGACTATACGCCGGAATATTTTGCCCCTGACAGCAGTAACTGGCTTGATGTCATTCGCGCCTCCAGCGCGATTCCCGGCTTTTATCGTACCGGCGTTCAGCTTGGCGATTTTAGCTACCAGGATGGCGGAATCAGCGATGCGATTCCGGTACGCCAGGCGGCGCAGCGCGGCGCGCAAACGCTGGTGGTTATCCGTACCGTCCCTTCCCAGATGTACTATACGCCCCAGTGGTTCCGGCGTATGGAGCGCTGGCTGGGGGAAGGAAGCCTGAAGCCGCTAATCAACCTGGTGCAGCATCATGAAACCAGTTATGCGGCCATCCAGCGCTTCATCGATAAACCGCCCGGCGATTTACGTATTTTCGAAATTTACCCGCCTGCGCCGCTAAAGAGTATTGCCCTGGGTAGTCGACAGGTGGCGCTACGCAGCGACTATAAGCTGGGCCGTCAGTGCGGGCGTTACTTCCTGGCGACGGTCGGGCGTATGCTGGCCCGTAAGCCGCCGCTGCGACGCTTTAGCGCGCCGGCTATTACCGCGCCCGTCGCGCAGCCGGATACCGTGCCACTGATTACGTCCGCGGCTAATGATATTGTCATGCCGCAAGCGACGCCGGAAGCAAACGATGCTGCATTCAACGGCGAGGATCTGGCGTGAGCCGGCGCTTTATTGATACCCATTGCCACTTCGACTTTCCGCCTTTCGCGGGGGATGAAGCGGAAAGCCTGGCGCAGGCCGCCAGGGCCGGGGTGGAACGCATTATTGTTCCTGCGGTGTGCGCCGCGCGCTTCGATGATGTGCTGGCGCTGGGGCGGCGGCACCCGGCGATTCGCGTCGCACTGGGCCTGCATCCTGTATGGATCGACCAGCATAGCGAGGCGGATCTGGCGGCGCTGGAGCAGCGTCTGAGTTCATGTCCTTCAGGACTGGTGGCGATCGGCGAAATTGGCCTCGATCTTTATCTCCCCGAGCCGCAGTTTGACAGGCAGATGGCGCTGCTGGAGTCCCAGCTTCGGCTGGCAAAAGGTTACGATCTTCCGGTAATACTGCATTCGCGGCGTACCCACGATCGACTGGCTGCCCTGCTGCGGCGCATGGCGTTGCCGCGCGCTGGTGTGGTGCATGGTTTTTCCGGTAGTCTGCAACAGGCGCAGCGCTTTGTGTCACTGGGCTACCATATCGGCGTAGGAGGCACCATTACTTATCCCCGGGCCAGTAAGACCCGCGCCGTGATGGCGGCGCTGCCGTTGGATGCGCTGCTGCTGGAAACCGATGCGCCGGATATGCCGCTTAATGGCTGGCAGGGGCAGCCGAACCGACCTGAACGGATCGCAGAGGTTTTTCGAACGCTGTGCGAGTTACGCAGCGAAGCTCCCCACCAGATTGCTGATGCGCTGTTCGAAAACGCCTGTCGCGTGTTTGAGCTATCTTCAAATGAAAAGTGTGACTGATGTCACTATATAAAACCATGCTATGTAAAATGCTGCACTATTTCGTGATGTGTGTAGATATTTAATGATTCCCCACCGTTATAATTCGCCCCGTCTGTCATGGCTTCTCTTTTTTTAATTATCAGGCAGGGAATTCTGTATGCGAATCCTTATGGGAATAATCGGCATGATGGCGCTGTTGCTGATTGCCGTTCTGTTGTCCAGCAACCGCCGGGCGATCAATCTGCGCACCGTCCTGGGAGCATGGCTAATTCAGGTGGGAATCGGGGCGCTTATCCTTTACGTACCTGCGGGGCGTCGGGTGCTGCTGGCGATGTCGGAAGGGGTTTCTAAAGTTATCTCCTACGGTAACGACGGCATCAGCTTTGTGTTTGGCGGTCTGGCTTCAGACAAAATGTTTGAACTGTTCGGCGGCGGCGGTTTTGTGTTTGCACTGCGGGTGCTGCCGATTATCGTCTTTTTTTCATCCCTGATTGCCGTGCTCTACTATCTGGGCATTATGCAACTGGTCATTCGGATTCTCGGGGGGGCTTTGCGTAAGGTGCTGAAGACGTCTCGTACCGAATCGCTCTCCGCCACGGCCAATATCTTCGTCGGTCAGACCGAAGCACCGCTGGTGGTGCGTCCTTATATCGCCACCATGACCCGTTCTGAGCTGTTCGCTGTGATGTGCGGCGGTCTGGCTTCCGTTGCGGGCTCGGTGCTGGCGGGGTACGCTCAGATGGGGGTGCCGCTGGAGTATCTGATAGCAGCCTCCTTTATGGCGGCGCCGGGTGGTTTGCTGTTCGCAAAACTGATGATTCCGGAAACCGAAAAACCGCACGACGCGCCGGAGCCGGAAACCCTGAAAAACGATCCCGATCGCCCTTGCAACGTACTGGATGCCGCGGCGGCCGGAGCGGCGTCGGGTATGCAGCTGGCGCTGAACGTCGGTGCGATGCTGCTGGCCTTCGTCGCATTGATTGCGCTGCTTAACGGGATGTTGTCGGGCGTTGGTGGCTGGTTCAACTATCCGGAACTTTCGCTGCAGCTGATCCTGGGTTGGGTGTTCGCGCCGCTGGCCTGGCTTATTGGCGTTCCCTGGAGCGAGGCGACGGTAGCGGGCTCCTTTATCGGCCAGAAGCTGATTATCAACGAATTTGTGGCCTATCTGAACTTTGGCGAGTATCTGAAGGATGACGCCACCGTAGCGGCGGCCGGTCTGCAGGTGCTTTCCGGGCACACCAAGGCGATTATCTCTTTCGCGCTCTGTGGATTTGCTAATCTTTCTTCTATTGCCATCCTGATCGGCGGTCTGGGCAGTATGGCGCCCAGCCGTCGTCATGAAGTGGCCCAGTTGGGACTTAAAGCGGTTGCTGCGGGAACGCTCTCGAACCTGATGAGCGCCACCATCGCTGGGATCTTCCTGGCGCTGTAATCTGCTCTGGATGTTATAATTATAACATTTCTGCCGAAGGCGGCCTGGCGATAAGCCCGGCCGCCTTTGCGTTTTTCTGACCGTGCCTGGGATTGTTTTGTCGGTCTGATCACATATACTTCTCGATATGCTGCAATATCATCTTTGGCTTTTGTGAAACCAAACACAAAATGGCAGATAGCGGAATGTTAGTATTTTAACATTTCCGGCGAAGCGTTCCTCTCGGGCGTTTCTGCATTGCGTTTCCGGCCCGGGATGCCGTCAATTTTACTGGAGAAAAACCATGACCGATTTAACCGCCAGCAGCCTGCGCGCGCTGAAACTGATGGATCTGACGACGCTTAATGACGACGATACCGATGAGAAGGTCATCGCTCTGTGTCGTCAGGCGAAAACGCCGGTGGGCAACACTGCAGCTATCTGCATCTATCCGCGTTTTATCCCGATTGCCCGCAAAACCCTGAAAGCGCAGGGGACGCCGGATATTCGTATTGCGACCGTGACCAATTTTCCCCACGGTAACGATGACGTCGAGATTGCCCTGGCCGAAACCCGCGCCGCCATTGCCTACGGCGCTGATGAAGTGGATGTGGTCTTTCCGTATCGCGCTCTGATGGCCGGCGATGAGCAGACCGGATTCGATATGGTGCAACGCTGTAAATCGGCCTGCGCCGATGCCGGCGTGTTGCTGAAAGTGATTATCGAAACTGGCGAGCTGAAAGAAGAGAGCCTGATTCGCAAAGCTTCTGAAATCGCCATTCGCGCCGGTGCCGATTTTATCAAGACTTCTACCGGTAAAGTGCCGGTCAATGCTACGCCGGAAAGCGCACGCATCATGATGGAAGTGATTCGCGATATGGGCGTGGCGAAAAGCGTGGGCTTTAAACCGGCCGGAGGGGTACGCAGCGCTGAAGATGCGGCCCTCTTTCTGGGAATTGCCGATGAACTGTTCGGCGCTGACTGGGCCGATAGCCGCCATTTTCGTTTTGGCGCATCCAGCCTGCTTGCCAGCCTGCTTAAAGCGCTGGGCCATGGCGATGGTAAGAGCGCCAGCAGCTACTAAGCCGCCGCGCCTGGCGGATTTTTCTTGCGGTGGTTTCCCGGCCGCCGCCCTTTATCTCGACTCTGCAAGGAGTGACCGTGTTCCTCGCTCAAGAAATTATTCGTAAGAAACGTGACGGCCAGCCGCTCAGCGATGAAGAGATCCGCTTCTTCGTGAATGGTATCCGTGACAATACCATTACCGAAGGGCAGATTGCGGCTCTGGCGATGACCATTTTCTTCCAGGATATGGATATGGCCGAGCGGGTCTCCCTGACGCTGGCGATGCGCGATTCCGGCGCGGTGCTCGACTGGCAGGGGCTGAACGGCCCGGTAGTCGACAAACACTCTACCGGTGGCGTAGGGGATGTCACTTCGCTGATGCTGGGGCCGATGGTGGCCGCCTGCGGTGGTTATGTCCCGATGATCTCCGGACGAGGCCTGGGGCATACCGGCGGTACTCTGGATAAGCTGGAAGCGATACCGGGCTTCGATATTTTCCCGGATGATGACCGTTTCCGGGAAATTATTCACTCGGTTGGGGTGGCGATTATTGGCCAGACCCGCTCACTGGCCCCGGCGGACAAGCGTTTTTACGCTACCCGGGATATTACCGCCACCGTGGATTCCATTGCGCTGATCACCGCCTCGATTCTGGCTAAAAAGCTGGCGGAAGGGCTGGATGCGCTGGTGATGGATGTGAAGGTAGGCAGCGGCGCCTTTATGGAGACGTTCGAACGTTCGCAACTGTTGGCCGAAGCCATCGTCGGCGTAGCTAATGGTGCTGGCGTGCGTACCACTGCGCTGCTGACCGATATGAATCAGGTGCTGGCCTCCAGCGCCGGTAATGCTCTGGAAGTGCGAGAAGCGGTGCGCTTCCTGACCGGTGAGTACCGAAATCCACGCCTGCTGGAAGTGACGATGGCCCTGAGTGCCGATATGTTGATCTCAGGCGGGCTGGCGCAGAATGAGCAGGAAGCCCGTGCGAAGCTACAGGCGGTGCTGGATAACGGCCAGGCGGCGGAGTGCTTTGGACGGATGGTGGCGGCACAGAAGGGGCCGGGTGATTTTATGGCTCACTACGATCGCTATTTGCCAGCAGCCACCCTGAGCAAAGCGGTCTATGCCGAGAGAGACGGCGTGGTTAGCGCTATGGATACCCGGGCGCTGGGGATGGCGGTGGTTGGTATGGGCGGCGGACGTCGCCGGGCCCAGGATCCCATTGATTACAGCGTCGGGCTGGATCAGATGATTACCCTGGGCGAACGGGTGGACAACCAGCGTCCGCTGGCGGTAATTCATGCATCCAGCGAAGCCGACTGGCAGGTTGCCGCTGCCCGTGTGAAAGCCGCTATCAGCGTGACGGAACAAACGTATCAACCGACGCCGGTGATTTATCGCAGGATCGGCCGCTAAGGTACGGTATACTGATCTGATCGCTTTTTTGTCATAAGCCAGTACCCGTCATACTTCAGGCTACAGATGCGTTGGCTGCGTTCTTTCGCTCCGGTCACATAGTCTTCTATGCTCCCGGGAGCTCGTTCACTTGCCGCTTTCTGCAGCTGGAGCTATTCAGGGTCATGCGCGCGTTAACGCAGGAGATAACTATGAAACGTGCATTTATTATGGTGCTGGATTCATTTGGTATTGGCGCCGCTGAGGATGCCAGCCGCTTTGGTGACGCAGGCTCGGATACGCTGGGCCACATTGCGCAGGCCTGCGCCGAAGGTAAGGCCGATAATGGTCGTAAAGGGCCGCTAAATCTTCCGAATCTGACCCGACTGGGGCTGGCGAAAGCGGCTGAAGGGGTCACCGGGAAGATCCCGGCCGGAATGGACGGTGATGCGGAAATTATCGGCGGTTACGCCTGGGCTCACGAACTCTCTTCCGGTAAGGATACGCCGTCCGGCCACTGGGAGATAGCCGGCGTGCCGGTACTTTTCGACTGGGGCTACTTTAAAGATGAGGAGAACAGCTTCCCTCAGGCGCTGCTGGATAAACTGGTCGAACGCGCGAAGCTGCCGGGCTATCTGGGCAACTGCCACTCTTCCGGCACCGTCATCCTGGATAAGCTGGGTGAAGAGCATATGAAGACCGGCAAGCCTATCTTCTACACCTCTGCTGACTCGGTGTTCCAGATTGCCTGCCATGAAGAAACCTTTGGTCTTGATAGACTCTATGAGCTGTGCGAAATCGCCCGCGAAGAGCTGACTGACGGGGGCTATAACATTGGTCGCGTCATCGCGCGTCCCTTCACTGGCGATAAGGCCGGTCATTTTGAACGTACCGGCAATCGCCACGATCTGGCGGTCGAGCCGCCATCGCCCACGGTACTGAAAAAGCTGGTGGACGAAAAACAGGGTCAGGTGGTTTCGGTCGGTAAAATCGCCGATATCTATGCCAACGTGGGGATCACTAAAAAAGTGAAGGCCACCGGCCTGGATGCGCTGTTCGACGCCACGCTTACAGAGATGAAACAGGCAGGGGACAACACCATTGTCTTCACCAACTTCGTCGATTTTGACTCGTCCTGGGGCCACCGTCGCGACGTGGCGGGCTATGCCGCAGGGCTGGAATTGTTCGACAGGCGCCTGCCGGAGCTGATGGCGCTGGTGAAAGAGGACGATATCCTGATTCTGACCGCTGACCACGGCTGCGATCCCACCTGGAAAGGCACTGACCACACCCGTGAACATATTCCGGTGCTGGTTTACGGCCCGCAGGTTAAATCCGGCTCTTACGGCCATCGCGATACCTTTGCCGATATCGGGCAGACCCTTGCCGATTATTTTGGAGTATCGAAGATGGAATACGGTAAGGCACTGTTTTAACTAATTTTGAATCGTTGATAAGGACAATTTTCTATGGCTACGCCACATATCAATGCGGAAATGGGTGACTTCGCTGACGTCGTTTTAATGCCGGGCGACCCGCTGCGTGCGAAACACATCGCCGAAACCTTTCTGGACGATATCCGCGAGGTGAATAACGTTCGTGGGATGCTGGGTTACACCGGGACTTATAAAGGCCGTCCGATTTCGGTAATGGGGCATGGAATGGGCATTCCTTCCTGCTCTATCTATACCAAAGAGCTGATTACCGATTTTGGCGTGAAGAAGATCATTCGCGTTGGTTCCTGCGGCGCGGTGCGTCCGGATGTGAAACTGCGCGACGTGGTGATCGGCATGGGGGCCTGCACCGACTCTAAGGTGAACCGCCTGCGCTTTAAGGATCACGACTTCGCCGCCATTGCCGATTTCGACATGGTGCGTAACGCCGTGGACGCGGCAAAGGCGCTGGGCATCGAGGCCCGGGTCGGCAACATTTTCTCCGCCGATCTGTTCTACACTCCGGACCCGCAGATGTTCGACGTAATGGAAAAGTACGGCATTCTGGGCATTGAGATGGAAGCTGCCGGCATCTACGGCGTGGCGGCGGAGTTTGGCGCGAAGGCGTTGACAATCTGCACCGTTTCCGACCATATCCGCACTCACGAGCAGGTTTCTTCCGCCGATCGCCAGACCACCTTTAATGAGATGATCAAGGTGGCCCTGGAATCGGTACTGCTGGGCGATAAAGCCGCCTGATGCCGTCGTCTTTTAGACGATACTCGCCGCGCCCTGAAGATAGCCAGGGCGCGCTATTCCCGCTTTCCTGAAGGTCACTCACCGTTTTGACGCCTCTTTCTGAGGCGCCGTAGCCTGTTATAAATGGCAGGGGGTGACGATTTAACTTACCGCCCGGGCTATCCAGGCGCCCAGCTCCCGTAGCTGTTCGGCCTGGGCCGGAAAGGCCTCTACCAATGCATCGCACTGGGCTTTCAGCGTTTCACTGCGGTAGGTGCAGCCTACCAGACGTTTGGCAAGTCGCTCCAGCGGCGTGGGGTCCAGGCTATCGGTAAACATCTGGCAGCGGGTGATCTGCCCCTTTTCCACATCGAAGTGCAGCTCCACGCCGCCCCAGACAAAGCGCTCGTCCAGCAGATGGCTGAACGCTGGCGCCTGGCCGAAGTTCCATTCCCAACTGCTCTGGCGGGCGAAGGTTTCAGCGAAGCCAGGCAGAGCAGGAGCGGCGTCCGGAGAGATATATTCTGGCATAACCCGCTCGCCGTAATGCTCGAAGAAGGCGGCCTCGACGGCGTCGCACACCTGCTGATGGCTAATCTGATCCACGAAGTCGCTCAGGTTGGCGACCCGGCCGCGTACCGAAGTAATTCCTTTAGCCTGAAGTTTTTTCCGATCCGGATTCAGGTAGTTCGCCAGCCGGTTGAGATCGGCATTCAACAGCAGGGTGCCATGGTGAAAGCCGCGATCCCGGGTTTCCCGATAGGCAGAGCCGGAGATCTTACGCGGCCCTTCGGGGGTATCCATCACCAGATCGTTACGCCCTGACGCGCTGGCGCTGACGCCCAGACGACGTAAGGCGTTGATAACGATGCCCGTCGAGACGCTTTTGTCATACTCCGGTTTAGCGGCCATAAAGGTGAAGCAGGTATTGCCCAGGTCGTGGAATACTGCGCCACCGCCGCTGCTGCGCCGGGCCAGCTTAACGTTGTCCTGTTCCATCCGCCTGGTGTTGCACTCCTTCCAGGGATTCTGGGCGCGACCGATAACGACGGTATCGGCATTGCGCCACAGGAACAGTACGCGCTGGGTGGCGGGCATCTGGCGAAAGATGCACTCTTCTACCGCCAGGTTAAACCAGGGGTCGTGAGAATGGGAAATCAGTAATCGCAGAGCAGACATAGCGGGTTCCTTTCCTGAACAGGAACCCGATTTTATCACGATGCGCCAGCCGTGGCGTGGCGCTCAGAGCGCTTCAGGGTTTCTTCTGGTTCTGCGGCGCTTCGTTCTCATTATCGTCATCGGGCAGCTCCTGACTGGCGGTCAGCAGGAAGGGGGACTGCTGCCAGCGCGTGCGCTTGCCTTCCAGCAGAGTACGGGTCAGTACGATGCCGATAGCCAGCGCCAGCAGTAGCATCAGGCGCAGAATATTGGATGTATTGTCCACCTGCTGCGACTCGGTCGCCAGGGTGTGGGTATCCAGCGTCAGCCGAAGATTACCTAACCGGTTCCCTTTCTTCTCAATGGGTTGTACGATTTGGCGGTTAAAATAGCTGCCGGCTTTTTTGCCGTCGATAGCCAGTCTGTCGCGTAATGCTACGCTTTCGCCGGCCCGCGCAACCCGGCTGCCGCTTTCATCGTAGACTGCGGCGTCAAGAATCCGGCTATCGTGAGTCAGTTGGTTTAGAATTTGAGTGAGGCCCTTTTCGTCCGGCGATTTGCCGCCCATCAGGGGAACCAGGCTATAGCTGACCTGGCGCGCCAGGGTTCGGGCCATCTCTTCCATTTGCAGATTACGCGCGTGCTGATGGCTCTGGCTGAACCAGGAAGCCCCCTGCATCAGCGCCACCAGAAGCGCCAGACAGATCAGTACAATAACCGCACGATGCAGGCGGAATTTAAGTTTTGCGCTGGTCATATCCCTCCCGTTGAAAATTTGCTGGCAGCATGTTGCCAGAAGTGTGCGCGACGGGGTAGCCTCATGCGTTGTTTTGTTCCGGCCATTAACTGAATACAGGAGCTGTGCGCTAATGCCAAATAGTCTGACCTGGTGCGATTTGCCAAATGATGTCTCCCTTTGGCCCGGGTTGCCCCTCTCCCTGAGCGGCGATGAGGTTATGCCGCTTGACTATCGAGCCGGCCGTAGCGGCTGGCTTCTGTATGGCCGGGATCTGGATAAAGGGCGCCTGACCCAGTACCAGCGCAAGCTGGGAGCGGCGATGGTTATCGTCAGCGCCTGGTGCGTTGAAGAGTACCAGGTTATCCGCCTTGCGGGATCGCTGACGACTCGCGCCACCCGCCTGGCGCATGACGCGGGGCTGGATGTGGCGCCGTTGGGTAAAATCCCTCACTTGCGTACGCCGGGACTTCTGGTCATGGATATGGATTCGACGGCGATTCAGATCGAGTGCATTGACGAGATCGCGAAGCTGGCCGGCACTGGCGATGAGGTGGCCGAAGTGACTGAACGAGCGATGCGCGGCGAGCTGGATTTCACCGCCAGCCTGCGTCAGCGAGTGGCAACCCTGAAAGGGGCCGATGCCCGAATTCTCAGCCAGGTGCTGGAACGATTACCGCTGATGCCGGGGCTGGTATCGCTGGTGCTGAAGCTGGAGGCGCTGGGCTGGAAGGTGGCGATCGCTTCCGGCGGCTTTACCTTCTTCGCCGAAAACCTGCGCGAACGTCTGCATCTGTGCGAGGCGGTGGCTAATCAACTGGAGATCGTTGACGGCAAGCTGACTGGCGAAGTGATCGGCCCGGTGGTGGATGCGGAGTATAAAGCCCGCACCCTGATCAGGCTTGCGGAACAGTACAATATCGCCCCGGAGCAGACGGTGGCGATAGGCGACGGCGCTAACGATTTGCCCATGCTTAAGCGAGCGGCGCTTGGAGTGGCTTATCATGCCAAACCCAAAGTGAATGAAAAGGCGGAGGTGACCATTCGCCACGCCAGCCTGATGGGCGTTTTTTGCATTCTGTCGGGTAGCCTGAATCAGGAAGAGTAAGCATTTCTCCCTGCCGTACAGCGGGGCTAAAACGGTAACAGAGCGAGGTAACAACGGTGGCGAAAGCGGCAAAACGCGCATTTGTCTGTAATGAGTGCGGCGCGGACTTTCCGCGCTGGCAGGGGCAGTGCAGCGCCTGCCATGCCTGGAATACCATTACCGAGGTGCGTATCGCCGCCTCGCCCCAGGCGGCGCGTAACGAACGCCTGAGCGGCTATGCGGGCAGTGCGGGCAGCAAGGTACAGAAACTCTCCGAGATTAGCCTGGAGTCGCTGCCGCGTTTTTCCACCGGCTTTAAAGAGTTCGACAGGGTACTGGGCGGCGGTGTGGTGCCGGGCAGCGCTATCCTTATTGGCGGTAGCCCGGGAGCCGGGAAATCAACGCTACTGTTGCAGACCATGTGTCGGCTCGCCGATCAGATGAAAACGCTGTACGTCACCGGCGAAGAGTCCCTCCAGCAGGTGGCGATGCGTGCTCATCGGCTGGGATTACCGACCGATAACCTGAATATGCTGTCGGAAACCAGTATCGAACAGATTTGCGAAATCGCCTCGCAGGAAGAGCCGAAGCTGATGGTGATCGACTCCATTCAGGTAATGCATATGGCGGATATTCAGTCTTCCCCCGGCAGCGTGGCGCAGGTGCGCGAAACCGCGGCTTATCTGACGCGCTTCGCCAAGACGCGCGGCGTCGCTATTATTATGGTGGGCCACGTCACTAAAGACGGCTCGCTGGCCGGGCCGAAGGTGCTGGAACACTGCATTGACTGTTCGGTATTGCTGGATGGCGACGCCGATTCCCGTTTCCGTACTCTGCGCAGCCATAAGAACCGTTTTGGCGCGGTGAACGAGCTGGGCGTCTTCGCCATGACCGAACAGGGGATGCGTGAAGTGAGCAACCCTTCGGCTATCTTCCTGAGTCGCGGCGACGAAATTACGTCGGGCAGCTCGGTGATGGTAGTCTGGGAAGGTACCCGACCGCTGCTGGTGGAGATCCAGGCGCTGGTGGATCAGTCGATGATGTCGAATCCCCGACGTGTTGCGGTGGGGCTGGAACAGAACCGGCTGGCGATTTTGCTGGCGGTGCTGCATCGTCACGGCGGCTTGCAGATGGCGGATCAGGATGTCTTCGTTAACGTGGTGGGCGGGGTTAAGGTCATGGAAACCAGTGCCGATCTGGCGCTGCTGCTGGCGATGGTTTCCAGCCTGCGCGATCGCCCGCTGCCGAAGGATCTGGTGGTGTTTGGTGAGGTGGGGCTGGCCGGTGAGATTCGCCCCGTGCCTAGCGGCCAGGAGCGTATTTTCGAAGCGGCCCGTCACGGTTTTCGCCGCGCTATTGTCCCCCAGGCTAATGTGCCGAAGAAGCCGCCGGAGGGGATGCAGGTATTCGGCGTGAAGAAGCTTTCGGACGCGTTGGCCGTTTTTGACGATCTGTAATTCTGGAGCCCGTATTATGTCGTCATTCGACTACCTGAAGACCGCCATCCGCCAGAAGGGCTGTACTTTGCAGCAGGTGGCGGAAGCCAGCGGCATGACCAAGGGGTACCTCAGCCAGTTGCTGAACGCCAAAATTAAAAGCCCCAGCGCCCGCAAGCTGGAAGCGCTGCATCGCTTTCTGGGGCTGGAATACCCTCTGAAGCCTAAACGCATTGGAGTGGTGTTCGGTAAGTTTTACCCGCTGCATACCGGTCATATCTATCTTATCCAGCGGGCCTGTAGCCAGGTGGATGAGCTGCATATCATTATGGGTTATGACGAAACCCGCGATCGGACGTTGTTCGAGGCCAGCGCTATGTCTCAGCAGCCTACTATCAGCGATCGGCTGCGCTGGTTGCTCCAGACCTTTAAGTATCAGAAAAATATTCATATTCATCCCTTTAACGAAGAGGGGATGGAGCCTTATCCCTATGGCTGGGATGTATGGAGTCGCGGCATTAAGCAGTTTATGGCCGAGAAAGGGATCCTGCCAGACCGGATCTACACCTCGGAAGAAACTGATGCGCCGCAATATCTGGAGCATCTGGGCATTGAAACCGTGCTGGTGGATCCCCGGCGTACCTTTATGAATATCAGTGGCGCACGGATCCGTGAGAATCCGTTCCGCTACTGGGAATATATTCCCACCGAGGTGAAGCCTTTCTTTGTGCGCACGGTGGCGATTCTGGGCGGGGAATCAAGCGGTAAGTCGACGCTGGTCAATAAGCTGGCCAATATCTTTAATACCACCAGCGCCTGGGAGTACGGGCGGGAGTATGTATTATCTCACCTGGGGGGAGATGAGATGGCGCTTCAGTATTCCGATTACGATAAAATCGCCCTTGGCCACGCCCAGTACATTGATTTTGCGGTGAAGTACGCCAATAAGGTGGCCTTTATCGATACCGATTTTGTTTCAACCCAGGCCTTCTGCGTGCGCTATGAAGGGCGCGAACATCCTTTCGTGCAGGCGCTGATTGACGAATATCGCTTCGATCTGGTGATCCTGCTGGAAAACAATACCCCCTGGGTCGCCGATGGCTTACGTAGTCTGGGCAGTCCGGAGGATCGGGCTGCGTTTCAGGCGCTGCTGGTGTCGATGCTCAAAGAGAACGATATTGAGTATGTGCTGGTAGAGGAGTCGGACTACGACGCACGCTTCCTGCGCTGCGTGGAGCTGGTGAAGCAGTTGATGGGCGAAGCTGAAGAGTGAAAAAAGAGGCGCCGACGGCGCCTCTTCAGGTTGATGATAAAGAGGGAAAAACGTGGTTTTTCCCTCTTTATGGTTATCAGGCGAAAATCAATGAATTGATTTTCCTTGTTTATTTTTCTGGTGATTCTGGCCGAACGCGTTCGGCCCAGGTCGGTCATCAGTCCGAAGAGGCGCCACCGGCGCCTCTTCTGCTTGATTAGCGGGCGGTGATTCGTTTGTACTTGATGCGTTTCGGCTCCAGTGCTTCGGCGCCGAGGGTACGCTTCTTGTACTCTTCGTATTCGGTGAAGTTGCCTTCGAAGAACTCTACTTTCCCTTCGTCCTGGTAGTCCAGAATATGGGTGGCGATACGGTCGAGGAACCAGCGGTCGTGCGAGATGACCATGGCGCAGCCGGGGAATTCCAGCAGGGCGTTTTCCAGCGCGCGCAGGGTTTCCACATCCAGATCGTTGGTCGGTTCGTCGAGCAGCAGCATATTGCCGCCAACCTGTAAAAGTTTCGCCAGATGCAGACGTCCGCGCTCGCCACCGGAAAGTTCGCCGACGCGTTTGCCCTGATCGGTGCCTTTAAAGTTAAAGCGGCCGACGTAGGCGCGGCTTGGCAGTTCGAAGTTGCCGATCTTCATGATATCGAGACCGCCAGAGACCTCTTCCCAGACCGTTTTCTTGTCGTCCATCGCGTCGCGGAACTGCTCTACGGCGGCGATCTTCACGGTGTCGCCCAGGGTGATAGCGCCGGAATCCGGCTGTTCAGCTCCGGTTATCATCCTGAACAGGGTCGATTTACCGGCGCCGTTCGGGCCGATGATCCCCACGATCGCCCCTTTGGGGATCGAGAACGACAGATCGTCGATAAGCACGCGATCGCCGTAGGATTTAGTGAGGTTAGCCACTTCCAGTACCTTATCGCCCAGGCGCGGTCCGGGTGGGATAAACAGTTCGCTGGTTTCGTTACGCTTCTGGTATTCGGCGCTGTTAAGCTCCTCGAAGCGGGCCAGACGGGCCTTGCCTTTAGACTGGCGCCCTTTGGTGCCCTGACGCACCCACTCCAGCTCTTTCTCAATAGATTTGCGACGGGCGGCTTCCTGAGAAGCTTCCTGGGCCAGACGCCTCTCTTTCTGCTCCAGCCAGGAGGAGTAGTTGCCTTCCCACGGAATCCCTTCCCCGCGATCCAGCTCCAGGATCCAGCCAGCGACGTTGTCGAGGAAGTAACGATCGTGGGTAATCGCGACCACGGTGCCTTCGAAGTCGTGCAGGAAGCGTTCCAGCCAGGCGACGGATTCGGCATCCAGGTGGTTGGTCGGTTCATCCAGCAGCAGCATGTCCGGCTTTTCGAGCAGCAGGCGGCACAGCGCTACGCGGCGGCGCTCACCGCCGGAAAGGTTAGCGATTTTGGCATCCCATTCCGGCAGGCGCAGCGCATCGGCGGCGCGCTCCAGTTGGATGTTCAGGTTATGACCGTCGTGAGCCTGGATAATGGCTTCCAGCTCGCCCTGCTCCTTCGCCAGTTTGTCGAAGTCGGCGTCCGGATCGGCATAGGCGGCGTAAACTTCATCCAGGCGGGTCAGGGCGTTTTTCACCTCGGCGACCGCTTCTTCAACGGCTTCGCGCACCGTCTGCTCTGGATTAAGCTGCGGCTCCTGGGGCAGGTAGCCTATCCTAATGCCGGGCTGCGGACGGGCTTCGCCTTCGATATCGGTATCGATACCCGCCATAATGCGCAGCAGGGTGGATTTACCGGCGCCGTTCAGGCCCAGTACGCCGATCTTGGCTCCGGGGAAAAAGCTCAGGGAGATGTTCTTTAGAATATGGCGTTTCGGCGGCACCACTTTGCCGACGCGATGCATGGTATAAACGAATTGAGCCACGTTGCGACTTCGCCTCTTTTATCGTAGTAAATGGTTAGTCTTAATGGCGAAGTGTAGCCTTTTTCACGTCTTAATCCCAGATGTGGGGTGAATGGGATTTAGCCATATCTATAACGGTATGCGCTGAGTCTGTGGTTGAACGAAAAATCTATGTGGCAGGTATAGGCAGTGTGGACTATCGCATATGAGGATCGAGAATCCATTATTTCCTGTACAATTACCCTGGCTATAATCTTTCTTATTTTTTGTGTATTTACACCGTTGAGGCTTGGTTTCAAGGCTTTCCGTTTTATTCGCAAAAACTAGTTTTGGATGCGATTGTCGTATAGCGATTTAAGCGCCATTGAATCGTTGTAAATTTCTACACCTAACTCAAAGCGACTCATATTTTTAATGCCTCTTACATAGTCAGTATTGAGGTAGTGGAACAAACGCCTGGCTTCTGGTTTGCGGATCAAACGTATGATTCCGTAGGCTGATAGCAACAGATCCATGCCACTGTAGGCTGCTTCACCGGTTTTCGCGTCAAACCCTAAAAATTCTGCACCTGCAATATAGCTCTTCTTTATCCGCCAGCCGGACGGGGCGGGTGTGACGATACCTCTGTGTGCCGCACGCCCTCAGCCCGACGTCCTGTCGGGCTGACCCTGGCAGCCGTGAATACTCCGGCGATTTTCAGGACGGAGAGTGTCACCGCCCTGAATCTTCCGCCTGAATTCATCTGAAAGAGCAGACTGAAGCGACGAGGGGGTAGCCTCCCGGCCCGTTCACCCGCGGTGGATTAACAGAGAAGCAGTTGCCTGAAGTGAACGGAATGGCTTGCTGCATCATCATATTCTGCCCAGTTGCTTTTCAGATGAAGGCTGGGGCGGCGGTTGTAGTACGTGATCATGCCGGTTTCGCTATTTCTGCACCAGTGCCGTGTTCTGAAAGAATATGCCGCGCTGGCGGAGGTTCCGTTCACCTTAAGGGTATTTTTATATGTCGGTTTCGGAACCGGTGAACGGGCCAGGGGCTCAAATGCCGCCCCTGACAACCCGGCTTTCCGGCGTGAAAATCGCCGCTGTCGCGGGCCCCTGCGTATTCCCGCCAGCCGGACGGGTCGGGCGTGACGGCACCTCCGTGTGCCGCACGCCCTCAGCCCGACGTCCTGTCGGGCTGACCCTGGCAGCCGTGAATACTCCGGCGATTTTCAGGACGGAGTGTCACCGCCTTTAATCTTCTGCCCTGATTAACAGCAAAGAATGGTGCTGGTCGCTTTTGAGCGCCCCGTCTGAAGCGACGAGGGTGTAGCCTCCCGGCTTAAAAAACGCCGCAGCGTTCACGCAGGGCCGGAGGAGCGACAGGATGTCGCGACAGGGCGAGGTCGCCATGGATGGCGACTCTTGCCCGTTCCGAAAAGCCCGGAGTGATAAGCGAAGGGGCCCCGAAGGGCGTTTTTTACCGCCGGGGAGCCCGGGTTGTCAGGGGAGCGGCGACTGAGCCCCCTGGCCCGTTCACCCGCGGTGGATTAACAGAGAAGCAATTACGCAAAGTGAGCGGAACACCCGTCGCATCATCATATTCTGCCGCTTTTGTTCTGAAACCGGGCGCCGGAGCTGTCTATACCCCTCACCCCGGACCGTACACACCCTGAAGGGAGAGGGAGTTTCTCTCTACTCACTGGCGGTGAATTAGCGGAGAAGCAGGAACCCAAAGTGAACGGAACACCCGCTGCATCATCATATTCTGTCGGTTTTTTGTTTCCGCTTTCGAACACTCCACGCTAATCCGCGATGAACCTTTTTTATTGGGGAAATTTTCCTGAATCTAAGTAAAAAAGTGTCCGTAACGTGGCGCAACCTTGTGCGCCTGGTTAGCATGAACAAAGGTGAAAAATTTTAAGGCGGCATGAAGCTGCGGTTAATAACGTTGATTACGTGAGGAATTCTTGTGGGAAAAGCTAAACAGGCCGTCTGGTCATTGCTGGCGGCAGGAGTGTGTCTGGTGAGCCTGAGCCAGGCGGCGCGGGCGGATTCGCTGGATGAGCAGCGCAGCCGCTATTCACAGATCAAGCAGGCGTGGGACAACCGGCAGATGGATGTGGTGGCACAACTGATGCCTGGCCTGCGTGATTACCCACTCTATCCCTACCTTGAATATCGCCAGATTACCGACTCCCTGAAAAACGAACCGGCCGTCACTGTTAAGCAGTTTATTCAAAAATACCCAACGCTGCCGGTGGCGCGAAGCCTGAAAACACGCTACGTCAATGAGCTGGCGCGCCGCGAAGACTGGCGTGGTCTGCTGGCGTTCAGCCCTGAGGAGCCGCGCGGTATTGAAGCCCAGTGCAATTATTACTACGCGAAGTGGAACACCGGGCAGGCGCAGCAGGCCTGGCAGGGGGCGAAAGCGCTGTGGTTGACCGGCAAGAGCCGACCCAATGCCTGCGACAAACTGTTTTCCGCGTGGCGTTCATCCGGCCAGCAGAGTCCGGAAGCTTACCTTGAGCGGATTCGTCTGGCGATGAAGGCGGGCGATACCGGACTGGTAACTTATCTGGCGCGGGAGATGCCTGCCGATTATCAAACTATCTCCAGCGCTATTATCTCCCTTGCCAATAACCCGAATGACGTACTGACTTTCGCCCGTAGTGTTGCACCCACCAACTTTACCCGCCAGATGGCGGCTGCTGCGTTTGAACGCGTGGCGCGGCAGGACGCGGAAAATGCCCGCCTGATGATCCCTTCACTGGTGCAGGCCCAGAAGCTGGATGAGGCTCAGCAGCAGGAACTGAAGGAGGCCGTGGCCTGGCGCATGATGGGTAATGACGTTACCGATGAACAGGGGCGCTGGCGTGATGACGTGATTATGCGTTCCGATTCCACATCGTTGCTGGAACGCCGGGTGCGTATGGCATTGGGTACTGGCGACAGGCGCGGCCTGAATACCTGGCTGGCGCGCCTGCCGATGGATGCTAAAGAAAAGGATGAATGGCGCTACTGGCAGGCCGATCTGCTGCTGGAGCGCGGGCGTGAGGATGAAGCCAAAGAGATTTTGCACTCGCTGATGAAAGAGCGTGGATTCTATCCGATGGTGGCGGCCCAGCGTCTGGGCGAAGACTACCAACTGCGTATCGATAAAGCCCCATCGGTGAACGGCTCTCTGGTTCAGGGGGCGGAGATGGCCCGGGTTAGGGAGTTGATGTACTGGGGGCTGGATAACACAGCGCGCGGCGAGTGGGCGAATCTGGTTGGCAGCCGTACGGCATCGGAACAGGCGGGGCTTGCACACTATGCGCTGGAGCGCGGCTGGTGGGATCTTAGCGTACAGGCCACCATCGCCGGTAAGCTGTGGAATCATCTGGAAGAACGGTTCCCGCTGGCCTGGCAGTCCACTTTCGAGCGCTATACCCGCGGCAAAGGCATCAGCAGCAGTTATGCGATGGCGATAGCCCGTCAGGAGAGCGCATGGAATCCGAAGGTACGTTCGCCGGTTGGCGCCACGGGGCTAATGCAGATTATGCCCGCCACCGCCAGTCATACGGTGCAGATGAACGGAATTTCAGGCTACAGTGGCAGCAGCCAACTGCTCGATCCGGAAACCAATATCCAGATTGGTACCAGTTATCTTGAATACGTCTACCAGCAGTTTGGCAATAACCGTATCTTCTCTTCAGCGGCCTATAATGCGGGCCCGGGCCGGGTGAAAACCTGGCGTGGCAATAGCGGCGGTCGTATCAATGCGGTTGCTTTCGTCGAGAGCATTCCGTTCTCGGAAACCCGTGGCTATGTGAAGAATGTGCTGGCCTACGACGCTTATTATCGCCACTTTATGGGCGACAGCGCAGCGCAGTTGATGACTGATGCCGAGTGGCAGAGTCGTTACTGATCGGTGATATTATGGTATGCTGCTGTACTAGTGAACGAGTATGGCGGCAT
The DNA here is from genome assembly GCF_036620675.1 of Rosenbergiella sp. YN46. Lineage (NCBI taxonomy): Bacteria > Pseudomonadati > Pseudomonadota > Gammaproteobacteria > Enterobacterales > Erwiniaceae > Rosenbergiella > Rosenbergiella sp. YN46. The sequence goes on from NZ_JAZHEE010000008.1 coordinate 25,144, forward strand.
ATCATGACCCAGCAATCACCTTTTTCTTCGGATCTGAACCTCCAGCGCGACCAGGAGTGGCTACGCTTTGTCGAGCTGCTGAAGCACTCCTTTGATGACGATCTCCATTTGCCGTTACTGACGCTGCTGCTGACACCGGACGAGCGCGATGCGTTGGGCACCCGGGTGCGAATTATCGAAGAGTTGCTGCGTGGTGAAATGAGCCAGCGTGAGCTGAAAAATGAGCTTGGCGCCGGTATTGCCACTATTACCCGCGGCTCGAACAGTCTGAAATCCGCTCCACCCGAGCTGCGTGCCTGGCTGGAGCGGGCTCTGGCGTTGACCGCGCCTCAGCGATAGATGGCGTTATGGAAGGGACTCAGGGCCAGAACCACTGCCTGATGGTACACGCTGGCACGCGTTAGCTGTCCGGCGGTGAAGATGCCGATGGCGCCCTCTTTACGACCCACTTCATCAATTCCGCTCCAGTCCGACATCACCGGCCCCAGCGCCTCACCGGCGCGTATCCGTGTCATAATAGCTTCGGGTAGCGGTAGCGTGGCCGAGCGAGCTTCGCCGCGCTGATCCCGGCTTTCGATAACCACCCAGCTAAAGGTGCTGTCATCGTCAATACCCGCTTCAATCGCGACCCAATAGTCCGCCCTGGGTTCAAGACGGCGGGCGTTGTCCACTCGCTGACGTGCGCCACGTCTTGTTTCCTCACTTCCGAGAGGCTGTTCTGGTACGCCGCTCTCGACGTCAATGGCGTCGATGTGGCAGGATCCGTTACCGAAAATCTGTTCAAAAGCGCCCAGAATCGCCCTAATTTTGGCGGGATTCCGGGTCGCGCAGATGACATGAAGCATATTCTGTGGAACCCTGTTTAAAAATTGTGAGAGTAGTATAACGGATCATAAGCATGTTACAGGTATACCTTGTTCGCCATGGCGAAACGCAGTGGAATGCCGAGCGCCGCATTCAGGGGCAGTCGGACAGCCCGCTTACCGAAAAAGGTGAGCAGCAGGCGCATCAGGTTGCGCAGCGGGTGAGGAACATGGGCATCACTCATGTGATCGCCAGCGATTTGGGGCGCACAAAGCGTACGGCGGAAATTATCGCCGATGCCTGTGGCTGCGAGGTCACGCTGGATCCTCGCCTGCGCGAGTTACATATGGGGGTGCTGGAGCGCCGTCAGCTTGATTCACTCACGCAAGAAGAGGAAGGCTGGCGCCAGCGCTTGGTGAACGGTACGCCGGACGGGCGTATTCCGGAAGGCGAGTCGATGACTGACGTGAGTAAGCGTATGCACGCGGCGCTCAATGCCTGCCTTGAACTGCCGGAAGGAAGCCGCCCGCTGCTGGTCAGCCACGGTATGGCGTTGGGCAGCCTGGTCAGCACCATTTTGGGCCTGCCACCGTACGCCGAGCGTCGCCTGCGTTTGCGCAATTGCTCGCTTTCCCGGGTTGATCATCAGCATAGCCCGTGGCTGGCGTCCGGCTGGGTGGTAGAAACTGCGGGAGACGTCTCGCATCTGGACGCCCCCGCGTTAGATGAACTGCAGCGTTAACGGCGTACCGGAATCAGATATTCACAGCGCAGCTTCTGCGGGTTCGCTTCTACCTTGTCTTTATGGGAAGGGTAGAAGCGTTCAATATCCTGCCCATGGCGTCGGGTCAGATTCAGCGTGGGCATGCAGGTGCCGTATAGGGTCAGAATAAAGTCCTGGATGCCGCTGGTCGGCCCTTCATAGCTAAACTGAACATACTCCCCCCCTTCCAGCGTCACCGGATGTGCTTCATGTGGGCAGCCGTTTGCCTGTTCCGGCAAAATCGCTGTGGTGTAGAAGACTTCCTGCTCGTCATCTTTTTCCTGATTGGGGCGCGGCTCATGCAATCCGTAAAGTACCGGCGGAATGCTCGGCGCATTGCTCAGGAACTGCCGCCAGAACTGCATCCTCATCTCGTTACGGTATTCGCTTACCTGCTCCAGCGTACAGCTGTAGCTTTGAGTAATGCCCAACAGATGAGTTTCCGGCAGCGTTACGAAATGAGGCTGCGGTAGCGTAAACTCGCCAAGGCGGATTGGTGGGCGCATGCCAAAGGCGCTCCATTCCGGCGAGCGGCGATACAAAGCGGGCGTTTGGGCAAACTGTTTTTTAAACGCGCGAGTAAAAGTTTGCTGTGAATCGAAACGGTACTGCAGGGCGATATCCAGAATAGGGCGCGCGGTCAGACGCAGTGCGACAGCGGCCTTGGACAGGCGGCGGGCCCGAATGTAGGCACCAATAGCGTGCCCGGTCACATCCTTGAACATACGTTGCAGGTGCCACTTGGAATAGCCAGCCCTTGCGGCGACGTGATCCAGAGACAGGGGTTGATCGAGATGGCTTTCCAGCCAGGTTAGTAGATCGCGAATGATCCCAGCCTGATCCATATAATATCCTCAATCCTGACGAGCGAGTGCCTGATTTATGTCGCGAATGATATCATTTTTCGATGATTAAGCATTCAGTGTTTTTTTTAACAATATGTGCTTAAAAAATGCGCGCTTCTCTCTGGAAATTTTAATAACGTGATATTAAACGTTTTTTTTATCAGATGTCTAATAGTCACATAACGTAATGTTAAAAATTGGTAACAATATGAAATATAAGGTGTTGGCCACTGCGCTTCTCCTGGCGTTTACCACCCGGGGTGTACAGGCGGAACAGGTAGGTTCTGTCGATACGGTGTTTAAAATATTTGGCCCGGATCACAAAATTGTGGTGGAGGCTTTCGACGATCCTGATGTGGAGAACGTGACCTGTTATCTGAGCCGGGCGAAAACTGGTGGTATTAAAGGGGGACTGGGACTGGCGGAGGATACCGCTGACGCCGCTATATCCTGTCAGCAGGTTGGGCCTATTAACCTGAGCGATAAGATCAAGGCGGGGAAAGCGGAAGGAGAAGTGGTATTCCGTAAGCGGACATCGCTGGTGTTTAAGAAGCTTCAGGTCGTGCGTTTTTATGATAAACGTCGTAATGCACTGATTTATCTTAGCTATTCAGATAAAGTAGTGGAAGGTTCGCCAAAAAATGCACTCAGCGCGGTGCCTGTCATGCCGTGGAAATAATGACGTAATACAAGAAGGCTGCTTACGCGGCCTTCTTGTTGCTCTCCGGGAGCGGATTACTCCTGGAGATCGCCGCAGAAGCGATAGCCTTCGCCGTGAATCGTAGCGATGATTTCCGGCGTATCCGGTACTGATTCAAAGTGTTTACGGATGCGGCGGATGGTGACGTCCACAGTACGGTCGTGTGGCTTCAGCTCGCGGCCGGTCATCTTCTTCAGCAGTTCGGCGCGGGATTGAATTTTGCCCGGATTTTCGCAGAAGTGCAGCATGGCGCGGAATTCGCTACGCGGCAGCTTATACTGCTCACCGGTAGGGCTTACCAGCGAACGGCTGTTGATGTCCAGCTCCCAGCCGTTGAACTTGTAACTTTCAACGGAACGGCGCTCTTCGCTAATGGCGCCCAGGTTCATGGTACGCTGCAGCAGGTTACGGGCGCGGATGGTCAGCTCGCGTGGGTTGAACGGTTTGGTGATGTAATCATCCGCACCGATCTCAAGGCCCAGGATCTTGTCCACTTCATTGTCCCTGCCAGTCAGGAACATCAACGCCACATTTGCCTGTTCGCGCAGCTCGCGGGCCAGCAGCAGGCCATTTTTACCCGGCAGGTTGATATCCATGATCACGAGGTTAACGTCATTATCAGAAAGAATCTGATGCATTTCGGCGCCATCGGTCGCTTCAAAGACATCGTAGCCTTCTGCCTCGAAAATGCTTTTCAACGTGTTGCGTGTTACCAACTCGTCTTCAACGATAAGAATATGAGGGGTCTGCATGTTTGCTACCTAAAATTGCCAACTAAATCGAAACAGGAGTACAGAAGTCCCTGACCTGCCTGGTACATGTCGCAAATTAACATGACCGGCCATACATGACTAAAGTACGTAATTGCGTTCTTGATGCTCAATCCATCAACGTCAACAACATCATTAGCTTGGTCGTGGGTTCTATATCCCTCAAGACCCGACGGTGTTAAAAACGGCTGTAATCCTAACCATTTTAACAGCAACATAACAGGGTATGAGGTTTCCGACACCCAATAAAACTACGCTTCGTTGACATATATCAATTTCAATTGTAGCACGTTAACAGAGTGATGAAATCTTCATAGCGTACTGGTTCTTTTCGTCACATTTTTTTAATAACCGCACTGGTTTCCCTGATGAATCGATAAACGAAATCAATGGAAATAGCCGGGCGCGGTGCCTGGGTATTTATAGCTGATGAACAACAAGATATCTGTTACAACACCGCTGATATCGTTTGTACACGAATGCGTAAATTTATAAGTTTTTATTATAAATCACCCTATGCAAAAAGGGGAGAAAATTGTTGCAATAAAGTAAATTGTCGACGCGAATTTTTTCCATTTCCGCGCTACTGGATTTCCTGTTGGCGTTTGTTGGTTTTAGTATAAAGAGAGATTATGCGTTTAGTGATCATTCTGGTCGGGCCGGCCAGAGCCGAAAATATTGGCGCAGCCGCGCGTGCCATGAAGACCATGGGCTTTAGCGAAATGCGGATTGTGGATAGTGAGGCGCACCATCTGCCTGCCGCACGTTACGTCGCTCATGGTTCAACAGATATTATTGATAATATTAAAGAATATTCGACTCTCGATGCCGCCTTACACGACATCGATTTCACCGTCGCAACAACAGCGCGTACCCGGGCGCAGTATCACTACTACGCCACTCCCCAACAGTTGGTGCCGCTGCTGGAGGAAAAAGGGCGCTGGCTGCCCACTCTGGCGCTGGTGTTTGGCAGGGAGGATTCCGGGTTGACTAACGAGGAGCTGGCGCTGGCTGATATTTTGACAGGCGTGCCTATGGCTGCTGATTACCCGTCCCTTAATCTTGGACAGGCGGTGATGGTTTATTGCTATCAGCTTTCCGGGTTGCTGCAGATTGAGACCCGGGCGAAGGCTCAGGCCGATGCCGGGCAATTGCGGGCACTGCGTCAGCGCATTGCCCGACTGCTGACCCGGCTGGCGGTCGCGGACGATGTCAAATTATCCGCCTGGCTGGAACAGCGTATCGGCCTGTTGGCGCAAAGAGACACGGCGATGCTGCATCAGTTGCTGCATGATATCGAAAAAAAGATCCCGGATGATGATTCTGCTGAGGAATGACAATCTGGCATAAACGCCTGGTTCCTGACGTTGAAACTGGCGGATATGACAAGCTGGCCGGCTGTCCGTAGTGAGGGGGGAGAAAGCTAATCACGGTGAGTAACTTAAAAATTCGTTGACTTAATCCGGCGGATACTTTAACCAATATATAACTCAAGACGGACAGAATAATTCAGAGCACACAAACATCATGAATCGCATCGGCCTGATCACCATGACCATTACCACCACCATTACCACGGGTAACGGGGCGGGCTGACGCGTACAGGAAAAACTGAAAAAAGCCCGCACCCAAAAGGATGCGGGCTTTTTTTTGAGCTTAAAAAACCCAGGGGGATATCTGGACATGCGAGTGTTGAAATTCGGCGGTACATCAGTGGCGAATGCCCAGCGATTTTTGCGGGTCGCCGACATTCTGGAAAGCAATGCCGGACAGGGGCAGGTAGCGACCGTGCTTTCTGCCCCGGCTAAAATCACCAATCACCTGGTGGCCATGATTGAAAAAACCATCGCCGGCCAGGATCCACTGCCGAATATCAGCGATGCTGAACAGATTTTCGACGCTCTGCTGCAGGGATTGGCGGAGGCGCAACCTGGTTTCCCTCTGGAGCGCATGAAAGATTTGGTAGGCCAGGAGTTCTCGCGAATCAAACACGTGCTGCATGGCATCAGCCTGCTGGGGCAGTGCCCCGATGCTATCAACGCATCGCTGATCTGCCGCGGCGAAAAGCTCTCCATCGCCATCATGGATGCATTGCTCCAGGCGCGGGGCCATCAGGTTACGGTTCTTGACCCGGTAGAGAAGCTGCTGGCAGTGGGACATTATCTTGAATCTACGGTGGATATCGCTGAATCGACCCGCCGTATCGCGGCCGGGCGCATTCCTGCCGAGCATATGATCCTGATGGCTGGCTTTACCGCTGGTAACGATAAAGGCGAACTGGTGGTGCTGGGGCGTAACGGCTCCGATTATTCCGCTGCCGTGCTGGCCGCCTGTCTGCGAGCCGACTGTTGCGAGATCTGGACTGATGTCGACGGGGTTTATACCTGTGACCCGCGTCAGGTTCCGGACGCCAGACTACTGAAGTCGATGTCTTACCAGGAAGCCATGGAGCTTTCTTATTTCGGCGCCAAGGTTCTTCATCCCCGCACGCTTTCCCCCATCGCCCAGTTTCAGATTCCCTGTTTGATTAAAAATACCGGCAATCCTCAGGCGCCTGGCACCCTGATTGGCCTGGATAGTGATGCGTCTGAAAGTCTGCCGGTTAAGGGCATCTCCAACCTGAATAATATGGCGATGTTCAGCGTATCCGGCCCGGGAATGAAAGGGATGGTCGGCATGGCGGCCAGAGTGTTCGCCACCATGTCGCGCAGCGGCATCTCGGTGGTGCTCATTACGCAATCTTCATCTGAATACAGTATTAGCTTCTGTGTGCCCCAGAGCGATGCGCTGCGCGCCAGACGCGCCCTGGAAGAGGAATTCCATCTGGAGTTGAAAGAGGGGCTGCTGGAGCCGCTTTCCATTACCGAGCGTCTGGCGATTATCTCGGTCGTGGGCGACGGTATGCGCACGCTGCGCGGTATTTCCGCGAAGTTCTTTGCGGCGCTGGCTCGGGCCAATATCAATATCGTAGCTATTGCTCAGGGCTCTTCAGAACGTTCCATCTCCGTGGTGGTGAATAATGATGACGCCACGACTGGCGTGCGCGTAGTACACCAGATGCTGTTTAACACCGAACAGGTGCTGGAAGTGTTCCTGATAGGCGTCGGCGGCGTCGGCAGCGCCCTGCTTGAACAGATCAAGCGCCAGCAGACGTGGCTTAAGAAAAAGAATATCGACCTGCGGGTGTGTGGCGTGGCGAACTCCCGGGCCATGATGACCAACGTCCACGGTCTGGATCTTGAAGCCTGGCGCCCGGCGCTGGAAGAAGCCTCGGAGCCGTTTAATCTCGGGCGTTTGATTCGCCTGGTGAAGGACTACCATCTGCTGAACCCGGTGATTGTTGACTGTACTTCCAGCCAGGCAGTAGGCGATCAGTATGCTGACTTCCTGAGTGAAGGCTTCCACGTGGTAACGCCGAACAAGAAGGCCAATACCTCTTCCATGGCTTACTATCATCAGCTGCGGACTGCAGCGGGCCGGTCGCGCCGTAAGTTCCTGTATGACACCAACGTTGGCGCCGGCTTACCGGTTATCGAAAATCTGCAAAATCTGCTGAATGCCGGTGATGAGCTCCAGCGCTTCTCCGGGATCCTTTCCGGCTCGCTCTCTTTCATTTTTGGTAAGCTGGATGAAGGCATGAGCCTGTCGGAAGCGACCCGCACGGCACGTGAGATGGGTTACACCGAGCCGGATCCGCGCGACGATCTTTCTGGTATGGATGTGGCCCGTAAGCTGCTGATCCTCGCTCGTGAAAGCGGCTACAGCCTGGAACTGGAGGATATTTTTATTGAGCCGGTATTGCCTGAAAGCTTCGACGCCAGCGGTTCGGTAGAGGCGTTTATGGCGCGTCTGCCGCAGCTTGACGATCTGTTTTCCTCGAAGGTGGCGCAGGCGCGAGACGAAGGTAAGGTTTTGCGCTATGTCGGAATGATCGATGAACAGGGCGCCTGCCGGGTGCAAATCGCGGCGGTAGATGGCAACGACCCGCTGTATAAAGTGAAAAATGGTGAGAACGCGCTGGCGTTTTACAGCCACTATTATCAGCCTTTGCCGCTGGTTCTGCGCGGCTACGGCGCCGGCAACGATGTGACGGCGGCTGGCGTTTTTGCCGATCTGCTGCGCACTCTTTCCTGGAATTCGGGAGTTTAATGATGGTCAAAGTTTATGCCCCTGCCTCAATTGGCAACGTCAGCGTCGGCTTCGACGTGCTGGGGGCGGCGGTATCGCCGGTCGACGGTTCGCTACTGGGGGACTGCGTTAGCGTGGCGGGAGCCAGTCAGTTCAGTCTGGAAAACGCCGGGCGTTTTGTCAGCAAGCTTCCTGCCAGGGCGCAGGACAACATTGTCTATCAGTGTTGGGAGCGCTTCTGCGGGGAGATCGGTGAGCAGATTCCGGTGGCGATGACCCTGGAAAAGAATATGCCGATTGGCTCCGGGCTGGGCTCCAGCGCCTGCTCGGTGGTAGCGGCGCTGGTTGCGCTCAACGAATTTTGTGATAGGCCGCTGGATAAGACCCGGTTGCTGGCGCTGATGGGGGAACTGGAAGGGCGTATCTCTGGCAGCGTTCACTACGATAATGTGGCGCCCTGCTATCTGGGCGGTATGCAGTTGATGATAGAAGAGCAGGGGATTATCAGTCAGTCTGTTCCCTGTTTCACGGAGTGGTTCTGGGTGATGGCTTACCCGGGAATTAAAGTTTCCACCGCTGAAGCCCGGGCGATTCTGCCAGCGCAGTATCGTCGTCAGGACTGTATTAGCCATGGGCGTGGTCTGGCGGGGTTTATTCACGCCTGCCATAGCGGTCAGCCGGCGCTGGCGGCAGCGCTGATGCGCGATGTGATCGCCGAGCCTTACCGGGCGAAGCTGCTGCCGGGATTTGCCGAAGCACGACGCGCCGTTAGTGAAATCGGCGCGTTGGCCTGCGGCATTTCTGGCTCTGGCCCGACGCTGTTTGCAGTATGCGATAAGCGTGAAACGGCGCAGCGCGCGGCAGACTGGCTCGACCAACACTATTTACAGAATGATGAAGGCTTCGTTCATATTTGCCGTCTGGATACGGCGGGCGCACGAGTACTGGGATAACGCATGAAACTCTACAATCTGAAAGATCATAATGAGCAGGTCAGCTTTGCGCAGGCCGTGACGCAGGGGCTGGGGAAGAATCAGGGCCTGTTTTTTCCGCACGAGCTGCCGGAATTCAGCCTGACGGAGATCGATGAGCTGCTGGCGATGGATTTTGTGCCGCGCAGCAGCCGTATTTTGTCGGCCTTTATCGGCGACGAAATTACGCCGGAAATTCTGGAAGAGCGGGTACGGGCCGCCTTCACTTTCCCGGCGCCGGTAGCGAAAGTCAGTGACGATGTGGCCTGTCTGGAGCTGTTCCACGGGCCGACCCTGGCGTTCAAGGATTTCGGCGGCCGCTTTATGGCCCAGATGCTGACGCACATCAGCGGCGATAAGCCGGTGACGATTCTGACCGCCACCTCCGGTGATACCGGTGCCGCGGTCGCTCACGCTTTCTACGGTCTGAAAAACGTACGGGTGGTGATTCTCTATCCGCGCGGCAAGATAAGCCCTCTGCAGGAAAAACTGTTCTGTACCCTTGGCGGTAATATTGAAACCGTCGCGGTGGAAGGCGATTTTGACGCCTGCCAGGCGCTGGTGAAGCAGGCTTTTGATGATGAGCTTCTGAAGCAGCAGTTGGGGCTGAATTCCGCAAATTCCATCAACATCAGCCGCCTGCTGGCGCAGATTTGCTACTACTTTGAAGCGGTGGCGCAGCTGCCGCAGGAAGCCCGTAATCAGTTGGTGGTATCCGTGCCGAGCGGTAACTTCGGCGATCTGACCGCCGGGCTGCTGGCGAAAGCGCTGGGGCTGCCGGTGAAGCGTTTTATTGCCGCTACCAATGTTAACGACACCGTGCCGCGCTATCTGGAAAGCGGTGAGTGGTCGCCCCATTCGACCCGTGCGACGCTTTCCAATGCGATGGATGTCAGCCAGCCCAATAACTGGCCGCGGGTTGAAGAGTTGTTCCGCCGTAAGACCTGGCGCCTGAGCGATCTTGGCTACGCTGCCGTGGACGATGAAACCACCAAAGCGACCGTGCGCGAACTGAAAGGGCTGGGGTATCTTTCCGAGCCCCATGCCGCGGTAGCCTGGCGCGCGCTGCGTGATAATTTGCAGCCCGGTGAATTTGGTCTGTTCCTGGGGACTGCGCATCCGGCGAAGTTTAAGGAAAGCGTTGAAGAGATCCTTGGCGAGTCTCTGGAGCTGCCCGAAGCACTGGCTGAGCGTGCCGATCTTCCCCTGCTATCCAGCGTTATCCCAGCGGATTTCACTGTTTTGAGTCAGCTTCTGTTGACGGGTAAGTAAAGGTATTTTTCTGTCAAGAGCCGCCCTGATGGGCGGTTTTTTTATTTTTATCGGAAATTATGGAGAAAATGTGCAGGTAAAAAGCAGAAAATATGTATGAATTATCTATGCGTGCGAGCAGGGCGTAATTCGGACTTCGCAGGATAAAAAACTGATTTTTGCTCCAGTAGGATGAATGCGTAGTCCCGAAAGGGGCGAGAATAAGGAGAAGACGATGTTAAGAGCCTTCACTCTGGCACTCATAATGATGATAGCAGCGCCCTTTGCGGCACAGGCCCACGATCGTCGACCGCCGCCGCGCCACCACCATTTCGACCACGAACGCCATCACTGGCATCGTCCGCCGCCGCCGCCGCCGCGTTACCACCATCACGGGCATTGGTCACCGCCGCACCATCGCCATCATCACCACCACCACCATTAACAACGACGCCAGCCTGAAGGCTGGCGTTCTGGCGTTAGCGTTCGTGCCGTTTAAACACCAGTTCACGGGAGTCAGAGGCGTCGGCATCAAAGAAGTAGCCGTCGCTATCAAACGCGGTGAGCTGTTCTGGTCGGGTCAGCCTGTTTTCGATGATATAGCGGCTCATCAGGCCACGGGCTTTCTTGGCATAAAAGCTAATCACCTTGAACTTGCCGTTTTTCTCATCCAGGAAGACCGGTTTAATTACCGTTGCCTCCAGCTTTTTCGGCCGTACCGATTTAAAGTATTCATCTGAAGCCAGGTTTACCACTACGTCGTCTTTTTGTTCTGCCAGCGTGGCGTTCAGGGTATCGGTAATGATGTCGCCCCAGAAGCTGTAGAGATCTTTACCTTTCGGATTAGCCAGTTTAATGCCCATTTCCAGGCGATAGGGCTGCATCAGATCCAGCGGGCGTAGTACGCCATACAGCCCGGAGAGCATGCGTAAGTGGCGCTGGGCGAAATCGAAATCCTCTTCGCTTAAGGTTTCTGCCTGCAGGCCGGTGTAGACATCGCCTTTAAAGGCAAGGATGGCCTGGCGGGCGTTTTGCGGTGTGAAGTCCGGGTGCCAGTCATGGAAGCGCGTTGCGTTTAGCGATGCTAGCTTATCGCTAATGCCCATCAGTGAAGCAATTTGTGGTTCGGAAAGCTTACGGGCCTCGCGGATTAACTGCTGTGAATATTCCAGCAGAGCAGGCTGGGTGTAGCGTTGGGTGGCAAGGGGGCTCTGGTAATCCAGAGTCTTGGCAGGTGAAATCAGAATAAGCATCTCTTTTCCTTGCGAGGTTGATTCGGGTTCTGGCGGAGCATACGGAATTCAGCCCGGACTACTGTAGCAAATCTGGCGGATATTATGGCCGATGGTTGTAATCGGAAATCGATGGCGTGTGACGCTTCGCATTATCCCAGACACCGGGCTCCAGCTGGCTGTGAATCTCCGGGAAGCGTTCGGGATTAAAGACCGGCATCTTACCCAGGGCCTGCTGGCGCTGCCAGTCTCTGGTGAGTTCCTGCACTACCGGAGAAAGCAGTAAAATCGCGGCCAGGTTAATAATTGCCATCAGCGCCGTCATAATGCTGGCCAACTGCCAGATGCCGGGCATATAAAACAGGCAGCCGGCAACCACGGTGAGGAGTATGCACAGCCGGAAGAACAGGCGTCTGGCGGCGGTCGAACGTAGCATAAAGTTCAGGTTATTCTCGGCGTAAACGACGTTGGCGATAATTGTGGTAAAAGCGAAAAGAACGATAATCAGCGTGACCAGCGTGCTGCCCCATTCGCCAGCCAGTGAAGCCATAGCAAGGTGGAGAATGGCGATACCGTTATTTTGTAGCTCGGGCATTTCGAGTACGCCGGAGAGCAATATGATCATCGCGGTGATGCTGCACAGGATCAGCGTATCGAAGGCGACGCCAAACATTTGTACTAATCCCTGAACCGCCGGATGAGGCGGCCATGAAACCGCCGCCGCTGCAACGTTGGGGGTTGAGCCTATGCCTGCTTCGTTAGAGTACATTCCGTGCTGAAACCCCTGACTCAATGCCTGGCTCAGGGTGTAGCCCAGCGTACCGGCGGCCACTTCGTGCCAGCCAAAAGCGCTGCGGATCACCACGCCAAGAACGAAGGGAAGCCGGTCGATATGCCACAGTATGAGTCCCAGTCCCGGCAGCAGCCAGCACAGGCTCATGAGTGGCGCCAGCCACAGCGCGATGGCTGCTACACCCTGAATTCCGCGGCGAATTGCCAGTGCGCACAGAATGAATAGCGCGATGCTAATCGCCAGCGGGGAAATATTGAAGGTCTGATGCAACGCCCGGGAAATGGCGGAAGCCTGAAGGTAGTTAGCGATAAAGCCGAAGGCGATTATCAGCATGATGGCAAACAGGGTTCCCATCCAGCGCATACCCAGTCCCCGGGTCATGTACCAGGCGGGGCCGCCCTGAAACTGACCGCGCTCGTTGCGGGTTTTATAGAGCTGCGCCAGAGAACATTCGGCGAAGGAGATCCCCATACCGATAATGCCTGTGATCCACATCCAGAAAATCGCGCCGGGACCTCCGGCTGCCAGCGCCAGCGCCACACCGGACAGACTGCCGACGCCGACCCGAGCCGCGAGGCTAATAAGCAAGGCCTGAAGCGTGCTAAGACCATCTCCTGGCGGTATTATGCGGCGCCTGAGCAGGGCGCAAAACGTGCGTAAATGACGGAACTGGATATAACCGGTATTCCAGGTAAACCAGATGCCCGCGCCAGCCAGCAGGTAGATGAGGATTGAGCCCCATATCAGGTCGCTCAGAAATAACAAAAAATCGTGCATTGATGTCCTTTAATGCCGCGCCCTGGTCGCTCCGTGCCGTACGCTGATCCGACCGTCCGTCATGTCGTGGTAATAATTCTTAGAGTTTATCACAGAGGGTGAGTCCGTGGTGACTCCGGTTGCACCGGAGGAGGGGCGTGATATTATCGAGTGAGATCGGTTACATCTCACTAACAAGTAGTTTTAACGAGAAATCTATCATGACGGATAAATTGACCTCCCTGCGTCAGTACACCACTGTCGTGGCTGACACCGGAGACATCGCGGCGATGAAGCTGTATCAGCCGCAGGATGCCACAACCAACCCTTCACTGATTCTCAATGCCGCTCAGATTCCTGAATACCGCAAGCTTATCGACGATGCCGTTGAATGGGCGCGCGGCCAGAGCAGCGATCGTGCGCAGCAGGTGGTGGATGCCACCGACAAGCTGGCGGTAAACATCGGTCTTGAGATCCTGAAACTTATCCCCGGTCGTATCTCTACCGAAGTGGATGCGCGTCTCTCTTACGATACTGAAGCGAGTATCGCCAAGGCGAAGCGCCTGATCAAAATGTACAATGATGCCGGCATCGGCAACGATCGCATCCTCATCAAACTGGCTTCTACCTGGCAGGGGATCCGTGCCGCCGAGCAGCTGGAAAAAGAGGGCATCAACTGTAACCTGACGCTGCTGTTCTCCTTCGCTCAGGCTCGCGCCTGCGCCGAAGCGGGCGTTTATCTGATCTCGCCGTTCGTTGGCCGTATCCTCGACTGGTATAAAGCCAACACCGACAAGAAAGAGTATGCGGCCTCTGAAGATCCGGGGGTGGTGTCGGTTAGCGAAATCTACCAGTACTACAAAGAGCACGGTTATGAAACCGTGGTGATGGGCGCGAGCTTCCGTAACGCGGGCGAAATCCTTGAGCTGGCGGGCTGCGATCGCCTGACTATCGCTCCGGCTTTGTTGAAAGAGCTGGCGGAAAGCGAAGGTGCAGTTGAGCGTAAGCTCTCTTATGTGGGCGATGTGAAGGCTCGTCCGGAGCGTATGACCGAGTCTGAGTTCCTGTGGAGTCACAACCAGGATCCGATGGCGGTTGATAAACTGGCGGAAGGTATCCGCAAATTTGCCATTGACCAGGAAAAACTGGAAAAAATGGTCAGCGAACTGCTGTAATCCCCCGTGGCCGGATGACCGGCCACGCTTTCCCTCATTTTGCGTTTCACCTCCTTCTGTCTGCAATTCCCTTCACAGTGTATGATTCGGGTATGAACCACTGATTTACGGATTTGCTATGAACACCTTACGTATTGGTTTAGTTTCTGTTTCCGATCGCGCCTCCAGTGGCGTTTACCAGGACAAGGGCATTCCGGCTCTGGAAGCCTGGCTGGAGCAGGCGCTTGCTTCGCCGTACCGGCTGGAGAATCGCCTTATCCCTGATGAACGTCAGCTGATTGAGCAAACCCTGTGCGAACTGGTGGATGAGATGGGCTGCCATCTGGTGCTGACCACTGGCGGTACCGGGCCCGCCCGACGCGATGTGACGCCGGATGCCACGCTGGCGGTGGCTGACCGTGAAATGCCTGGTTTCGGTGAGCAGATGCGTCAGGTGAGCCTGCGCTTTGTTCCTACCGCGATTCTGTCGCGTCAGGTGGGAGTCATTCGCAAACAGGCGCTGATCCTCAACCTGCCCGGCCAGCCGAAGGCTATCCAGGAAACCCTGGAAGGGGTGAAGGACGATGCCGGCAATGTGCTGGTGCACGGTATTTTTGCCAGCGTGCCATACTGCATTCAACTGCTGGAAGGCCCTTACGTCGAAACTCATCCTCAGGTGGTCGCCGCCTTCCGCCCGAAAAGCGCCCGACGCGAGAATGCCGGCTGAGTTCGCTTTTTTACATCTCTGATCGCTGTATATAGCTGTCACGTCGTCATTTTATCGTTATAGTAACTACATATTTACAATGAAGTGGAAACTATTCGATACAATTGCGGGGTGATGGTTTATCTATGGATCAGGACGCACGACCACTTAATCGGCAGGACTATAAAACGCTGGCGCTGGCTGCCCTTGGCGGGGCGCTGGAATTCTATGATTTCATTATCTTCGTTTTTTTTGCCGCGGTGGTGGGGGCGTTGTTCTTCCCGCCGGACGTGCCTGAGTGGTTGCGTCAGGTGCAGACCTTCGGCATTTTTGCCGCCGGCTATCTGATTCGCCCGCTCGGCGGCATTGTTATGGCGCACTTTGGCGATCGCAGTGGTCGTAAGCGAATGTTTACCCTTAGTATTTTACTGATGGCATTGCCGACTCTGGCGATGGGGTTATTACCCACCTGGGAGACGCTGGGAATCGCGGCGCCATTGCTGCTGTTGGCGATGCGGCTGCTCCAGGGGGCGGCTATTGGGGGCGAGGTGCCTGGCGCCTGGGTTTTTGTGGCTGAACACGTTCCTGAGCGGCGTATCGGGCTGGCCTGCGGTGTTCTGACTGCGGGACTAACGCTGGGGATTTTGCTGGGGTCGCTGGTGGCGACGCTGGTGAATTCGTTGTTAACGGCCGGTGAGGTACAAGGGTGGGGCTGGAGGATCCCGTTCTTACTCGGTGGCGTTTTCGGACTGATGGCGATGTATCTGCGGCGCTGGTTGCAGGAGACGCCAGTTTTTGTGGAACTGCAACAGCGCAAGATGCTGGCGCGTGAGCTGCCGGTGAAAGCGGTGGTGACCCGCCACCGCAAAGGCGTGGTGGTTTCGATGTTGCTTACCTGGCTACTGTCGGCTGGTATTGTAGTGGTGATTCTGATGGCGCCGACCTGGCTTCAGCAACAGGCGGCTATCGCGCCGGCCCGGGCGCTACAGGCCAACAGCGTGGCGACGATCATGCTGTGCTGCGGTTGCCTGCTGGCGGGGCTGGCCGCCGATCGTTTTGGCGCCGGTAAGACCTTCATCGTAGGAAGCCTGCTCCTGGCGTTGTGCAGCGCGCTGTTTTACCACCTGACCTTGAGTCATCCTCATGGGCTATTTCTGCTTTATGGCCTGGTGGGATTAAGCGTTGGGGTGGTGGGGGCTGTGCCTTTTGTCATGGTACGCGCCTTTCCGCCAGAGGTTCGCTTTTCCGGACTCTCTTTTTCTTACAACGTATCCTACGCCATCTTCGGTGGACTGTCGCCGATTGCGGTAACGCTGATGATGGGCATCTCCCCGCTGGCGCCTGCCTGGTATGTACTGGCGCTGGCGTTGATGGGGGCAGGAATCGGCTTCTGGCTCTGGCGTTCGCCACAGGTAGCTGATGATTTTCAGGCGCAGAGGGTGAGTTGAAACAGGCTCCTCGCCATCGGGCGAGGAGCTTAGATACTAGCGGCGTTCGCCTATGGGCAGCAGGGTGCGGCCCGCTTTTTCATTAATCACTTCCGCCATCGCCGTCCAGAAGGCGCTGGCACCGCAGATGATGCCGATCCAACCGGCGACGCGTACCGTCTGTGCGCTGTCGGCCAGATGGCCGATGGCAAGCAGGGCGAAGAGCACCGTCAGGCTCAGAAACACAAATTGCAGGGCGCGGTTTCCTCCCAGAGTGCCGAAGAACATAAACAAAGTAAAGATGCCCCACAGCCCGAGCCAGACGCCCATAAACTGGCTGTTTGCCGCGTCGGCCAGCCCCATTTTCGGCAACAGCAGAATGGCGACCAGCGTCATCCAGAAACAGCCGTAAGAGATGAAAGCCGTCAGGCCGAAAGTGTTACCCTTCTTATATTCCAGCACTCCGGCAATAATTTGCGCGAGACCGCCATAAAAGAGACCCATCGCCAGAATAATACCGTCGAGGGGGAACAGATTAATGTTGTGCAAATTGAGCAGGATGGTGGTCATGCCAAAGCCCATCAGGCCCAGCGGAGCCGGGTTGGCCAGTTTTAGAGTTTCCATGGAGCCTCAGTATCATCATTAACGAAACAGCCGCTCTCTGGCGGCTGGCGGCGCATCATATAGGGGCCCTGCCTGCTGCGTCTTTGATCGAAAGGGGTAACAATGAAATTTTTTTTGCTTTGCCCCTTGATGGCGAGCAGGACGACCCCATCTTGTAGTCAACCAAAGAAAAGTGAATCTGAAAAAAAGCGAATCCGGGCGGTTGAAAGAGACAATTTTGCCCTTATTACAGGTTCACGATCTCAAAGATGACGAATTTTTAGTGGAGACGTTTAGATGGGTAAAATTATTGGTATCGACCTGGGTACTACCAACTCTTGTGTAGCGATTATGGACGGCACTCAGGCACGCGTGCTCGAGAATGCAGAGGGCGAACGCACCACGCCTTCTATCATTGCATATACTCAGGATGGTGAAACTCTGGTGGGTCAGCCGGCTAAACGTCAGGCGGTGACTAACCCGCAGAACACCCTGTTTGCAATCAAGCGTCTGATTGGCCGTCGCTTCCAGGACGAGGAGGTTCAGCGTGATGTGTCCATCATGCCTTATAAAATTGTCGACGCTGATAACGGCGACGCATGGATTGAAGTTAAAGGTCAGAAAATGGCACCGCCGCAGATTTCTGCCGAAGTGCTGAAGAAAATGAAGAAGACCGCCGAGGATTACCTGGGCGAGCCGGTTACCGAAGCGGTTATCACTGTTCCGGCCTACTTTAACGATGCGCAGCGTCAGGCAACGAAAGACGCCGGCCGTATCGCGGGTCTGGAAGTGAAGCGTATCATCAACGAACCGACCGCGGCTGCGCTGGCTTATGGCCTGGACAAGCAGACTGGCAACCGCACCATCGCGGTATACGACCTGGGCGGTGGTACTTTCGATATCTCCATCATCGAAATTGATGACGTTGACGGCGAAAAAACCTTCGAAGTGCTGGCGACCAATGGTGATACTCACTTGGGTGGCGAAGACTTCGATACCCGTCTGATCAACTACCTGGTTGACGAATTCAAGAAGGATCAGGGTATTGATCTGCGTAACGATCCGCTGGCGATGCAGCGCCTGAAAGAAGCGGCAGAAAAAGCAAAAATAGAGCTTTCCTCCGTACAGCAGACCGATGTCAACCTGCCGTATATCACTGCAGATGCTACCGGTCCGAAACACATGAATATCAAGGTGACTCGCGCCAAACTGGAATCCCTGGTGGAAGATCTGGTTAACCGCTCCATCGAGCCGCTGAAAGTCGCGCTGCAGGACGCTGGTCTGTCGGTTTCCGACATCAATGACGTTATCCTGGTCGGCGGTCAGACCCGTATGCCGATGGTGCAGAAGAAAGTGGCCGAGTTCTTCGGTAAAGATCCGCGTAAAGACGTGAACCCGGATGAGGCAGTGGCTATTGGCGCTGCTGTGCAGGGCGGCGTGTTGACCGGTGATGTGAAAGATGTGCTGCTGTTGGACGTGACTCCGCTCTCTCTGGGTATCGAAACCATGGGCGGCGTGATGACTCCGCTGATTAGCAAGAACACCACGATTCCGACCAAGCATAGCCAGGTGTTCTCTACCGCTGAAGATAACCAGTCTGCCGTAACTATTCATGTGCTGCAGGGGGAACGTAAGCGTGCCGGTGATAACAAGTCCCTGGGCCAGTTCAACCTGGACGGCATCAACCCGGCGCCGCGCGGTATGCCGCAGATCGAAGTCACTTTTGACATCGATGCCGACGGTATCCTGCACGTATCCGCGAAAGACAAAAACAGCGGTAAAGAGCAGAAGATCACCATCAAGGCCTCTTCCGGTCTGAACGAGGAAGAGATCAACAAGATGGTACAGGAAGCAGAAGCCAACGCTGAATCCGACCGTAAGTTTGAGGAACTGGTACAGACCCGTAATCAGGCGGATCACCTGGTACACAGCACCCGTAAACAGGTTGAAGAAGCAGGTGATAAGCTCCCGGCTGACGACAAAACCGCTATCGAGTCTGCGCTGAGCGCGCTGGAAACTTCCCTGAAAGGTGAAGATAAGGCCGATATCGAAGCGAAAATGCAGGAGCTGGCGCAGGTTTCAGCCAAACTGGTCGAAATCGCTCAGCAGAATGCGCAGCAGCAGGCCCAGCCTGGAGCGGATGCCGGTGCCGACAAGAACGACGACGTGGTCGACGCGGAGTTCGAAGAAGTTAAAGACAACAAAAAATAATCGCCCTTTGAGTGGGTAAGATTGTTCGCACGGGCGTAGGGGGATTCCTCCACGCCCGTTTATTCATCTATTCCCGGGAGGATTAGTGGAATCGCCTCGGGGATAAGGGCAGATAAAAAGATGGCGAAGAAAGACTACTACGAGATTTTAGGCGTCGCGAAAGATGCACAAGAACGCGATATTAAAAAAGCCTATAAACGCCTGGCCATGAAATATCACCCGGATCGTAACCCCGGGAATAAAGAGGCCGAAGATAAGTTTAAAGAGATTAAAGAAGCCTACGAAATTCTGACCGACGATCAGAAGCGCGCGGCTTACGATCAGTACGGCCATGCCGCCTTTGAGCAAGGCGGCATGGGCGGTGGCGGTTTCGGCGGCGGTGGCTTTGGCGGCGGCGCTGACTTCAGCGATATCTTTGGCGACGTATTTGGCGACATCTTTGGCGGCGGTCGCAGAACCCGCGCCGCGCGCGGCGCCGATTTACGCTACAACATGGAGCTGTCGCTGGAAGAAGCGGTACGCGGCGTGACCAAAGAGATCCGTATTCCGACGCTTGAAGAGTGCGATCTGTGCCACGGTAGTGGCGCGAAGGCGGGCTCCAAGCCCCAGACCTGTCCCACCTGTCACGGAGCTGGTCAGGTACAGATGCGCCAGGGATTCTTTACCGTACAGCAGACCTGTCCGCACTGTCAGGGACGCGGTACGCTGATTACCGATCCCTGCACCAGGTGTCATGGCCATGGTCGCGTCGAGAAGAGCAAAACGCTGTCGGTTAAAATTCCGGCCGGCGTCGATACCGGCGATCGCATCCGCCTGGCGGGCGAGGGCGAGGCTGGCGAGCACGGGGCTCCGGCAGGGGATCTCTACGTTCAGGTGCAGGTTAAGCCGCATCCTATCTTCGAACGCGAAGGGAATAACCTGTACTGTGAAGTGCCAATCAACTTTACGATGGCGGCACTGGGCGGCGAGATTGAAGTGCCTACCCTGGATGGCCGCGTTAAGCTGAAAGTTCCGAGCGAAACCCAGACCGGCAAGCTGTTCCGTATGCGCGGTAAGGGCGTGAAATCGGTGCGCGGTGGCGCTCAGGGCGACCTGCTGTGTCGGGTGGTGGTGGAAACGCCGGTCAGCCTGAACGAGAGGCAGAAGCAACTGCTCAATGAACTGCAGGAAAGCTTTGGTGGCCCGACCGGCGAGAAAAACAGCCCGCGCTCCAAAAGCTTCTTCGACGGGGTAAAAAAGTTCTTTGACGATCTGACCCGCTAACGTCTCTCTCATTAGCCAGACATAGCCTTAAGGGGCCGACGGTTCCTTAAGGCTTTTTTATTCCAGCCCTTCGCTATTGCTCTGAATAACAGGTTTTTCCGTATGGTTATTATTGCGAGCGACTTTTTACCGTTAATATCGCTGAACGTCGGTAGACGGGGAATCATCGTCTTTTCTTTTGCTATACTTATCGTGAAAACCGAGTTTTACGGCAGTAATAACCTGCTTTTAGCGAATGTTTATTCTGTCCTATGATAGTTATTACTTCGGTTTTACTTGATGAGACAGCGAATAATGAAACAATTACAACGCTTCTTCAGCAGTGACGCTTCGGGCGGCGTACTGCTGATTATCACCGCCGCGCTGGCGATGCTTCTGGCGAATATGTCCGCTACGCAGGCGGGCTACTTCTCTTTCCTTAACATGCCGGTTGAGTTAAAGGTGGGTAGCCTGGAGATCCACAAAAACATGCTGCTGTGGATCAACGACGCGCTGATGGCCTGTTTTTTTCTGATGATTGGCCTGGAGGTTAAGCGCGAACTGATATCCGGCTCGCTGGCCAGCCGCCGTCAGGCGGTTTTTCCCATCATCGCGGCGATTGGTGGCATGGTGGTACCGGCCGCTATCTATCTGTTGTTTAATGCGCAGGATCCCGTGACCCGTGAAGGCTGGGCCATTCCGGCGGCGACCGATATCGCCTTTGCCCTGGGGATCCTGGCGCTACTGGGCAACCGGGTTCCGGCGTCGCTGAAGATCTTCCTGATGGCGCTGGCGATTATCGATGACCTGGGTGCTATCGTGATTATCGCGCTGTTCTATACCAGTTCGCTGTCAGTGCTGTCACTGGGCGTGGCCGCCGTCGCTATTGTGGCGCTGGTGATGCTGAATCTGTTTAACGTGAGACGGACTGGAATTTATCTGCTGGTGGGAGTGGTGCTGTGGACTGCGGTGTTAAAATCGGGCGTTCACGCTACGCTTGCCGGGGTGATTATCGGCTTCCTGATTCCGCTTAAGCCGGAAAATGGGCACTCGCCGGCCCGGGAGCTGGAACATATCCTGCACCCCTGGGTTTCGTTCCTGATTCTGCCGCTGTTCGCCTTCGCAAACGCCGGAGTGCCGCTGCAGGGCGTGACGCCGGGCGGGTTGATGTCACTGCTTCCATTGGGCATTATCGCTGGCCTGCTGGTAGGTAAGCCGCTGGGTATCAGCCTGTTCTGCTGGCTGGCCCTGAAGTTGAAGCTGGCGTCGCTGCCGGAAGGGACAAGCTGCCGGGATATTGTCGCGGTAGGGGTACTGTGTGGTATCGGCTTTACCATGTCGATCTTTATTGCGAGCCTGGCGTTCGGCGATATCGATCCTGAGCTTATCACCTGGGCGAAGCTGGGAATTCTGGTCGGTTCGCTGCTTTCTGCGGTGCTGGGATATGTGATGCTGAGAATGCGACTTTCCGGACGCGAAGCGTAGCAGGCACGCTCACGCTAATAAATATAAGGCGGCTCCGTCGTATGGGGTCGCAGGGATTTTCATCACGGAGCGACGCTTATGCCCCATATAAACTACAACCATCTGTACTACTTCTGGCACGTCTGTAAAGAGGGCTCGGTTGTGGGGGCCGCCGAGGTGCTCTGTCTGACACCCCAGACCATTACCGGGCAGATTAAGCTGCTGGAAGAGCGGCTACAGGGCAAGCTGTTTAAGCGTAAGGGACGCGGGCTGGAGCCTTCCGAGCTGGGACAACTGGTTTTCCGCTATGCGGATCGGATGTTCACGCTGAGCCAGGAAATGCTGGATATCGTCAACTACCGCAAGGAGTCGCATTTGCTGTTTGACGTCGGCGTGGCGGATGCGCTCTCCAAACGTCTGGTCAGTGGGGTGCTGGATGCCGCTGTGGAAGAAGACGGCCAGATACGGCTGCGCTGTTACGAATCCACCCACGAACTGCTGCTGGAGCAGCTCAGCCAGCATAAACTGGATATGATTCTTTCCGATTGTCCCATCGACTCGTCCCAACAGGAGGGGCTGTTTTCGGTGAAGATCGGCGAATGTGGCATTAGCTTCTGGAGCCAGGCGCCACTGCCGGAACAACCTTTTCCCGCTTGTCTGGAGCAGCGCAGTCTGCTGATTCCCGGTCGTCGCTCCATGCTGGGTCGCAAGTTACTGAACTGGATTAACGCGCAGGATTTGAAGGTGCAGATCCTCGGCGAGTTTGATGATGCGGCGCTGATGAAAGCCTTTGGCGCAGCGCATAACGCTATTTTTGTGGCGCCGACTCTCTATGCTTACGATTTCTACCGCGATGAAGAGATTGTAGAGATAGGACGGATGGATAACGTGATGGAGGAGTATCACGTGATTTTTGCCGAGCGTATGATCCAGCATCCGGCGGTGCAACGTATCTGCAATCGGGACTATTCGGCACTGTTCGCCAGCCCGGTACGCTGATTAAGGACATAAAAAAACCCGCTGATGCGGGTTTTTTTTACCAGGCAACAACCCGAGGGCGATTAAGCCATCTTGTTGATCTGCGCGACCAGGTTAGACTTATGACGCGCTGCTTTGTTTTTGTGGATCAGACCTTTACCGGCCTGACGATCCACGATAGGTTGCATTTCGTTAAATGCTTTCTGAGCAGCTTCTTTGTCGCCAGCTGCAATCGCCGCGTATACCTTCTTGATGTAGGTACGCATCATGGAGCGACGGCTAGCGTTGTGCTTGCGGCGCTTCTCAGACTGTACGGCGCGTTTCTTAGCTGATTTGATATTAGCCAAGGTCCAACTCCCAAATAATCATATGTGGACAATTCAAAGGCCGAGGAATATGCCCGTTTAGCCTTCTTTTGTCAATGGATTTGTGCAAATAAGCGCCGTTAAAGCAAGCGGCACCGGTTACGTTACGATGGCGCAAGATTCTACCAGCTTGCCGCGCGCGAATACAGTCTTTCAGCGACAAAATTGACTCCGCTCTCGTTGGGTGGCGTAGGGGGCAGCCAGGAGCGGAAAAATCATTGCCGCTTTATGCTATAAGGAATCATTCGCCGGTTAATTTTAACGGCTGTACAAGGTATAATCCGCCGATTTCCACTGTTTTGAGCCTGTCATGAAGCTGATACGCGGCATACATAATATCAACGCCAGCCATCGGGGTTGCGTGTTGACCATTGGTAATTTTGACGGCGTGCATCGTGGCCACCAGTCCCTGCTTCAGAGACTGGTCGAAGAGGGGCGTCGTCGCAAGCTGCCTGTGATTGTGATGATCTTCGAGCCTCAACCCCTTGAGCTGTTTGCCGGCAGTGAAGCCCCAGCGCGTCTGACTCGCCTGCGGGAAAAAGTGCGCTATCTTGCCGAGTGCGGCGTTGATTACGTGCTTTGCATACGCTTCGAGCGCCGGTTTGCGGCGCTGACTGCGGAAAGCTTCGTGAAAGATCTGCTGGTCGATCGCCTGGGGGTTCGCTACCTGGCGGTGGGGGATGATTTCCGTTTTGGCGCTGGTCGCAAGGGCGATTTCTTGTTATTACAGAAGGCCGGACAAAAGTACGGCTTTGATGTGGTCAGCACCCACACCTTCTGCGAAGGTGGCGTGCGCATCAGCAGTACCGCGGTGCGCCAGGCGCTGGCACATGACGATCTAAAACGGGTGGAAAGCCTGCTGGGGCGCCCGTTTTCCATCTCCGGGCGCGTGGTGCACGGCGATGAACTGGGGCGCACCATCGGCTTTCCCACGGCGAACCTGCCGCTGCGGCGCCAGGTGTCGCCGGTCAGAGGCGTCTATGCCGTCGAGGTATTGGGCGCCGCAGAAACGCCATTATTTGGCGTTGCCAATATTGGCACTCGTCCCACGGTAAAAGGCAAACGCCAGCAGCTGGAGGTCCATCTGCTGGACGTTACACTGGATCTGTACGGGCGACATATTGAGGTGATTATGCGCAGCAAGATTCGCAACGAGCAGCGATTCGCTTCGCTGGATGAACTAAAAGCGCAAATCGCCAGAGACGAGATGACGGCCCGGGAGTTCTTCGGGCTGGCGCTGCCGCAATAGTTGCCGCGCCTGGAATTTGATATGCCCGTCATACTTCAAGCTGCAGATGCGTTGGCGGTACTCGCTCACCCCGGTCACATAGTTCTCTATGCTCCCGGGGAATCACGAGCTTGCCGCCTTCCTGCAACTCGAATTATTTAGGGTATAAAGCATTAACCAAACCGAAATACGGAACCGAGAATCTGATGAGTGACTTTAAATCCACCCTGAATTTGCCGGAAACAGGGTTCCCGATGCGCGGCGATCTCGCTAAGCGCGAACCGGGCATGCTGGCGCGTTGGACCGATGACGATTTGTATGGCGTCATCCGCAAAGCGAAAAAAGGCAAAAAAACCTTCATTCTTCATGATGGCCCTCCCTACGCGAACGGCAACATTCATATTGGTCACTCGGTTAATAAGATTCTGAAAGACATTATCGTGAAGTCCAAAGGGCTTTCCGGTTACGACTCCCCGTACGTCCCAGGCTGGGACTGCCACGGCCTGCCTATCGAACTGAAGGTTGAGCAGCTGATCGGCAAGCCGGGCGAGAAAGTGTCTTCCGCCGAGTTCCGTGCCGCCTGCCGCAAGTACGCCGCCGAGCAGGTGGAAGGCCAGCGTAAGGACTTTATCCGTCTTGGCGTGCTGGGCGACTGGAGCCATCCCTACCTGACCATGGACTTCAAAACCGAAGCCAACATCATTCGGGCGCTGGGTAAGATTATCGGCAACGGCCACCTGCATAAAGGGGCCAAGCCGGTTCACTGGTGCGTGGACTGTCGTTCGGCGCTGGCCGAAGCCGAGGTGGAATATTATGACAAAACCTCGCCGTCCATCTATGTGGCCTTCCAGGCGACCGATGCCGCTGCGGTGACCGCGAAGTTTGGCGTAAATAATGTAAAAGGGCCGGTCTCTCTGGTTATATGGACCACCACACCCTGGACGCTGCCAGCCGACCGCGCCATCTCGCTGCATCCGGATTTTGACTATGCGCTGGTTCAGGCGGAAGGCCGGGCGCTGATCCTGGCGAAAGAGCTGGTGGAAAGCGTGATGCAGAGCGCCGGTATCGAAGGCTGGCAGATTCTGGGCACTGCAAAAGGGGCCGATCTGGAGCTGTTGCGCTTTAAGCATCCGTTTCTGGACTTCGACGTTCCGGCCATCATGGGCGATCACGTGACGCTGGATGCCGGTACCGGCGCGGTACACACCGCAGGCGGTCATGGCCCGGACGACTACACCATCAGCCAGAAATATGGCCTGGAGATCGCCAACCCGGTCGGGCCGGATGGTCGCTTCCTGCCGGGTACTTATCCGACGCTGGATGGCCTGCAGGTCTTTAAGGCCAACGATGTCATCGTTGAGCTGTTACGTGAAAAGGGCGCGCTGCTGCACGTCGAAAAGCTGCTGCACAGCTACCCGCACTGCTGGCGCCATAAAACGCCGATCATCTTCCGCGCCACGCCGCAGTGGTTCATCAATATGGATCAGAACGGCCTGCGTAAAAAATCCCTGGAAGAGATCAAGGGCGTGCAGTGGATTCCGGACTGGGGCCAGGCGCGTATCGAATCCATGGTCGCTAACCGTCCTGACTGGTGTATCTCCCGCCAGCGTACCTGGGGGGTGCCGATGTCTCTGTTCGTGCACAAAGAGACAGAAGAACTGCATCCGCGCACCCTGGAACTGATGGAAGAAGTGGCAAAGCGCGTGGAAGCGGACGGCATCCAGGCCTGGTGGGATCTCGATCCCCGCGACATCATGGGTGATGAGGCCGACAACTACGTGAAGGTACCGGATACCCTGGACGTCTGGTTTGATTCCGGCTCTACCCATGCCTCCGTGGTGGACGTGCGTCCGGAATTTGCTGGTCACGCCGCCGATATGTATCTGGAAGGTTCCGACCAGCATCGCGGCTGGTTTATGTCTTCGCTGATGATCTCCACGGCGATGAAGGGCAAAGCGCCTTATCGC
Source organism: Rosenbergiella sp. YN46 (assembly GCF_036620675.1). Lineage (NCBI taxonomy): Bacteria > Pseudomonadati > Pseudomonadota > Gammaproteobacteria > Enterobacterales > Erwiniaceae > Rosenbergiella > Rosenbergiella sp. YN46. The sequence goes on from NZ_JAZHEE010000008.1 coordinate 51,502, forward strand.
CAGGTACTGACACACGGCTTCACCGTGGATGGACAGGGGCGCAAGATGTCCAAGTCTATCGGCAATACCGTCAGTCCGCAGGATGTGATGAACAAGCTGGGGGCCGATATTCTGCGCCTGTGGGTGGCTTCCACCGACTACACTGGCGAAATGGCGGTTTCTGACGAGATCCTTAAGCGTGCCGCTGACAGCTATCGCCGTATCCGTAATACTGCCCGCTTCCTGCTGGCCAACCTGAACGGGTTCGATCCCGCGAAGGATATGGTGAAGCCGGAAGAGATGGTGGTGCTGGATCGCTGGGCGGTAGGCTGCGCTCGCGCCGCCCAGGACGATATCCTGAAGGCATACGAAGCGTACGACTTCCATGAAGTGGTACAGCGTCTGATGCGCTTCTGTTCCGTTGAGATGGGCTCCTTCTATCTGGATATTATCAAGGATCGCCAGTACACCGCGAAAGCGGACAGTGTGGCGCGTCGCAGCTGCCAGACCGCGCTCTATCATATCGTTGAAGCGCTGGTACGCTGGATGGCGCCGATACTCTCGTTCACCGCAGACGAGGTGTGGGGCCATCTGCCGGGCGAACGCGATAAGTACGTGTTCACCGGTGAATGGTATCAGGGGCTGTTTGGTCTGGCGGAAAATGAGCCGATGAACGATGCCTTCTGGGCTGACCTGCTGCAGGTGCGCGGCGAAGTGAACAAGGTTATTGAACAGGCTCGTGCCGATAAGCGCGTAGGCGGTTCGCTGGAAGCGGCGGTGACGCTGTATGCCGAGCCGGAGCTGGCGGCGAAGCTGCGTTCGCTGGGCGAAGAACTGCGATTTGTCCTGTTGACCTCGGGCGCTGAAGTCGCAGATTATGCCGCAGCAGGCGAAGAGGCTGTGCCGAGTGAGCTGATTAAGGGCCTGAAAGTGGGTCTGAGCAAAGCCATTGGCGAGAAGTGCCCACGCTGCTGGCACTACACGACCGATATCGGTAAGGTGGCGGACCATGCAGAGATCTGCGGGCGCTGTGTCAGTAACGTCGCCGGTGACGGTGAACAACGTAAGTTTGCCTGATGAGTAAACCGATATTTTCAACGGGGCTGCGCTGGCTATGGCTGGCGCTACTGATTCTGGTGGTGGATCTGGGCGTCAAACAGTGGGTGATGGATAATTTCCAGCTGTTTGAAACCCGGCCGCTGATTCCATTTCTGAATTTGCACTACGCCCATAATCCGGGCGCGGCATTCAGTTTCCTGGCGGATAAAGGAGGCTGGCAGCGCTGGTTCTTTGCCGGCATCGCCATTGGCATTGCGGTGGTTTTACTGGCGCTGATGTACCGCTCTGCGGCCAGCCAGAAGCTCAACAATATCGCCTATGCTTTGATTATCGGCGGGGCGTTGGGCAACCTGTTCGACCGTATGGTGCATGGCTTTGTGGTCGATATGATCGACTTTTATGTCGGCGACTGGCACTTTGCCACCTTTAACATTGCTGATGCGGGGATCTGCATCGGCGCTGCCCTTATCGTGCTGGAAAGCTTTATTACGCCTTCCGGTAAGAAGAAAGCGGCCAACAACAAGGGGAGCTAATGGCGGACTCTGTACAGAGCGACAGCGCAGTGCTGGTGCACTTCACGCTGAAACTGGACGACGGTTCTACGGCGGAGTCGACTCAGGCTAACGGTAAACCGGCGCTGTTTCGTATGGGGGATGGTTCCCTCTCTGAAGGGCTGGAACGGCATCTTCTGGGGCTGAAGCCGGGGGCAAAGAGTCAGTTTTCGCTACAGCCAGAAGAGGCTTTCGGCGTCTCCAGCCCGGATCTGATTCAGTATTTCTCCCGGCGCGAATTTATCGATGCCGGGGAGCCGGAGCCCGGCACTATTATGCTCTTTACCGCAATGGACGGCAGCGAGATGCCCGGCGTGATTCGCGAAGTGAGCGGAGATTCCATTACTGTGGACTTCAATCACCCGCTTGCCGGGCGCACCATCCATTTTGATATCGAGGTGCTGGAAATCGATCCGGCACTGGAGGGGCAACATGCGGATTCTGCTGGCTAATCCCCGGGGCTTCTGTGCCGGGGTCGACAGGGCTATCAGCATCGTAGAGAACGCGCTGGCGATCTACGGGGCGCCGGTATATGTGCGCCATGAAGTGGTGCACAACCGCTATGTGGTGGATGACCTGCGCGAACGTGGCGCTATTTTTATTGAAGAGATCAGCGAAGTGCCGGATGGCGCTATTCTGATCTTTTCAGCTCATGGCGTTTCCCAGGCGGTGCGCAACGAAGCGAAGAGCCGCGATCTGACCATCTTTGACGCTACCTGCCCGCTGGTGACCAAGGTTCATATGGAAGTGGCGCGCGCCAGCCGCCGCGGCGAAGAGTCGATCCTGATTGGCCATGCTGGCCATCCGGAAGTGGAGGGCACCATGGGCCAGTACAGCAACCCGAAAGGGGGCATGTATCTGGTGGAATCGCCGGACGATGTCTGGAAACTTGAGATCAAAGACGAAGGCAAGCTGTCGTTTATGACTCAGACCACGCTGTCGGTGGATGACACTTCCGAGGTGATAGATGCGCTGCGCGACCGCTTTCCGAAGATCGTCGGGCCGCGTAAAGACGATATCTGCTACGCAACCACTAACCGGCAGCAGGCGGTACGTGAGCTGGCGAGCCAGGCCGATGCGGTGCTGGTGGTGGGGTCAAAGAACTCCTCCAACTCCAATCGTCTGGCGGAACTGGCCAGGCGAATGGGGAAACCGGCCTGGCTTATCGACGACGCCAGCGACATTCAGGACAGCTGGCTGACTGATATAGCATGTGTGGGCGTTACCGCCGGCGCCTCAGCGCCAGATGTGCTGGTACAGAACGTGCTGGCGCGGCTGAAAGCGATGGGCGGCGGTGACGTGCTTGAGTTGACCGGCCGTGAAGAAAATATCTTCTTCGAGGTGCCCAGAGAGCTGCGACTGGATGCGCACGAAGCATAAGCCAGCGCTGTAACCGGGGCCGCAATCCCGGTTCATGCATATCATCGGCAGTATGCGAGAATGCCAGATGGATAAACCGTCTGGCATTTTTTTATGGAGAAGCCGATGAACCGCATCCCGATTATCCTCGATACCGATCCCGGCATCGACGATGCCGTGGCGCTTGCCGCCGCGCTCTTTTCCCCTCAACTGGATCTGCAATTGATTAGTACCGTAGCGGGTAATGTCGGGGTGGATAAAACCACCCGTAACGCATTGCAGCTAATTCATTTCTGGCAGGCGGACGTACCGGTGGCCCGCGGTGCGGCCACGCCGCTGGCGCGTCCCGGGCGCGACGCCGCCGGGGTGCATGGCATTTCCGGTATGGAAGGCTATGATTTTGTGGAGCACGATCGCGCGCCGCTGGCGATACCGGCTTTTCAGGCTATTTATGAGCGCCTTACGGCAAGCCCGCAGCCGATGACGCTGGTGGCTATTGGGCCGCTGACCAATATCGCGCTGTTACTGACCCAGTATCCGGATGCCGTCGATAAAATTCATCGTCTGGTCATTATGGGCGGCTCCGCCGGGCGCGGTAACTTTACCCCTAATGCTGAATTTAATATCGCCGTGGATCCTGAAGCGGCCGCCAGAGTCTTTACCAGTGGCCTGGATATTGTGATGTGCGGTCTGGATGTCACCAACCAGGCGATACTGGCGCCGGATTTTCTGGCGCAGCTACCGACGATGAACCGCACCGGCGCCATGCTGCACGCGATCTTCAGCCACTATCGCAGCGGCAGTATGTCCACCGGCCTGCGGATGCATGACCTGTGCGCCATCGCCGCGCTGGTGCAGCCGCAGCTGTTTGAGCTGCGTGACTGCTTTGTCGCTGTTGAGACCCAGGGGCAGTGGACTGCGGGCACCACCGTGGTGGATATTGAAGGAAGACTGGAGCAGCCGGCTAACGCCCGGGTAGCTCTGGGGCTGGATGTGGGTGGTTTTCGCCGCTGGGTGGCGGAATTACTGGCACAGGCGCCCTGAAAAGTGGAGGAGTGCATGGCGGAATTTAACGGCAAAATCGCAGTAATCACTGGCGGCGCGGCCGGTATTGGTAAAACCCTGGTACAGGCCTTTGAGCAGGCGGGGGCGACCGTATGCAGTATCGATAAACAGCCGGGGTGTACCTTTACCGGCGATCTGGCCAGTGAGTCCGATCTGAACCACTTCGCCGATAGGGTGATTGCCCGTCACGGCGCGGTGGATTTCCTGATTAATAACGCCATGTTTATGAATGGCGGTATCGAAAATCTGAGCTGGCGGCAGTTCAACGAGGCGTTACAGGTGGGGATCAGCGCCCCTTTCTGGCTCAGCAAACGCTTTGCGCCCTGTTTTCGCCCGGGGGCCGCTATTATCAATATCTCGTCGTCCCGCGACCGCATGAGCCAGCCCAATACGGAAAGCTATACGGCCGCTAAAGGGGGGATCTCGGCGCTGACTCACGCACTGGCAGTGAGCCTGGCGGGAAAAGCGCGGGTTAATGCTATTTCGCCGGGCTGGATCGATACCAATTTTACCGATTATCAGGGGCCGGACGCCGCTCAACACCCGGTGGGGCGAGTGGGCAATCCACTGGATATCGCTCATATGGCGCTGTTTCTGTGCAGCGAAAAGGCCGGATTTATCACCGGCGAGAATATCTGTATCGATGGCGGTATGACGCGCCAGATGATCTACCACGGTGACGGCGGCTGGCAGTTTCAGCCTTAGTCGTCATCGGAGAGCGGCAATGCCTTTTACTGATACTGAAGCCGTTTTGTCATAAATTTCTAATTATTGGGGCTTTCGGCTGGCGGCCCGGGCCCGGGCTGGCTAATCTGAGAGCGTTTTATTCGACAGTTCATTATTAAGAGTACAAGACAGATATGCATGATGCACAGGTTCGCGTCGCTATAGCCGGCGCCGGGGGAAGAATGGGCCGCCAGTTGATTCAGGCGGCGACGCAGGCGCAAGGGGTAACGCTGGGAGCGGCGCTGGAGCGTTCGGGGTCGACGCTTGCGGGCAGCGATGCCGGTGAGCTGGCGGGGATCGGGCGCTGCGGGGTGAGCGTCGCCACCGCACTTGAGGATGTCGTTGACGATTTCGATGTGTTGATCGACTTTACCCGTCCGGAAGGAACGCTGAACCACCTGGCCTTTTGTCGTCAGCATGCTAAAGGCATCGTGATCGGCACTACGGGTTTTGACGATGCCGGAAAGCAGGCGATTCAGGACGCTGCCAGTGAAATACCGGTCGTTTTCGCCGCTAACTTTAGCGTTGGGGTTAATGTCCTGCTGAAGCTACTGGAAAAGACCGCAAAGGTCATGGGCAATCATACTGATATTGAAATTATTGAGGCCCATCATCGTCATAAAGTGGACGCTCCATCCGGCACTGCGCTGGCGATGGGAGAAACCATCGCTGATGCGCTGGGCAAGGATCTGAAACAGTGCGCGGTCTGGTCCCGCGAAGGTCATACGGGTGAGCGCCTGCCTGGAACCATTGGTTTTGCGACGGTTCGTGCAGGCGATATCGTTGGCGAACATACGGCAATGTTTGCAGATATCGGCGAGCGTATCGAGATAACTCACAAGGCTTCCAGCCGGATGACTTTTGCAAATGGCGCTGTTCGATCTGCTTTGTGGTTAATGACGAAAAAAACTGGCCTTTACGATATGCGTGATGTGCTGGAACTCAATGAGTTGTAAGCCGTGTGATGTGGTAATTTCAATCATAATATATTGATTGTCAGGGTGATATTTTGTCACCCTTTTTATTTATTGGTTTTGGTGTTTATTTTGCCTGAAGTTGTTATAATTTTTTGTTTTCATGCTTTTCTATATCATTTTTGGTAAATTTTGACCATTTGGTCTACTTTGCTTAGCTGTGATAGAATGGTTTTTTAATTTTCTTCGCCATAAAGACCCTTTTGTGGCCTGGTTTTTTGCTTTTTTTGATTGTTACTCCTTAAATTTCTCTTCAGATACTCAAAATAATAATAAAAAACACCCTTAAGGCTGGACTTTCCCTCCGCCTCTCTCTAGAATGCCGCCGTTTGTCAAAAATTCGCCGTGTCGTGCGGTAATTGCATTGATTCTTCCTTATGGTATGAATTACTATGCAATAAAAGTGACTGTTTATTCCCTGGAGGACGTTTTGATTAAGTCAGCGCTGTTGGTTCTGGAAGACGGAACCCAATTCCACGGTCGGGCCATTGGGGCATTAGGATCGGCCGTGGGAGAGGTCGTTTTCAATACTTCAATGACCGGTTATCAAGAAATCCTCACCGACCCTTCCTATTCCCGCCAGATTGTCACTCTTACTTATCCTCATATCGGTAATGTCGGTACCAACATGGCCGACGAAGAGTCTTCCCGGGTACATGCTCAGGGGCTGGTAATTCGCGATCTGCCTATTATTGCCAGCAACTTCCGGAGCACTGAAGATCTCTCCAGCTACCTGAAGCGCCACAATATTGTGGCCATTGCCGATATCGATACCCGCAAACTGACGCGCCTGTTAAGCGAGAAGGGGGCTCAGAATGGCTGTATTATTGCCGGCGATAATCCCGATGCCGCCAGCGCGCTGGCGCAGGCGCGGGCTTTCCCGGGTCTTAAGGGAATGGACCTTGCGAAAGAAGTGACCTGCAATACCGTAAACTACTGGCGTCAGGGAAGCTGGACGTTGCAGGGTGGCCTGCCTGAAGAGCAGAGCGAAGAGGCGCTGGCGTATCACGTGGTGGCCTACGACTATGGCGCCAAGCGTAATATTCTGCGCATGCTGGTGGATCGCGGCTGCCGACTGACGATTGTACCCGCCCAGACGCCGGCGGAAGAGGTGTTGAAAATGAATCCGGATGGCATCTTCCTCTCTAACGGTCCTGGCGATCCGGAACCCTGCGACTATGCCATTGAAGCGATTACCCGCTTTCTGGAAACCGATATCCCTGTGTTCGGCATCTGCCTTGGCCATCAGCTGCTGGCTCTGGCCAGCGGCGCTCGCACCGTGAAGATGAAATTCGGCCATCACGGTGGCAACCACCCGGTGAAAGATCTGGACAGGGATTGCGTCATGATCACGGCGCAGAACCACGGTTTTGCGGTCGATGAAAGCACACTGCCGGAAAATCTGCGTGCGACCCACCGTTCGCTGTTCGACGGTACCCTGCAGGGGATTCACCGCACCGACAAGCCCGCGTTTAGCTTCCAGGGGCATCCCGAAGCAAGCCCCGGCCCGCACGACGCTGCCCCGCTGTTCGACCACTTTATTGAGCTTATTGAGCAACATCGCCACAGCGCGAAATAATCAGGAGCAAGAAGAGCCATGCCAAAACGTACCGATATTAAAAGCATCCTGATTCTTGGCGCCGGCCCGATTGTGATCGGCCAGGCGTGTGAATTCGACTATTCCGGCGCTCAGGCCTGCAAGGCGCTGCGCGAAGAAGGCTACCGGGTCATTCTGGTGAACTCCAACCCGGCCACCATCATGACCGACCCGGATATGGCGGATGCTACCTATATTGAGCCGATCCACTGGGAAGTGGTGCGTAAGATCATTGAAAAAGAGCGCCCGGATGCGGTGCTGCCGACCATGGGTGGTCAGACCGCGCTTAACTGCGCGCTGGAGCTGGAACGTCAGGGCGTACTGGAAGAGTTCGGCGTTGCCATGATTGGCGCCACCGCGGATGCCATTGATAAAGCGGAAGATCGTCGTCGTTTCGACGTCGCGATGAAGAAGATCGGCCTGGAAACCGCTCGCTCTGGCATTGCGCACACCATGGATGAAGCGCTGGCTGTTGCCGAAGATGTCGGATTCCCCTGCATTATCCGTCCCTCCTTTACCATGGGCGGCACCGGCGGTGGCATCGCGTATAACCGCGAAGAGTTTGAAGAGATTTGCCAGCGTGGCCTGGATCTCTCTCCGACCAATGAACTGCTGATAGATGAGTCGCTGATTGGCTGGAAAGAGTACGAGATGGAGGTGGTGCGCGATCGCAACGATAACTGCATCATCGTCTGCTCAATTGAGAACTTCGATGCGATGGGGATTCACACCGGTGACTCTATTACCGTCGCTCCGGCGCAGACCCTGACCGATAAAGAGTACCAGATCATGCGTAACGCCTCGATGGCGGTACTGCGTGAGATAGGTGTGGAAACCGGCGGCTCTAACGTTCAGTTCGCGGTGAATCCGAAAACCGGCCGCCTGATCGTCATTGAAATGAACCCGCGCGTATCGCGCTCGTCGGCGCTGGCATCGAAAGCCACCGGCTTCCCGATTGCTAAAGTGGCGGCCAAGCTGGCGGTGGGCTATACCCTGGACGAGCTGATGAACGATATCACCGGCGGGCGTACCCCGGCCTCGTTTGAGCCTTCCATTGACTATGTGGTTACCAAGATTCCGCGCTTTAACTTCGAGAAATTTGCAGGTTCCAATGACCGTCTGACGACTCAGATGAAGTCGGTAGGCGAGGTCATGGCCATCGGCCGTACCCAGCAGGAGTCGCTGCAGAAAGCGCTGCGCGGTCTGGAAGTCGGCGCCACCGGCTTTGACCCGAAAGTCAGCCTTGATGACCCGGAAGCGCTAACCAAAATCCGTCGCGAACTGAAGGATGCCGGTGCCGAGCGTATCTGGTATATCGCCGATGCTTTCCGTGCCGGGCTGTCGGTGGACGGCGTCTTCAACCTGACCAATATCGACCGCTGGTTCCTGGTGCAGATTGAAGAGCTGGTGCGCCTGGAAGAGCAGGTGGCGGAAGTCGGTATTACCGGCCTGAATTCGACCTTCCTGCGTCAGCTGAAGCGTAAAGGCTTCTCCGATGCGCGGCTGGCGAAACTGGTGGGCGTGCGCGAAGGCGAAATCCGCAAGCTGCGTGAGAAGTTTGGTCTGCATCCGGTCTATAAGCGCGTGGATACCTGCGCCGCCGAGTTCGCCACCGATACCGCCTATATGTATTCCACGTGGGAAGAGGAGTGCGAATCGCGCCCCAACCAGCAGCGCGACAAGATTATGGTGCTGGGCGGTGGCCCAAACCGTATCGGCCAGGGCATCGAGTTTGATTACTGCTGCGTACATGCCGCGCTGGCGCTGCGCGAAGATGGTTATGAAACCATCATGGTGAACTGTAATCCGGAGACGGTTTCCACCGACTATGACACGTCCGACCGCCTCTACTTCGAGCCGGTAACGCTGGAAGACGTGCTGGAAATCGTGCGCGTCGAGCAGCCGAAAGGGGTTATCGTGCAGTATGGCGGTCAGACTCCGCTGAAACTGGCCCGCGACCTGGAAGCCGCCGGCGTGCCGATTATCGGTACCAGCCCGGATGCTATCGACCGTGCGGAAGACCGCGAACGCTTCCAGCAGGCGGTGGAAAGGCTGAAGCTGAAGCAGCCGGCTAACGCCACTGTGACCACCATTGAACAGGCGGTTGAGAAGGCGAAAGAGATAGGCTACCCGCTGGTGGTACGCCCCTCTTACGTTCTGGGCGGCCGCGCTATGGAAATCGTCTATGACGAAATGGACCTCAAGCGCTATTTCAAGACGGCGGTCAGCGTCTCTAACGATGCGCCGGTACTGCTCGACCACTTCCTGGATGATGCGGTAGAAGTGGATGTCGACGCTATCTGCGACGGTGATACGGTGCTGATTGGCGGCATTATGGAGCATATTGAACAGGCTGGCGTGCACTCCGGCGACTCCGCCTGTTCGCTGCCGGCCTATACCCTGAGCCAGTCGATTCAGGATGTGATGCGCGATCAGGTGCGTAAACTGGCCTTTGAACTCCAGGTGCGCGGCCTGATGAACGTGCAGTTCGCGGTGAAGGACAACGAAGTCTACCTGATTGAGGTGAACCCGCGGGCGGCGCGTACCGTGCCTTTCGTCTCCAAAGCGACTGGCGTACAGCTGGCTAAGGTAGCGGCACGCGTCATGGCGGGTCAGAGTCTGGCGAGCCAGGGGCACACTGAAGAGGTGATTCCGCCTTACTATTCAGTGAAAGAGGTGGTGCTGCCGTTCAACAAGTTCCCGGGCGTTGATCCGCTGCTGGGGCCGGAAATGCGCTCTACCGGTGAGGTGATGGGGGTTGGTCGCTCCTTTGCCGAAGCGTTCGCCAAGGCGATGCTGGGCAGCCAGAGCAAGATGCAGAAAGGGGGCCGCGCCCTGCTTTCGGTGCGCGAAGGCGATAAAGAGCGGGTGGTTGATCTGGCGGCCAGGCTGATTAAGCATGGCTTCGAGCTGGACGCTACCCACGGCACCGCCATTGTGCTGGGCGAGGCGGGTATCAATCCGCGCCTGGTTAACAAGGTGCACGAGGGGCGCCCGCATATCCAGGATCGCATTAAGAACGGTGAGTACAGCTACATTATCAACACCACCGCTGGCCGCCAGGCGATTGAGGATTCCCGCGTTATTCGCCGCAGCGCGCTGCAGTATAAGGTGCACTACGACACCACCCTGAACGGCGGTTTTGCTACAGCGATGTCGCTGAATGCCAATGCCACCGACCAGGTTATTTCGGTTCAGGAAATGCACGCGCAGATGGCAAAATAAGCGCGACCTGGCTGCCTGTCACTGAGACGGCTCCCGCTCTGGCGGGGGCCGTTTTTCATTGATTTACTGGGGAAACTTTTCTTAAGACTCCTCTGCTTTTAGCGTCAGAACCTGTCGGAAGGCGACGATTTAGCTATAGTGTAGGGACGGATGAGAAAAACGATCACATTGTCAGGAGAAAACTATGCGTACCAGACTCCTTGTTACTTCTACGCTTGCTGCAGTGGCTCTGCTCTTGGTCGGCGGTTGCTCGTCGAATCAGTCCATCAAAACCACCGATGGCAAAACCATTGTCACCGACGGTAAGCCTCAGGTGGATGACGACACCGGCCTGGTCTCCTACAAAAATGCCGAGACCGGCAGAACCGAACAGATTAACCGCGATCAGGTTAAGTCCATGAACGAACTGGATAACTAAGGGTTTCACGACCTGAGGTGGCGTCCCTGAACCAGCATCAGGGGCACGGGCACAGCGAGCGCGGGGCTGCTGTGTCCACCTCGTAGTACGATATTTCCTTTTTTTCTCACGCAGCCCTCCGATTTTTTCAGTACATTCTCACTTCCCTCTGTCAGGTCAGAAGTTAACGGACTACACTCTTTGTGGATGTTTCCCGCCAGGGATCCTTTAAGCAGCGACGGACGGCGATTCGCTTCCTTATTCCACTCTTTCGCGGCCTCTGCCCGTTATCCCTGTGCGCTAAACGAAGAAGACGATAACAACGCAGTGGATGTTTATGATTCTGATTATTTATGCACATCCCTATCCTGAGCACTCCCATGCGAATCGCAGCATGCTGGAGCAGGTACGGGATTTAGCTGGGGTGGAGATTCGCACGCTGTATCACCTGTATCCTGACTTTAATATCGATGTCGGGGCTGAACAGGCGGCGATGGCCAAAGCCGATTTGATTATCTGGCAGCATCCCATGCAGTGGTACAGCATTCCGCCGCTGATGAAGCTGTGGATCGATAAAGTGCTGTCCCACGGTTGGGCCTATGGCGAAGGGGGCAGGGCGCTGCGTGGCAAGAGTCTGATGTGGGCGGTGACCACCGGCGGCAGCGAACATCATTTCGAACTGGGCGAGCACCCCGGTTTTGAGGTTCTGGCACAGCCGCTTCAGGCGACCGCGCTCTATTGCGGACTGAACTGGCTGCGGCCATTCACGCTGCACGATGCCTTTATTTGCGAAGATGAGGTCATGAAAATGCACGCGGCGCGTTACCGGCAGCGCCTGCTGGACTGGCAGGAGGTGGATAATGGATAGCCATAGCATGATACAGGCGCTGATCTATCTTGGATCCGCCGCGCTGATTGTGCCCATCGCGGTGCGTCTTGGGCTGGGATCGGTACTCGGCTATCTGATTGCCGGTTGTATTATCGGCCCCTGGGGTTTGCGGCTGGTGACCGATGCCGAAACTATTCTGCATTTTGCCGAAATCGGCGTGGTGCTGATGCTGTTCGTCATCGGTCTGGAGCTCGATCCGCAGCGTCTGTGGCGGTTACGCGCCTCGGTATTTGGCGGCGGATTTTTGCAGATGGCGGCCTGCGGCCTGGCATTGGGGGGATTCTGCGTAGCGCTGGGGCTGCGCTGGCAGGTGGCAGCGCTGGTCGGGCTGACGCTGGCGCTCTCTTCTACGGCTATCGCCATGCAGGCGATGAACGAACGCAACCTGACGGTGAGTCCCATGGGGCGTAGCGCCTTCGCGCTGCTACTGTTCCAGGATATCGCCGCGATTCCACTGGTGGCGATGATTCCGCTACTGGCCAGCAGCGGCGCCGCCACGACGCTGGGCGCTTTTACCCTGTCGGCGCTGAAGGTGGCGGGGGCGCTGGCGCTGGTCATCCTGCTGGGCCGCTACGTTACGCGCCCGATGCTGCGTTTTGTGGCGCGGTCTGGCCTGCGGGAAGTATTCAGCGCCGTGGCGCTGTTTCTGGTATTTGGCTTCGGGCTGCTGCTGGAAGAGGCGGGGCTTTCCATGGCGATGGGCGCTTTTCTGGCCGGGGTACTGCTGGCCAGCTCTGAATATCGCCATGCGCTGGAGAGCGATATCGAACCGTTTAAGGGGCTGTTGCTGGGGCTGTTTTTTATCGGTGTCGGCATGTCCATCGACTTCGGTACGCTTATCGATAACCCCCTGCGGGTGGTTGTGTTGCTGGTGGGATTTCAGGTGATTAAAGGCGTGGTGCTCTGGGCCATCGGCTGGCCGCTGCGGGTACCGCGTCGTCAGTGGCGCACCTTTGCGGCGCTGCTGGGACAGGGCAGCGAATTCGCCTTCGTGGTTTTCGGGGCGGCCCATATGGCGCAGGTGCTGGACGACGGCTGGGCCAAGTCCCTGACGCTGGCGGTGGCGCTGTCTATGGCGATTACGCCGCTGCTGCTGGTGCTGTTGGCGAAACTGGAGAAGAGCGGCGCTCAGCAGCAGGGGGAGGCCGACGATATCGATGAAGAACAGCCCCGGGTGATCATCGCTGGTTTTGGCCGCTTTGGCCAGATTGCCGGTCGTCTGCTGTTTACCAGCGGCGTGAAGATGGTGGTGCTGGATCACGATCCGGATCATATTGAAACCCTGCGTAAATTTGGGATGAAGGTGTTCTACGGCGACGCCACGCGTCTCGATCTGCTGGAGTCCGCCGGCGCCGAAAAAGCCGAGGTACTGATTAATGCCATAGACGATCCCCAGGTCAATATGCAACTGACGGAGCTTGCCAGAGAGCACTTTCCGCACCTGAAGATCGTCGCCAGGGCCCGCGATGTGGATCACTATATTCGTCTGCGTCAGGTCGGTATTGAGCAGCCGGAGCGAGAAACCTTTGAAGGCGCGCTCAGAGCGGGACGTATGACGCTGGAAGCGCTGGGCGTTGGCGGCTATGAGGCCAGGGAGCGGGCGGATCACTTCCGGCGTTTCAATATTCGGATGGTGGAAGAGCTGGTCAACGGTGAAAGCGATACCGCCACCCGCGCCGCCATTTACCAGCGTTCAGGCGCGATGCTGACGGAAATTATCAATCAGGATCGCAACCACCTTAATACCGGTCAGAGGCTGGGCTGGCAGGGAACCGAAGAGGGTCTACATAGCGGCGATCTGGCGGATGAGCCAGCGGCGAAGCCCGAAGTGTAAATCCAGGCCCTCCCCCGGGAGGGCCTTAACTTAATGCGACCTTGATGCCCAGCGCCAGCAGCACTCCGCCCAGGAGCTTGTCGACAATCTTTTGTGTTCTGGCCAGTCCTTTACGCACGGGGTCGCTCTGAATCAGTAATACCAGCAGTGGCCACCAGATCGCTGACAGTCCGACAATCACGCCGGCATACCATAGTTTTTCACCTGGACCGGAATTTATGCTTAACACCTGAGTAAACATCGCCAGGAAGAAAAGCGTCGCTTTGGGATTCAGCAAGTTGCATAAATAGCCCTGGAGAAACGCCTTTTTCAGCGTGGTTTGCCGGGGGCTGTACTGACTGACGTCCATCTTGCCACCGCCCCGGGAAAAGAGGGCGTGCAGGCCGACCCAGACCAGATAAGCGGCCCCGGCGTACTTCAACAGCCCGAACAGCCAGGGCGTAGTGGTGATTACCACGGCCAGTCCGGCCACGCAGTAGCTCATATGGGTCGCCACGCCAGAGATAACCCCGGCACAGGTCATTAGCGCCGCCGGGCGCGTATAGCGGGCCGCGTTTTTGATTACCAGAAAAAAGTCTGGCCCGGGAGAAAGCATTCCCAGGGTAGCGATAGTTGCGATAAGCAGAGTAGTTTCCAGCATATTCTGACTCTTTCAGGCGTTCGAATTCTGCACTATACCCTGGCCTTTACGCTTGTGCAGGGAGATTTACAGTGCGCAAAGCGGCTGCCATCGCAGGCCCGCTGTCGCAACCCGCGTGAGTTTGCCAGAATGTCCGGCCGCGGGTATGTGATACGGCAGAGATTTTCTACAGCACCTTGTGCTGCATCCGTCGACGAAACCTGCGGCTTTCCGTATAGTGGCGACAATTTTTTGACCCGGGGATTTTAACAATGATCAGTCTGATTGCCGCTCTGGCGGCCGACCACGTAATTGGTATGGAAAACGCCATGCCGTGGAGTTTGCCGGCCGACCTGGCCTGGTTTAAGCGCAACACGCTGGACAAGCCCGTGGTGATGGGGCGCAGGACGTGGGAATCAATTGGTCGTCCGCTGCCGGGGCGTCAGAATATTGTGATTAGCCGTAGCCCCGGCGACGACGCCCGCGTTACCTGGGTGCCTACGCCAGAAGCGGCGATTGCTGCCTGTGGCGAGGTGCCGGAAATTATGATTATCGGCGGCGGTAAGATTTATCAGCATTTCCTGCCTCAGGCCCGACGCCTCTATCTGACCCATATTGATGCAGAGGTGGAAGGGGATACCCATTTTCCGGAGTACGAGCCGGATGAGTGGCAGTCGGTGTTTAGCGAGTTTCATGACGCTGATGAGAACAACTCTCACAGCTACTGTTTCGAGGTGCTGGAGCGCCGTTAAGGCGCTCCATTTGTTCAGGATGCGGCGGCGGTTTCGCCGCTGTCGTTATCACTCTGGCGGCGAGAAGGCTGGGTAAACCAGGCTTTATCTTCCCAGCGCAGACAGGTCATGACGCCGCCCCAGCAGCAGCCGGTATCCAGCGCGTAAATGCCTTCCGGCGTGCCTTTGCCTTCCAGCGAGGCCCAGTGACCGAAAGCGATGCTGTAAGACCGCGTCACTGGTCCGGGAATCGCAAACCAGGGCTTCAGCGGCGCCGGGGCGTTTTCCGGCGTATCTTTGCAGTACATTTCCAGTTGACCATTAGGAAAGCAGTAGCGCATGCGAGTCAGGGCGTTGGTGATAAAGCGCAGCCGCGCCAGCCCTTTCAGCTCGGTACTCCAGTTATTGGGCATATCGCCGTACATCGCATCGAGGAACAGCGGGTAGCTATCGCTGGACAGCACCGCCTCCACATCCCGGGCGCAGGCCCTGGCGGTTGGCAAATCCCACTGCGGCGTTATACCGGCATGGGCCATCACCAGGTTTTTCTCTTCATCCACCTGCAACAGGGGCTGGCGACGCAGCCAGTTAATCAGCGCGTCGGCATCCGGCGCTTCCAGCAGTTGGGTCACGCGATCTTTGGGTTTGTTGCGGCTGATGCCGGCATAAACCGCCAGCAGGTGCAGATCGTGGTTGCCCAGTACGATACGCGCGGCGTCTCCCAGCGAACGTACGTAGCGTAAAACTTCCAGCGAGCCGGGGCCGCGGGCCACCAGATCTCCGGTAAGCCACAGTTGATCCTGGCCGGGAGTGAACGAAACCTGCCTGAGCAGGGCAATCAACTCATCGTAGCAACCGTGGACATCGCCAATCAGATATGTCGACATTGTGTTATCAGTGTATGAAGGATGGAACCGCCAGCCGGAAAACCGGAATGGCGATGCGGAAGGCAGAGCCCGCGGCGTCGATCATCTCATAATGGCCCTGCATGGTGCCGAAGGGCGTCTCGATGACGGCGCCACTGGTGTACTGATATTCTCCCCCCGCAGCGATATGCGGCTGCTGCCCAACGACGCCTTCACCCTGAACTTCGGTCTCGCGACCATTGCCGTTAGTGATAAGCCAGTATCGGCTCAGCAGTTGCACAGGCGTGCGCCCCAGGTTGCGGATAGTGACGGTATAGGCGAAGACAAAGCGCTCCTCATCGGGGGTGGATTGCGATTCAATGTAGACGCTCTGCACCTGAACGCAAACGCGGGGTGAATCAGACATGGGTCAGCTCTCCTTCGACGGCGGATTCTCTGCTAAGTAGTTGGCCATCTGACAATAAACAGCAACGGAAATGTTTTCCGCCCGCATTGCCGGATCGATACCTAACTCGGTCAGCGCCTCTACGGTGAACAGGTTGCCGAGGCTGTTGCGAATCGTTTTGCGACGCTGATTAAAGGCCTCGCTGGTGATGCGTTCCAGCAGCCGTAAGTCTTTTACAGGATGCGGCAACGTAGCGTGCGGCACCAGGCGTACCACGGCGGAATCGACTTTGGGCGGCGGTGTGAAAGCCCCTGGTGGCACTTCCAGAACCGGGATCACCTGACAGTAATATTGCGCCATGACGCTTAAACGACCATACGCTTTCGTGTTCGGGCCTGCAACCAGGCGCTTAACCACCTCCTTCTGCAGCATAAAGTGCATATCCTTTATGGCGTCAGTATAGCTAAAGAGATGGAACATCAGCGGCGTGGAGATGTTGTACGGCAGGTTTCCGAAAACGCGCAGCGGCTGTCCCTGCTCTCTGGCAAGGGCAGCGAAGTCCATGGTCATGGCATCCTGCTGATAGATAGTCAGCTTCGGCCCCAGGAACGGGTGAGTTTTCAGGCGGGCTGCCAGATCGCGGTCCAGTTCGATGACGGTCAGCTTATCGAGCCGTTCGCCAACGGGTTCGGTGAGTGCGGCCAGACCCGGGCCGATCTCGACCAGCGCCTCGTCCTTTTGGGGATGAATCGCGCTGACGATGCTGTCGATAATGAACGGGTCATTTAAAAAGTTTTGCCCGAAGCGTTTACGGGCGAAATGGCCCTGGTGGACTCGATTATTCATTGACTATTAACAATCATTTTAATGGCGAGATTAAGCGCCGTGGTAAAACTACCGACGTCAGCCTTTCCCTGACCCGCCAGTTCAAGGGCGGTGCCGTGGTCGACTGAAGTGCGAATGAAGGGCAGACCCAGCGTGATATTCACCGCTCGCCCGAACCCCTGATATTTTAACACGGGCAGGCCCTGATCGTGGTACATCGCAAGAACCGCATCGGCGCAGTCCAGATATTTGGGCTGAAACAGAGTATCGGCGGGAAGCGGGCCGGTCAGACGCATGCCGCTGGCGCGCATCTCGTCCAGCACCGGAATCAACGTGTCTGTCTCCTCCGTACCCAGGTGGCCCCCTTCGCCGGCGTGTGGATTCAGACCGCAGACCAGAATATGGGGCTGGCTGATGCCGAACTTACGCTGCAGATCCTGATGCAGGATAGTCAGCACCTGGCGCAACAGCGGGGCGGTAATGGCGTCTGCCACTGCCCGCAGCGGCAGATGCGTGGTGGCCAGCGCGACTCTCAGCTCTTCGGTCGCCAGCATCATTACCACTTTCTCGCTACCGGCGCGCTGTTCCAGAAACTCGGTATGGCCGGTAAAGGGGATTCCGGCATCGTTGATAATACCCTTATGCACCGGCCCGGTAACGATAGCAGAGAATTCACCGCTCAGGCAGCCATCGCAGGCGCGGGACAGGGTGTCGGTGACGTATTGGCCGTTAGCGACATCAAGCAGGCCCGGCGTCGCAGGCGCGCGCAAGGGGATTTCGCAGACCGTTAACGTCCCTGCTTTCTGGGGGCGGGCAGGAGAGTCTGGCTGATAAGGGAGAAGCTGTAGGGGATGGTTGAGTAATGCTGCGCGTTCGCGCAGCAGAGTCGGTGAAGCACAGACGACCAGCTCCACCGGCCAGTCGCGCTCTGAGAGCGCGACGACCAGGTCGGGACCAATCCCGGCGGGTTCGCCGGGAGTGATCGCCACACGTTCTGTATTCATCATTTATTGAATCTTCACGTAGGCGCTGGCGCGCTGCTCCTGCATCCAGGTTTGCGCTTCTTCAGCGAACTTACGGTTAAACAGCATACGATAGGCGCGATCCTTCTGGGCCGCGTCGGTTTTATCGACCTTGCGACTGTCCAGCAGCTCGATCAGGTGCCAACCGAACGAGGAGTGCACCGGCGCGCTAAGCTGACCGCGCTGCAGATGCATCAGCGCATCACGGAAGGCCGGATCGTAGATATCCGGGGTCGCCCAGCCAAGGTCGCCGCCCTGGTTAGCGGAACCGGGATCTTCAGAGAACTCTTTCGCCGCGCGGGAGAATGTGGTTTTGCCGCTGCGAATGTCGCTGGCGATCTGCTCCAGCTTCTGACGCGCCTGCTGATCGTTCATGATCGGCGACGGCTTCAGCAGAATGTGGCGGGCATGCACTTCGGTCACAGAAATATTCTGAGTCTGACCGCGCAGATCGTTCACTTTCAGGATATGGAAACCCACGCCGGAACGGATTGGCCCGATAATATCGCCTTTCTTCGCGGTGCTCAGCGCCTGGGCGAAAATGGACGGCAGCTCCTGGATACGTCCCCAGCCCATCTGACCGCCCTTCAGGGCAGAGCCATCGGCGGAGTAAGTGATAGCCAGCTTGCCGAAATCAGCGCCGTTACGCGCCTGTTCAGCGATAGAGGTCGCCTGCTGCCCGGCTTCGTTAACCTGGGCAGAGCTGGGATTTTCCGGCAGCGGAATCAAAATGTGACTCAGATTCAGCTCGGTGCTGGCATCATTCTGGTTAGCCACCTGTTTGGACAACTGCTCTACTTCCTGCGGCAGAATGGTAATGCGACGGCGCACTTCGTTGTTACGTACTTCGGCGATTATCATCTCTTTGCGGATCTGATTGCGGTAGGTGGCGTAGTCCAGGCCTTCGTAGGCCAGGCGGCTGCGCAACTGATCGACGGACATATGGTTCTGGGCCGCGATGTTGGCGATAGCCTGATCGAGCTGCTCGTCGCTAATTTGTACTCCCGCTTTCTGCCCCATTTGCAGGATTATCTGATCCATGATCAGACGCTCCATGATCTGATGGCGCAGCGTGTTGTCGTCCGGGAGCTGCTGGCCTGCCTGTCGTGCATTAAGCTTGACCGACTGCATCAGGCCGTTCACGTCGCTTTCCAGCACCACCCCGTTATTAACAACGGCGGCGACCTTGTCGACGACCTGCGGGGCAGCGAAGGCGGTATTCGCCACCAGGGCGATACCAATAAGCAGCGTTCTCCAGTTCTTCATACTTTTTCCATTTCCGAATTTACCGCGGAGCGGATTGTTTTAAACATCAGTTACAGCGAACTCTGATACGGCAGAATGTTCGAACGCAGCATCTGCTGAGTGCCGAGACCATAGTTGGAACTCAGGCCACGCAGTTCGATGTTGAAACCGATCTTCTCGTCGTATGCGCTCTTGTTATGTTCCCAGCCGTTGAGCTTACGCTCGTAACCGACACGGATTGCGTAGCAGCAGGAGTTATACTGCACGCCAAGCATCTGGTCAGCGGGCTGGTGGGTGTTGGTGTCGTAGTAATAGGCGCCCACCACGGACCAGCGATCAACAATCGGCCAACTGGCGGTGACGCCGACCTGGTTGATGCCGTCTTTATAGCGATCTGAGCTGGCGAAGTTCGGCAGCGAGGCGCGGATATATTCCGGGCTGGCATAGCGGTAGTTCAGCTGCACCAGACGGTCGGCATCTTTGCGGTATTCCAGCGCGCCGCTGCCGGTGGAAATATTGTTCAGACGTGCATCGTACTGCAGTCCGCCGCGCAGGCCCCAGCGATCGCTGATACGCCAGTAGGTATCGCCTGCCCACACCATCGAACCGGTCTTCTTGTCTTTTTCCCAGTTAATATCGTCACTACCGGTACGTGACTCAGTGAAGTAGTAGATTTGACCCAGGGAAACGTTAAAACGTTCCACGGCGTTGTCATCATAAATACGCGAGGTCAGACCGGTAGTCACCTGATTGGCGGAGTCGATACGGTCGAGACCGCCGTAAGTCCGGTCGCGGAACAGGCCGCTGTAGTCGGACTGCAGGAAGGTGGAGTCGTAGCTATAGATATTGCTCTGGTCGCGATAGGGGCGATACAGATACTGAGCGCGCGGCTCCAGGGTCTGGGTATAGCCTTCGGCCCAGTTCATATCGCGCTCGAACACCAGTTTGCCATCCACCTTGAACTGCGGCATGACGCGGTTAACGGTGCCATCCAGATCGGCGGCGTTATTCCCGGCATACTTCCGGTAGCGATTCAGGTTGTCCTGCTGGTAGTGGGTGGCCAGCATCTTCACTTCGGTGTTCAGGCTGCCCCAACCGTTAGAGACCGGCAGGTTAATGGACGGTTCGACGTGCAGACGCGTCGCTTCCGGCAAATTGTCGTTAACGTTGGTGAATTTTACCGCCTGGGCGTAAATATGGGCGTCGAACGGGCCCAGGTCGTTCATGTAGTAGTTCACATCGAGCTGTGGTTCGGCGCGATATGAATTTCGGGAACGCTGATCGGCGAACACCTGGAAATTTTTGCTCGATAGCGTGGCGTCAAAGTTTTCATTCGCGTAGCCGACGCTAAATTTCTGGGTGGCATAGCCGTCGGTACTGTCGCCGTATTCGGAATCGAAGTCGTTAAAGTAGTACTGGTCGCTAACTTTGGTGTAGTTAACGTTGAAACGCCACACCTTATCCACGACCCCGCTATGCTGCCAGTAGAATAGCCAGCGGCGGTTACGATCTTCGCTCGGGTGATCTTCGCGGTACTGGCTGTCAGACGGCAGGTAGTCGAATTCGACAATACCGGAGCCAAAGTGGGTCAGGTAGCGGAACTCGTTCTGCCACTGGACGTTGCCGCGATCCTGATAGTAGTGTGGCGTAATGGTGGCGTCGAAGTTCGGTGCAATGTTCCAGTAGTACGGGAGCGTGAACTCAACGCCGCTGTTAGAACTGTATTTGGCGTTGGGGATCAGAAAGCCTGAACGCCGCTTGTCACCCACCGGCAACTGCAGGTAAGGGCTGTAGAATACCGGCACAGGGCCGATTTTAAAGCGGGCGTTCCAGATTTCTGCGACCTGCTCTTCGCGGTCGTGGATAACCTCGCTGCCCACCACGCTCCAGGTGTTGGAGCCTGGCAGACAAGAGGTAAAGGTTCCGTTTTCAAGAATGGTGTAGCGGTTTTCGCCACGCTGCTTCATCAGGTCAGCGGTACCACGCCCCTGACGGCCAACCATCTGGTAGTCGCCTTTCCAGACGTTAGTATCTTTGGAATTCAGATTGGACCAGGCTTTCGGACCTTTCAGGATGACCTGATTGTCGTCGTAGTGCACATTGCCCAGGGCGTCAACGGTACGTACCGGGTCCGGCTGGCCCTGCACCTGTTTCTGATGAAGCTGGACTTCATCGCTTTGCAGACGGCTGTTACCCTGTTGGATATCCACATTACCGGTAAATACCGCATTATCGGGATAATCCCCTTTTGCGCGGTCGGCGTTAATAGTTACCGGCAACTTGTTGGTGTCACCTTCCACCAGTGGGCGATTATAGCTAGGCACGCCGAGCATACACTGCGAGGCGAGATCCGCAGCCATCCCTGACTGGCTATAGAGCGCTGAACCAATCAGGGTGGCCAGCAAAGTGGGAATACGTTTTTTCATACGTTTTTTTCGTTGTTCCGTCATCAGTGGCTTCGCGTCGGCAAACGCTCAGAGACTAACTTACCAGGCGGCAACGCGCCAGTCTTATCCTGTCCGTTTTTGAGCTCGCCTGTTAGGCAGCGCTCCGAATGACAGGTATGATAATGCAATTTCCGTCGCACGGCATGACGATTTGGGGAGTATATGCAGTATTTGGGTAAAGTAGTGGGTGCTGCCATGGGGTTGTTGATGGGCGGTGGCTTCTGGGGCGTCGTGGCGGGACTGTTAATCGGACATTTGTTCGACCGGGTGCGTAGCCGCCGCAGCGTGCTGTTCGCCAGCCAGCAGCAGCGTCAGGCGCTGTTTTTTGCCACCACCTTTGAAGTCATGGGGCATCTGACAAAATCCAAAGGGCGTGTGACTCAGGCTGATATCGAAGCCGCTTCGCAGTTAATGGATCAGATGCAACTGCACGGAGAGTCGCGTACCGCCGCCCAGCATGCTTTTCGGGTGGGGAAACAGAGCGATTATCCGCTACGCGAGAAACTGCGTCAGCTGCGCAGCGCCTGCTTCGGGCGCTTTGATTTAATTCGGATGTTTCTTGAAATTCAGACTCGCGCGGCGCTGGCGGATGGATCGCTACATCCCAGAGAGCGGGATGTACTGTATGTGATTGGCGAAGAGTTGGGGATCTCCCGCGCTCAGTTCGACCAGTTCCTGCGTATGATGCAGGGCGGCGCCAGTTTTGGTGGCGGTTTTTACTACCAGCAGTATCAGCAACAGGCTGGCGGCGGCCCCCGCCAGGCGCAGAGCGGGCCGACCCTCGAAGATGCCTGCAGCGTGTTGGGGGTGAGCCCCAATGACGATCCTGCCGCCATCAAGCGGGCATATCGCAAGCTGATGGGCGAACATCATCCGGATAAGCTGGTAGCCAAAGGGTTGCCGCCGGAGATGATGGAGATGGCCCGCCAGAAAGCCCAGGAGATTCAGAAAGCGTGGGAGCTGGTGAAAACAGCGAAAAATATTAAGTAACGGATATTAAAAACGGGATCCCGCCGGCAGGCGCGATCCCGTGTGCGTTTATTTTTGCTTCAGCTGCGCGAATTCCGCTTTTGCCTTCTGCAACTGCTGCTGGAAGGCGGAGTTGGTGTGCAAGGTAGCCACTACCGCAGACGCGACGACGCGGGCGGCGTCGATATCGCTCTGCCAGTGGTAGCCGCAGATAACCCGGCTCTGGCCCAGTTCATAACCGCGCTTAAGGATGCTGTCCTGCGCTTCGGGGTTGATTTCCGCCAGCACCAGCGCCGAGGCCCAGCCAATGGAGGTGTGGCCAGAAGGATAGGAGCCGTTAGTGGATAGTTTATCCTGTTCTTTGGTGTTGCAGGTTGGCACGCCGTAGAAGGCAAAAGGCCGGATACGCATATACTTCTCTTTTGCGCTCCGGGTCGCCAGATCGCCGGCATCCTCAATCATATTGGTTAGCAACTTATAGATTTCGGGCGCCTCTTTGGCGGTAATCGGATACCCGAAAGCACCGGAAAAGGCGGTGGCGATACCGCCTGCCGCCAGATTAGCATCCTCGATGGCCTGCTTTCCGCGCGGGCTATTTCGCAGCAGGCGCCCCTTTTCATACATCGCCTGATCGTTAGCGAACAGGAGACTGCCAGGTTCCGGCGGAGGCGGCAGCAGCGCCAGACTGTCCGGAGCCTGACTGCTCTTAAGGTAGTAAAGATCGGGTTTGGTGGTGACATCGTTCCCTGGCGGGTTTGCAGCTAACAGGTTGAATGACAATAAAGAAAGACACAGAGGGAGAACTACTTTTTTCATTTTTCATCCTTTTTAACGGCAGGAGACTTTAATTCAGGAAAAGTCCTTCTGCTATTATCCGGGGGATGACGTCTGGATTTCTGTGCGTGATACGACATTATTCAGAGAGATAAAAAAACGGGCGCGATTATATCGCGCCCGTTTTGCGCTCAGAAATCCGCTGGCGCCCGGAAGGTCATGCTGCTCCCGTATTCGGGATGGGTAATGGTTAAGGTCCAGGCGTGGAGCAGCAGGCGATCCGCGCGCGCCAGCGCTTCTGGCGTGGCATAGAACTTATCGCCGAGGATCGGGTGCCCCAGCGCCTGCATATGGACGCGAAGCTGGTGCGAACGCCCGGTAATCGGCTTGAGCAGCAGCCGTGCCGTGTTGTCCGCACCATATTCCAGCACTTCATACAGGGTCTGGGCCGGTTTACCCGTCTCGTAGCACACCTTCTGCTTTGGCCTGTTCGGCCAGTCGCAGATAAGTGGCAGATCCACCAGACCTTCTTCCTGCTCAGGATGGCCCCACACCCGCGCCAGATACTGCTTTTGCGGCTCCCGCTCGCGGAACTGGCGTTTCAGCTCGCGCTCGGCGGGCTTGGTCAGCGCCACCGCAATAACGCCGCTGGTGGCCATATCCAGGCGATGCACCGACTCGGCCTGCGGAAAGTCGCGCTGAATACGCGTCATTACGCTGTCTTTGTGCTCTTCGAGCCGCCCAGGCACCGAGAGCAGGCCGCTCGGTTTATTGACCACCATGATGTGTTCATCCTGGTAGAGGATGACCAGCCAGGGATCCGTCGGTGGGTTGTAGGGTTCCAGCATTTTGGGCTCCGGTTACTGGTGCGTGACCACAATGGGGCGCAGCGCATCCAGACGCCAACTGGCCTGATCCAGCGCCTCCAGCACCTGCTGACGGTTGTGCTCGATGGCTTCCAGCTCGTCATCGCGGATGTTGGGGTTTACCGCCTTTAGCGCTTCCAGGCGCGCATATTCGGCGCTGAGCTTTTCGTCGGCTTCAGCGCGGGCGGCGTCTATCAGTTGACGGGCGGCCTCGTCCATTTGCGGTTCCGCCAGTTGCAGGATGGCGTGAGCGTCCTGCTGCATGGCGTTGACCAGTTTACTGCCGGTATGGCGGTTAACGGCGCTTAGCTGGCGGTTAAAGCTTTCGAACTCGACCTGGCCTGCCAGGTTGGCGCCGCTTTTGTCCAGCAGCATGCGCACCGGCGTCGGCGGCAGGAAGCGATGCAACTGTAGCTGTTTTGGCGCCTGGGCTTCGACCACGTACACCAGTTCCAGCAGCAGCGTGCCCACCGGCAGCGCTTTATTCTTCAGCAGAGAGATGGCGCTGCTTCCGGTGCTGCCTGAGACAATCAGATCCAGACCGTTGCGAATAATAGGATGTTCCCAGGTAACAAACTGGGCGTCTTCGCGGGACAGCGCCACATCGCGATCGAAGGTAATGGTGCAGCCATCTTCCGGCAGACCCGGGAAATCCGGCACCAGCATGTGGTCGGAAGGGGTCAGCACGATCATATTGTCGCCGCGATCGTCCTGGTTGATGCCGATAATATCGAACAGATTCATGGCGAAATTGACCAGCTGGATATCGTTATCCTGCGCGGCTATCTCTTCCGCCAGCTGTTGGGCCTGTTCACCGCCGTTGGAGTGCAGTTCCAGCAGGCGGTCACGCCCCTGTTCCAGTTGAGCCTTCAGGGCTTCATGCTGTTTACGGCATTGGGTGATAAGCTCGTCGAAGCCGTCCATATTGTCCGGATTGGCCAGATAGCCGATAAGCTGCGGATAGACGCTATCGTAGATGGCGCGGCCGGTGGGACAGGTATGCTCGAAGGCGTCGAGGCCTTCGTGATACCAGCGTACCAGCACCGACTGGGCGGTCTTTTCCAGATATGGAATATGGATCTGAATATCGTGAGCCTGACCGATACGATCCAGACGGCCGATACGCTGCTCCAGCAAATCCGGGTTAAAGGGCAGATCGAACATCACCAGGTGGCTGGCGAACTGGAAGTTACGGCCTTCAGAACCGATCTCTGAGCACAGCAGCACCTGAGCGCCGGTATCCTCTTCGGAGAACCAGGCGGCGGCGCGGTCACGTTCGATAATCGACATGCCTTCATGGAACACGGCGGCGCGAATACCTTCACGTTCGCGTAGCACCTGCTCCAGTTGAAGCGCAGTATCGGCGCGGGAGCAAATTACCAGCACCTTCTGAGAGCGGTGGCTGGTTAGCCAGCCCATCAGCCATTCGACCCTGGGATCGAAGTTCCACCAGGTGCCGCTGTCACCTTCAAACGCCTGGTAAATCTGTTCGGGGTAGAGCATATCCCGCGCCCGCTCTTCCGGCGACTGGCGCGAACTCATGATGCCGGAGACTTTAATGGCGGTCTGGTACTGGGGCGGCAGCGGCAGGCAAATGGTGTGCAGCTCGCGCTGGGGGAACCCCTTCACCCCACCACGGGTGTTACGGAACAGCACGCGACTGGTGCCGTGCCTGTCCATCAGCATGGTAATCAGTTCGCGGCGCGCGGCTTCGCTGCCATCGCGATCGCCGTTGGCGGTTTGTAGCAGCGGTTCAATATCCTGCTCGCCCAGCAGTTCGCTGATGGCGTTTAGCGCTTCGTCGTTCAGACGTTCGCCTTTCAGTAGCAGGGCGACGGCATCGGCCACCGGGCGGTAGTGCTGCTGCTCTTCCACAAAGTGCTCGAAGTCGTGGAAGCGGCTGGGATCCAGCAGTCGCAGGCGGGCAAAATGGCTCTCCATCCCCAGTTGTTCAGGGGTGGCGGTCAGTAGCAGAACGCCGGGGGTTTGACTGGCTATCTGCTCAATGGCCAGATATTCGCGGCTCGGGGCATCGATGCTCCAGACCAGGTGGTGGGCTTCGTCCACTACCAGCAAATCCCACATCGCGTCGCTCAGGTGTTCCAGGCGCTGTTTATTACGGTACACAAAATCGAGGGAACAGATGACCAGCTGTTCGGTTTCGAAGGGGTTGTCGGACTCATGCCTGGCTTCGGTATAGCGATCGTCATCGAACAGGGCGAAGCGCAGATTGAAGCGGCGCAGCATCTCGACCAGCCACTGGTGCTGGAGGGTTTCCGGTACCACGATCAGCACCCGGCTGGCGGCGCCGGAAAGGAGCTGCTGATGGATGATCATCCCGGCTTCGATGGTCTTACCCAGGCCCACTTCGTCCGCCAGCAGTACGCGCGGCGCGTGACGGGTTCCCACATCGCGGGCAATGTGCAACTGGTGGGGGATCAGATTGGTACGCATACCGCGCAGGCCGCTCCAGGACTGACGATACTGCTGGCTCTGGTACTGACGTGCCCGATAGCGCAGGGCGAAGCGATCCATGCGGTCGAGCTGACCGGCGAACAGCCGATCCTGTGGTTTGCTGAACACCAGTTTGCTGTCGAGCATCACTTCGCGTAGCGCCACATCGGTTTCGCCAGTGTCGAGTCGGGTTCCCGTATAGGTCAGCAGTCCCTTTTCCTCGCTGACGCTATCTACCTTTAACTGCCAGCCTTCATGGCTGGTGATGGTATCGCCCGGGTTAAACATGACGCGGGTGACGGGGGAGTCGTTTCTGGCGTAGAGGCGGTTTTCGCCGGTGGCGGGAAAGAGCAGGGTCACCGTACGCGCATCAAGCGCGACCACGGTACCCAGTCCCAGTTCACTTTCCGTATCGCTAATCCAGCGTTGACCAGGGGTAAAAGGCATATTTGTTTAACTCTGTTTCTCTGTATTTGCAGGCAAAATGCCCCCGGGAATTCAGGCAACAGAAATCGGGGCCAGTGCCGGGCACCGTTTGGTTCTGTTACGCGAATTCTATGGGGGAATATGACCTCCCGCGCGTCGTCGCCGGAGGCCGGAATCAGATTCAGTCAAATGGAAGGGCGCTATGGTACTGGATGGCAGGCCGTTCGTCACCTGTCAAAAAAGCCCCAGTTGCCCTGTAGCCAGTGTAGCAAAATCTTCGCCAATAAAGGGCAGTATCCCTTCGGCCACGGGTTGAAGCTGGCGCTCCAGGTAGTGATGGTAATCCGGCGGCGAACGCAGATATTCCAGAGGTTCGGGCCCTTGAGTGGTCCAGACATACTTGATGGCGCCACGGTTCTGGTAGCGGGCGGGGCGCCCCAGTCGGGCGTTCTCTTCGTCCGCCAGTCGGGCGGCGCGTACGTGGGGCGGGACGTTGCGCTGATATTCACCCAGCGGGCGCCGCAGCTGTTTGCGATAGACCAACTGGGAATCCAACTCGCCGGCCATCAGGCTGGCGATGGTGGCGCGGACGTACTCCTGCCAGGGCTGGTTATGGAAGATGCGCGAATAGAGCTCGCGCTGGAATGCCTGAGCCAGCGGCGTCCAGTCGGTGCGTACCGCCTCCAGCCCTTTAAAGACCAGATGTTGATCTTCTCCGCTGCCGGTCAGCCCGGCGTAGCGCTTCTTGCTGCCCGCGTCGGCGCCGCGAATAGTGGGCATCAGAAAACGGCTGAAGTGGGTTTCAAACTCCAGTTCCAGCGCGCTTTCAAGCTGCTGGTTTTCGCCCAGTCGCTGACGCCACCACTGGTTTACGCCGTCGGCCAGACGTTGTCCAATGTCCCGGGCTTCGTCGTCGCTGTATGCTCGCTTCAGCCAGACAAAGGTCGAGTCGGTATCGCCGTAGATCACATCAAAGCCCTGCGCTTCGATCCATTCCCGGGTCAGGCGCATGATCTCATGACCGCGCATGGTGATCGATGAGGCAAGACGCGGATCGAAGAAGCGGCAGGCGCTGGTGCCCAGCACGCCGTAGAAGGCGTTCATAATGATCTTCAGCGCCTGGGAGAGCGGGCGGTTGCCCTGGCGTTTCGCCGCTTCGCGCCCTTCCCAGATTTGGGTCACGATGGCGGGCAGGCAGTGGCGGCTGCGGGAAAAACGGGCGTTCAGAAAGCCTTCTACACTACATTCTGGTTCGGGATGTGCCATACCTTCCACCAGCCCCACCGGATCGATCAAAAAGGTACGGATTATTGAGGGATACAGGCTCTTGTAATCCAGCACCAGCACCGAATCGTAGAGACCTGGGCGCGAATCCATCACATAGCCGCCGGGGCTGCCCTGGGGGGGCACCTCGCCGAGGTTAGGGGCCACGTAGCCGCTGCGGTGCATACGGGGGAAATAGAGATGGCAGAAGGCGGCCACCGAGCCGCCGTGGCGATCGGCCGGCAGGCCGTTTACGGTAGCCCGTTCCAGCAGAAACGGCATCAGCTCGGTTTTGTGGAAAATACGGGTGACCAGCTCGCAATCCTTCAGGTTGTAGGTGGCAAGCGCCGGTTTATCTTCATTAAAGCGGCGTTCGATCTCGCCCATGCGTTGCCAGGGATCGTCAATCGCTTTTCCTTCGCCCAGCAGTTCCCTGGCGACGTTCTCCAGCGAGAATGAGCTGAAGTTCCAGAAGGCGGACTTCAGCGCCTCGATGCCGTCGATAATCAGTCGCCCTTCGGCCTGAGCGAACCAGACGCCGGGCTTAAACCCATGCTCGCGCCATTCGAGCGCCACGCCAGCCCGGCCCAGGCGCAAAGGGATGCCGTAGCGTTCCGCGTGCTTTTGCAGCACTCTCAGGTCGAACTGCACCAGATTCCAGCCAATCAGTACGTCGGGATCGTGGCGTTCAAACCAGGCGTTCAGCTTTTCCAGCAGGCGCGGGCGGCTGGCTACGTACTCCAGTTCGAAATCCACCGCTTCCCGGTTGCCGTTTTCCGGCCCCAGCATATAAACGGTGCGCTGGCCGCATCCTTCCAGACCGATGCAGTACAACTCGCCATGGCGGCTGGTTTCAATATCCAGGGAAGCCCATTTAAGCGGTGGGCGATAGCTCGGTTCGGGAGCCATGCGGGCATTGATCAGCGTGTTGCCCTGTAGCTCGCCGCTAACCCGAACCGGGGCGTTGATAAAGCGTTCCATCAGGTAGCGTTCGGGGGGCCGAATATCGGCTTCGCAGACGTGAACGCCGCCGTCGCGCAGTAATTTTTCCAGGCGCATCATCTGGCGGTGCTGGCGGGTGTAGAGTCCGAAAACCGGGCGACGCTGAAAATCGCGCAGGGTGAGATCCGCCAGTCGCCAGTGTTTTTCGCCGGCCAGTAGGTGGGTGGTTTGTTCGCGTTGCGCTTCGGGAATAAAGCAGACCGATTCCTGGGGTGGGAGCGCCACTCGCAGCGGCCCCTGGTCGGTTGCCAGCCAGAAGCTGACTTCGGTGCCCCGGGGGGTATCCCGCCAGTGGCGGGTGAGCAGAAAGCCCTGTCGCGTCTCGGTCACGCCCTGTTCCTTCATCAAAATTCAGGCGTTATTATAGCCCTAATTTGGCGGATGAGTATGTGAATTCATACAGTAATCTTTTACGGGGTGGCAGGGGATGACCAACGCCGCTTAAGGATGGGGGATGATGCGCTATCTGATCGCGATCGGCGGCGCTGCTGGCGGTCTGGCGTTTATTTTATTGTGGGGACTTACTTTCTTGCGCCCGGATTTTGTGGCGGAAACATCGCGCTACGTGATTAGCACGGCGCTGCACGATGAGATAGACAGGCGGGTGGATACGCTGCCGACCTTCCTTGCCAAACGCATCGCCAGTACGGTTGAGCAGCGCGAGCGTTTAAAGATGCAGCTACAGGCGGCTGTAGCGGAAAGGCTGGATAATGTGGCGGCGTACCAGAGCTTGCCGGAATCCACCGGCCTGCTGGGGGCCGTTCATCGGAAGGTCGCTCACGCGCTCTGGCAAAAGTATCAGCAGGTGGTAGAGCAGCTTACCCATGACTTTCGCCTGTTTACCGGGCTCAGCGGTGGGCTATTTTTGGCTGTCATGCTGACGGCGTTTTTGTGCCGGGATCGCATCCGACCTCTGCTGGTGCCGACAGGGTTGCTGTTGCTGGCGACGGGGTTTATGTCTTACAGCTATATCTTTATGCAGGACTGGCTGTATACCATTGTTTTTAATAACTATATGGGGTGGTATTACCTGGTCTATGTTGGGCTGGTTTTTATTTTGCTGTGTGATATTACCCTGAACCGGGCGCGGGTGTTACGCGCACTGATAGACGGCATCACGAGTCTGGGAAATTGAAGCGTTCATCGCTAATGAGTGTGGGTTGTGTCCCGGCTTAAAAAACGCCGGAGCGTTCACGCAGGGCCGGAGGAGCGACAAGGATGTCGCTACAGGGCGAGGCCGCCAGGGATGGCGGCTCTCGCCCGGTCCGAAAAGTCCGGAGTGATAAGCGAAGGGGCCCCGAAGGGCGTTTTTTACTGCCGGAAAGCCCGGGTTGCCAGGGAGCGGCGATTGAGCCCCTGGCCCGTTCTACCTGCTGTGAATCAACAGAGAAGCAGTGACTCAAAGTGAACGGAACAGCTCACCGCATCATTATATTCTGCCGGTTTTTAGCTCCCGCTTTCGAACAAACCACCGTTTAAGGGTGAGTCATACCCCCCTGCTATTACTGTCCGTAGTAAGCGTTAGCGCCATGTTTGCGCAGATAGTGTTTATCCAGCAGCGTCTGCTGCATGGGCGGCAGCTCCGGCGCCAGTTGGCGGCAGAAGATGCCCATATAGGCCACCTCTTCCAGCACGATGGCATTATGTACGGCATCCTGAGCGTCTTTCCCCCAGGCGAAGGGGCCGTGGGAGTGCACCAGCACGCCGGGCATCTGAGCCGCGGAAATACCCCGCTCGCGGAAGGTTTCCACGATTACCGAGCCGGTATCCCATTCATACTCGCCATTAATTTCGGCATCGGTCATTTTGCGGGTGCAGGGGATGGCGCCGTAAAAGTAATCGGCATGGGTGGTACCGGTGGCGGGAATAGGCTGACCCGCCTGGGCCCAGATGGTGGCATGGCGCGAGTGGGTATGCACGATACCGCCGATCTCCGGAAAGCTCTGGTAGAGCAGGCGATGGGTCGGTGTATCGGACGAGGGCTTTTTATCGCCTTCGACAACGTCGCCGCTTTCCAGCGAAACCACCACCATATCCTGAGCGCGCATAACGTCATATTCCACGCCGGAAGGCTTGATAACCAGCACGCCGCGTTCGCGGTCAACGGCGCTGACGTTGCCCCACGTCAGGGTGACCAGATTATGACGAGGCAGCGCCAGGTTCGCTTCCAGAACCTGACGTTTTAACTCTTCCAGCATAAGTCGTTTCCTCCAGAAAAGGCGGGCCGGCGAACCGGCCCGAATCAGGTTTTAGCGTTTAAAGTGGTAGTAAACTTCGTTCCAGCGCAGCGCGTCCTTAAAGGCGGGCAGGCGGGTATCGTTATCGATGGTGGTCAGCTCGATATCGTGCATCTCAGTGAACAGGCGCATATCTTCCAGAGTCAGGGACTGGCTGAATACGGTGTGATGTGCGCCGCCGCCCAGCACCCAGGCTTCAACGGCGGTGGGCAGATCCGGCTGGGCTTTCCACAGGGCGTTAGCCACCGGCAGCTTCGGCAGCGCATGAGGCGCTTCAACTGCATCGACGCAGTTCACCAGCAGGCGGAAGCGATCGCCCAGATCGATCAGGCTGGCGTTGATCGCAGGGCCTGTGGCGGTTGAGAAGATAAGACGAGCCGGGGAGTCTTTTCCGCCGATACCTAACGGCTGAACGTCGAGAATTGGCCTGGTCGGCGTGGCGATAGAAGGGCAAACCTCCAGCATGTGGGAACCGAGCACCATATCGTTGCCGGACTCGAAGTTGTAGGTGTAGTCCTCCATAAAGGAGGTGCCGCCCGAAAGCCCCGTTGACATTACTTTCATAATGCGAAGCAGGGCGGCGGTTTTCCAGTCGCCTTCACCAGCGAAGCCGTAACCCTGCTGCATCAGGCGCTGTACCGCCAGACCCGGCAGTTGCTTCAGGCCGTGAAGATCTTCAAAGGTGGTGGTAAAGGCGTGGAAACCGCCTTCTTCCAGGAAGCGCTTCATCCCCAGTTCGATACGCGCTGCATCGATCACGTTCTGGCGTTTAGCGCCGTTAATCTGCACAGCGGGCGTCAGAGTGTAGCTGCTTTCGTATTCGTCGATCAGGGCGTTGATATCGCCGGTGCTGACGTCGTTGACCACCGCCACCAGATCGCCCACCGCCCAGGTGTTGACCGAAAAGCCGAATTTAATCTGTGCGGCGACCTTATCCCCTTCGGTGACCGCCACTTCGCGCATGTTATCGCCGAAGCGCGCCACTTTAAGGTGACGGGTATCCTGCTTCGAGACCGCCTGGCGCATCCAGTCACCGATACGCTCCTGAGCGCGTTTATCCTGCCAGTGACCGCTGACCACGCTGTGCTGTTGGCGCATGCGGGCGCCGATGAATCCGAACTCGCGGCCGCCGTGGGCGGTCTGGTTCAGGTTCATAAAGTCCATATCGATGCTGTCCCAGGGGATCTGCGCATTAAACTGGGTGTGGAACTGCAGCAGCGGCTTGTTCAGGATGCTCAGTCCGTTAATCCACATTTTGGATGGCGAGAAGGTGTGCAGCCATACCACCAGACCGGCGCACCTGTCCTGATAGTTGGCGTCGCGGCAGATATCGGTAATTTCATCCGGGCGGGTGCCCAGCGGTTTAAGCACCAGTTTGCACGGCAGTTTTGCATCGGCGTTCAGGGCGTTAACCACCTGTTCCGCCTGGCTATTGACCTGACGCAGGGTCTCCGCGCCGTACAGGTGCTGGCTACCAATTACGAACCAAATTTCATACTGATCGAAAATAGTCATCATCGCGTCCTTTAATGTGTCAGTGCCGCCTGGCCCGCAGATGCGTTGCCCTGAGGAACGGCCGAGGGGAGGTAGTGTTGTTCGGCGCTCTGGCACCACTGCTGATAGCGGCGATAGAGCTGTTCAAAGCGTGCGGCGCGCTCCGGTATTGGCTGGAGCGTGCGTTCAATGCGGCTGGCCATGATCTTCTGGGCGGCGGGAATATCGTCGTAAACGCCGGCCGCGACGGCGGCAAAGATGGCGGCGCCAAGGGCGCAGCATTGATCGGAAGCCACCACCTGCAGCGGGCGATTCAGTACGTCGCTACAGGCCTGCATGATGGTCGGGTTTTTACGGGCGATACCACCCAGCGCCATCACGTGGTTCACCGGAATGCCCTGTTCGGTAAAGCATTCCATAATGGCGCGGGCGCCAAAGGCGGTTGCCGCAATCAATCCGCCGAACAGCGTTGGAGCGTCGGTCGCCAGGTTGAGATCGCTAATGACCCCCTTCAGACGCTGGTTAGCGAAAGGCGTACGACGGCCGTTAAACCAGTCGAGTACTACCGGCAGATGCTCCAGCGAGGGGGCTTCGGCCCAGGCTTCGCTCAGCGCTGGAATTATCTTGTTACGGCTTTGCGCAATCTGTTCACGCAGCTCCGGATGCTGCTGCGCCAGCTGATCCAGCGGCCAGCCCAGAATGCGTTCAAACCAGGCGTAGACGTCGCCGAAGGCGGACTGACCGGCTTCCATCCCAATGACGCCAGGGGTAACGCTGCCGTCCACCTGGCCGCAGATCCCTTTCACCGTGCGATCGCCGACGGCGGACTTCCCGGCGGTCAGGATGTCGCAGGTCGACGTTCCGATAACTTTCACCAGGGTGTTGGTTCCCGCGCCAGCGCCGACCGCGCCCATATGGCAGTCGAAGGCGCCGCCGGAGATAACCACCTGCTCAGACAGCCCCAGGCGCCTGGCCCATTCGGCGGTCAGGCGGCCCACAGGCCGATCGGCGGTCCAGGTGTCACGGAACATCGGGTAGTCCAGATTCTGATTGATAATCGGATCCAGCTCGTCGAAGAAGCTGGCCGGAGGCAGGCCGCCCCAGCTTTCGTGCCACAGCGACTTATGGCCGGCGGCACAGCGGCCGCGGCGAATATCCGCCGGGCGGGTGGTGCCGGACAGCAGTGCCGGTACCCAGTCGCACAGTTCGATCCAGGAGGCGGCAGCGCGAGCGACGGCGTTGTCCTGACGGGTGATGTGCAGGATCTTGGCCCAGAACCATTCGCTGGAGTAGATGCCGCCGATATAGCGCGAGTAGTCCTCTTTGCCAGGCCTGTGGCACAGGCGGGTAATTTCCTCGGCTTCTTCCACGGAGGTGTGATCTTTCCAGAGCACGAACATGGCGTTCGGGTTGTCAGCGAATTCGGGATTCAGCGCCAGCACATTGCCGCTGGCATCGATCGGCGCCGGGGTGGAGCCGGTGCTGTCCACGCCGATACCGATAATCCGGGCGCGTTGATCGTCGTTTAACGCCGCCAGCGCGCTTTTGATGGCGCGCTCCATGGATTCGATGTAGTCCAGCGGATGGTGGCGGAACTGGTTATGGGCGGCATCGCAGTAGCGCCCTTCTTTCCAGCGTGGGTACCACTCCACGCCGCTCGCCAGTTCGTCGCCGGTGTCGCAATCCACCGCCAGCGCCCGAACGGAATCACTGCCAAAATCGAGGCCCAGTGCAATAGCCATCTCGTTACTCCATGGGTCAAACAGAACATGGATGAACCATAGAGGCCAGAGGCGAAACAGGGTCAGGCCGATCTGGCTTATCTTATGGATAAAATTGCTGTCAGAGGGAAATTTGTGACGCCACGCAAGTATTTGATGTGGACATTTCTGCCACTCTTATAGACACTTTTGTTACTGTTCATGAAGGCGGATTTACCCGATATTTGTCACATTTTTCCGCCGTGGTGCGGTTTCGCGCTCGGCGCTATCCCGGAGAGATGCAACCCGATACGCCGCCGGATGCGGAAGCGACAGAATATGGACAAATGGTTTCTTTTTGACCCCGTGGAGAGACGAGCCTGATGAATGAGACGCAAAATGATCCCCTGCTGCCCGGCTATTCGTTTAACGCCCATCTGGTGGCCGGGCTGACGCCCATTGAGGCCAACGGGCCGCTGGATTTTTTTATCGATCGTCCTCTGGGCATGAAGGGTTTTATTCTTAACCGTACCGTGCGTGGCGAAGGGATTATCAATAATCAGGGGCAGCAGTTTGTCTGCCGCACCGGCGATATGTTGCTGTTCCCGCCGGGCGAGATCCACCACTACGGGCGTCACCCCGACAGTCAGGAGTGGTATCACCAGTGGGTCTACTTCCGGCCCCGGGCTTACTGGCATGAGTGGCTGAACTGGCCCGCCATCTTTGCGAAAACTGGTTTTTATCGCCCGGCCGAGGAACACCAGCGTCACTTTTCCCGGTTGTTTCAGTTGATTATCGATGCCGGTCAGGGGGAGGGGCGCTATGCGGAGCTTTTGGCGATAAACCTGCTGGAACAGCTGCTGCTGCGACGCATGGATGCCCTGAGCGAATCCCAGAAGGCGCCACTGGATAACCGGGTGCGAGATGCCTGTCAGTACATTACCGATCATCTGGCGGACAGCCGTTTTGATATCGCAAGCGTAGCCCAGCATGTTTGCCTGTCGCCATCGCGCCTTTCCCACCTGTTTCGTCAGCAGTTGGGCGTGAGTGTACTGGGCTGGCGTGAGGATCAACGCATCAGCCAGGCCAAGCTGCTGCTGAGTACTACGAGGCTGCCCATCGCCAGCGTGGGGCGCAACGTGGGATTTGAAGATCAGCTCTACTTTTCCCGGGTTTTTAAAAAGTGTACCGGAGCCAGTCCCAGCGAGTTCCGGGCCGGTTGCGAGCAGCTTAATCGGGATGAGTCGCTAAACCGCGTTTGAACCAGCTGTGCCGGGCTGCTTGACGCCCGGCGGCCGCATCGGGAAAATCGACCGACTTCGCCTTCAACCGGATACGCTATGGAAGATTTTCTGCAACACTTCGTTACCCACTACTCCCTTATCGCCATCTGGCTGGTCGCTTTTCTTGAATCGCTGGCGCTGGTGGGGCTGATTATGCCCGGCACCGTGGTGATGGCCGCGCTGGGGGCGCTGATCGGTAGCGGGCAGATAAATTTCTACTCGGCATGGCTGGTGGGAACCCTTGGCTGCCTGCTGGCGGACTGGATTTCGTACTGGCTGGGCTGGCGCTTTCGGGGGCCGCTGCATCGCTGGTCATTTCTGAAAAAGCAGAAGTCGTGGCTGGATAAAACCGAACACGCGCTGCACCAACACAGCATGTTCACTATTCTGGTCGGGCGCTTTATTGGGCCGACGCGTCCGCTGGTGCCGATGGTGGCCGGTATGCTGGAGCTACCGGTGCGTAAGTTTATCGCTCCTAATATTATCGGTTGCATCCTCTGGCCGCCGTTTTATTTTCTGCCGGGAATTCTGGCCGGCGCCGCTATCGATATTCCCGCAGAGCTGGAAGGAGGGGGCTTTAAGTGGTGGCTGCTGGCGGCGGCGGCTCTGCTATGGCTGGCGGGATGGCTGTGCTGGCGCCTGTGGCGCAGCGGCAAGGCGGCGAAAGATAAGTTAACGGCGTATCTGTCGCGCAGCCGACTGTTGTGGCTGACGCCGCTTTGTGCAGTGGCGTCGATTGTCGTAACGCTGCGGGTGGTGTTTCACCCGCTGATGCCGGTTTATCTCAGGATTCTGGGGAAGGTGCTGGGGTTTTGATCCCAAGCCAATGAGAGGCGCTGACCGCGCCGCTTAACAACTGAGCCGTATCGCCGTCCCAGTAAATAC
This sequence comes from Rosenbergiella sp. YN46, assembly GCF_036620675.1. Lineage (NCBI taxonomy): Bacteria > Pseudomonadati > Pseudomonadota > Gammaproteobacteria > Enterobacterales > Erwiniaceae > Rosenbergiella > Rosenbergiella sp. YN46. The sequence goes on from NZ_JAZHEE010000008.1 coordinate 88,650, forward strand.
GGCCATCCACCACCACCAGGCTGCGCGCTGCGATCTGCGCGGCGTCTTCCAGGCTGTGCGATACCATCAACAGCGCGATCTGCCGGCTGCGGCAAATCTCATCCAGCAGGGCGAGCATCTCCTGACGCAGGCCGGGGTCGAGGGCGGAAAACGGCTCGTCCAGCAGCAGTAGCGGAAGCTTGCGGATCAGGCAGCGGGCCAGCGCCGCTCGCTGGCGCTGGCCGCCGGAAAGTTCGCCCGGCCGCCTGTCCAGTAATTCACCGATCGCCATCTGGGCGGCGATTTCCTCCACCTCTTTGCGCTGCTGCGCATTCAGTCGCAGCCCGGGGTTCAGACCCAGACCGATATTCTGACGTACGCTGAGGTGCGGGAACAGATTGTGCTCCTGAAAAAGCATGGAAATCGGACGCTGGTCGGGCGGCGTACGGGTATGGTCGACGTCGTTAAGCAGAATACGACCGCTGCCAGGCGTCAGGAAACCGGCAATCAGATTGAGAAGAGTACTCTTCCCCGCGCCGCTGGGGCCGAGTATCGCCAGGCGTTCTCCGCGTGCGACCTGCAGGCTAAAGCGCATGGGCAGGTGATGATACAGCCAGGTTACATCAGTCAGTGTCAGCATGGCGCCCCGGTAATTTTTCCATCAGAGTGAACAGTGCAAGGCAGAGCAGCAGCAGTAGCAGCGCAGTGACCGCGCCATCGTCGCTGCGGTAGGCGCCGATCTGCTGGTAGAGATAAAAAGGCAGGGTACGGAAATCTTCATTGCCGAACAGCGCCACCACGCCGAAGTCGCCAATCGACAGGACGCAGGCGAAGGCCAGCGCCTGAGCAATCGGGCGCTTCAGGGCCTGTAGCTCAATGATTCTCAGGCGGTTGATACCGCGAATTCCCAGCCCCTGGCACAGCGGGCCGTAACGCTCCGCCAGATCGCGCATGGGATTTTCCAGCACCTTAAGCGCATAAGGGATCGCCATTAGCGCATTGGTGAAAATTACGATGGCGTCCGCCGATTCCGGCAGGCCGGTGGTGGCGTTAAGCAGCAGGAAGAATCCGGTCGCCAGTACGATGCCCGGCATGGCGAGGATCAACATGCCGCTCAGCTCCAGCGCCTGGCCCGCCAGCGGCTGCTTGCGCAGGCGCAGCTCGCGGGAGCTCCAGAGCAGCATCAGGGTCAGCGCGACGCACAGCAAGCCAGCGGCGATGGCGATCCGCAGCGACGTCCAGACCGCCTGCCACAGCGCGCCCTGCTGGAGCATGTGTGGCAGAGGGCCGCGCAAACCGTCCGCTACAATTGCCAGCAGTGGCGGCAGCATCAGTAGTAGCAGCAGCAAGATAAGTAGCACATCCAGGGCACGCGAGAACAGGTTGCTCTCGGGGGCGCGCCAGCCCATGGTCAGGGTGGCGCCCGCGGGAATAGCTTTACTGAAGCGCTGGGCCAGTAGCATGAGGCCCAGACAGCAGAATAGCTGAATCAAAGCCAGTAGCGCCGCCCGGGCCGGATCGTAGTCATAGCTAAGGGCCTGGTAGATGGCCAGTTCAATGGTGGTGGCTTTAGGGCCGCCGCCCAGCGCCAGCACGGTGGCGAAGCTTGCAAAGCACAGCATGAAAATCAGGGCGGCGGTAGGGAAGATCTGACGCCGCAGCCACGGCCACTCCACCAGCCGGAACAGCGACCAGCCGCGTATGCCCAGTTGAGCGGCGAGCCTGCGCTGCTCGCCGGGAATACTCTCCAGCGCCTGGAGCAGCAGTCGGGTGGCCATCGGCAAGTTAAAAAAGAGGTGCGCCAGCAATATTCCCTGCAGGCCATAGGGAGAGAATGACCAGTCGATGCCCAGCCACTGGCAAATCCCGGCCAGCCAGCCCTGACGTCCATAAACGGAAAGAAGACCGAAAACCGCCACCAGCACCGGCAGCACCAGCGTCATGGCGCATAGCCGCAGCAGAAGCTGACGCCCGGGGAAGCGGCGACGCCACAGGGCCCGCGCCAGGGGAATGGCCGGGAGCACGGAGAGCAGCGCTGAAAGAAAAGCCTGCCAGAACGAAAAGCGCACCACGTGCCACAGATAGTCGTCCTGGATCAGGGCGCGGGGATCGACGGCTGGCGCGCTGAACCACAGGGCGCCGAAGGCGGCCAGCGCCACGCCGAGTACCAGCCCGGCGGCGAGCAGCCCCGGTTTCAGCCAGCCGGGAATCAGCGGCTGAGGGCGCGCTGCCATTCATCAATCCAGGCGGTGCGCTGTGTCGCTACCTGCTGAGGCGTAAACTGTAACGTCTTTTGGGGACGCATCAGCGTATTAAAGCCTTCGGGCAGTGAGACCGGGCTTACCGGATACATCCAGTTGCCGGTGGGGATGGTCTGCTGGAACGCCTTTGATACCACAAACTGCATAAATTTTTGGGCCAGCTCTGGCTGCTTGCTGCTTTTCAGGCGGGCCGCCACTTCTACCTGCATATAGTGCCCTTCGCTAAAGTTAGCGGCGGCGTAGTTATCTTTATGTTCTTCAATAAGCGAATAGGCTGGAGAGGTGGTGTAGCTAAGCACCAGATCCCCTTCGCCTTTCAGAAATAGCCCCCAGGATTCGCTCCAGCCCCGGGTCACGGTGACGGTTTTACGCGCCAGTTTTTGCCAGGCGTCGGGCGCTTTGTCTCCATAGACTTGTTTCATCCACAGCAGTAGCCCCAGCCCCGGAGTGCTGGTTCGGGGATCCTGATAGATAACCCGCCATTTCTGGGCGCTTTCCACCAGCTCTTTCAGGCTTGCGGGGGGATTTTTCAGGCGGTTTTTATCATATACGAAAGCGAACCAGCCGTAGTCGTAAGGCACGAAGGTGTCGTTTTGCCATCCGCCAGGTAGCGTCAGGTGGCGGGTGTCGACATCGCTTTTGGCGAACAGGCCGCTTTGGGTGGCCGCTTCCAGCAGATTATTGTCCAGGCCCAGTACCACATCCGCTTTGCTGTTTTTACCTTCCATTCGCAGGCGATTAAGCAGGGCGACTCCGTCCTCCAGCGCCACAAACTTCAGGGTACAATCGCAGTCGGCTTCGAAGGCTTTTTTAATGGCCGGGCCGGGGCCCCAGTCGGCGGCGAAAGAGTCATAGGTATAGACGGTGAGCTGCGGACTCGCAAAGACGGGCAGGGCGACCAGTGTGAGCAGCGGTAGCAGTTTATTCAGCACTTTGCACTCCAGTATTGGGTGGCAAAGGATTTTGGGCGTGGCCTCAAATCCCTTCGCCGGCGTTATCCGGATCAGGTTCGACGGGTATCTCTCAGCACATAGCACCCCGTTGAGAATGGCCCACATTGTAATGAGTTCGCTCGCATAGCGAAAGACGCGAAGGAGATTAAGGAAACCGTCTCTGATGGGGCGGCTACCGGGCCGATCTGCCTGATACGTCTGTCGTCGCCAAAGAGAGATTATGGGAGATGCTCCCTCTCTTTGGCGGATGACGACAACAGCCTGTATGCCCGAAAACTTAAACGTCTGGCGGCGCGAACCAGGCGGATTTAAAGTCGAACCAGCCCAGGGTGTTCATCCGCAGGCCACGCATGCTACGCTGGCCCTGGAGTATCAGCCAGTGATGGATAAGCGGCTGGATTTCAAGGCGATTAAGGCGCTGGCGGCACCATTCGGCCAGATCCAGCTCACCCGCCCGCCAGCGGCGCGCCTCTTCATGCCAGTCGCCGGGAATGCAGTGCTGGAGTAGCGGCACTTCATACAGGTGGGCAAATAGCGAAAATTCCAGCGGCAGAGTGAAGTTGGCGCTGTTCAGCCAGATATCGCTGATATCATTGCCTTTATGCCACTGGTCATAGTCCACTTCTTTAACGATCAGCTTCACCCCGTGTTCGGCCAGTAATTTCCCCATGATGTTTCCCAGGATCTGATGTTCGGCGTGATCGCGGTAGAAGGTTAGCGTGATAGCGTCGAGGCCGTCCGGTTTTTCAACCGGCTCCGGAGGTTGAGCGTGATGCCAGCGTGGCAACAGCCCCCAGGCCGGAAACCAGTAGCGCTGATATTGTTCACCGGCCCGATAGATCAGGCTGACCGGAGAAAGAACATGATTAATCCAGCGTTTCACATCGTCCCTGCGACCCGATTCCGAGCGCGCGTCGAACAAAATATAGTAGCACCCTTCCTCCAGCCGGCTCTCCACGGCTTTTTCGCTATCGCCGCTGCCTTCGAGCTGTACGCCGCAGCTGAGGTCTTCGCCGATTTCCGGTAGTACCCAGAAATTCACTTCGTCAATCAGGGCGCGGTAACCGAAATAGTCGTCGAACGCGTGAATTTTTAGCTGATTACTGGTATTGCGTTCGACCGCATAGGGGCCGCTGCCCACCGGCTGACGGGCGAAGTCCGGTATATCGCGCCACTCCCGGGGCAGTATCATGGCGGCGGAGTTGCCCATCAGCCAGGGCAGCCAGCGATCCGGCTGACTGAGATGGATATCGAGCGTCCAGGCGGTAGGGGAGTCGATACGGACGATGTGGCCATAGAGCGGGGTGGGATTGATGCGCCGCAGGGTTTCGATAACGTCCTGCATATCCAGCTCGCGACCGTGATGAAAATGAATGCCGGGACGCAGGTAGAAACGCCAGTGCAGCGGCGAAATTTGCTGCCAGTGGTGAGCGACATCCCCCTCTGCTTCCCCATTTTCCTCATTTATCCGGGTCAGGCCGCTGAAAATTTGGCGTACCACGTGGCTTTCCGAACGGCGTAGCGCCGTACCGGGCTGCAGGTTCAGCAGCGGGCGATAGTAGAGCACCCGTAAAATATGGCGCCCCTGGCGAAAGCTGCGGCCCAGATGGGAGACAATCATCTGGCGTACCGTCTGGCGATCGCCCACCAGTTGCAGCAACTGCTCGATGCGATCCTGTTCCAGCAGATCCTCCGCCCGCTGCTGTTGCAGCGTCAGGCCGGTGTAGATAAAGGTTAGCCGGGAGCGCCGTCCCCGGCCGGCTTCCGCCTGCCAGGTCAGCCATCCTTTATCCTGCATGGCGTTGAGCAGCGTCCGCATATGGCGGCGCGAGCAGCTCAACATCCGGGCCAGCTCGCTGAGCGTGGTCTGCTGGGATTTACCGTCGCAGCACTGCCACAGGCGGATAAACTGTTGTTGCAGGCGAGAGGAGGGCATAAAAGGAGAACTCCGTGACAGAAAGTCATCAATTTTAGTTTCCCTATATTAGGCGAATAATAGCGTCAGATGAAAGCGAGGCGCGTTGACCAGGTTGGAAAGCGATGCAGCGTAGCGGACATCATGTGTGACTGAGTATTGGTGCGAATATATCACCGGCCGACGGCTTGTTACCGTCGGCTTTTTTCTGGGTGATATTTGTAAAATCATCCCTCCGGGCGGAGGGATAATTATTAACGGGCGAAGGCGGGCTGTTTTTGTTCCCAGGCCGAGATAGCCTCTTCGTGTGTGAGCGTCAGGCCGATGCTGTCCAGGCCGTTCATCATGCAGTGACGGCGGAAGGTATCGATGGTGAAGGGATACTCTTTATCGCCGGCGATCACCTTTTCGCCTTCCAGATCGACCGTGAACGTAATGCCCGGCTGGCTCTGGACAAGCTGGAACAGTTCATCAACCTGCTGTTCGCTCAGGGTGACCGGCAGCAGCTGGTTATTAAAGCTGTTGCCGTAGAAGATATCGGCGAAGCTTGGGGCTATCACTACCTTAAAGCCGTAGTCGGTCAGGGCCCAGGGAGCGTGTTCGCGCGACGAGCCGCAGCCGAAGTTTTCACGCGCCAGCAGGATAGAGGCTCCCTGATATTGCGGATAGTTAAGAACAAAATTCGGGTCAGGCTGTTCGCCTTTGTCGTCCAGAAAACGCCAGTCGTTAAACAGATGGGCGCCAAAGCCGGTGCGGGTCACTTTCTGCAGAAACTGCTTCGGGATGATGGCATCGGTATCGACGTTCGCAGCATCCAGCGGGGCGACCAGGCCGGTATGTCGGATAAATTTTTCTGCCATGGTGTGCCTCCTATTTAATATTGCGAATATCGGCGAAACGGCCGGTGATAGCGGCGGCGGCGGCCATCGCCGGGCTCACCAGGTGGGTGCGTCCGCCGCGTCCCTGACGCCCTTCAAAGTTACGGTTGCTGGTAGATGCGCAACGCTCGCCGGGGTTCAGGCGATCGTTGTTCATCGCCAGGCACATGGAACAGCCCGGCAGACGCCATTCAAAACCGGCATCGAGGAAGATCTTATCCAGCCCTTCTTCTTCGGCCTGCGCTTTGACCGGGCCGGAGCCTGGTACCACCATGGCCAGCACGCCCGGCGCGACCTTGCGCCCTTTGGCGATGGCGGCGGCGGCGCGCAGATCTTCAATGCGTGAGTTGGTACAGGAACCGATAAACACCTTATCGATAGCGACATCGGTCAGGGGAACGCCTGGCTGCAGGCCCATATAGGCCAGCGCTTTCTCGGCGGAGGCGCGCTCCACCGGATCGGCGAATGAAGCCGGATCCGGCACGGCGTCGGTGACTGAAATGACCTGGCCCGGGTTCGTTCCCCAGGTTACCTGCGGCGCGATCTCTTCGGCATTCAGCGTAACGACGGTATCGAAAACGGCGCCTTCATCGCTCTTCAGCGTCTTCCAGTATGCGACGGCTTCGTCCCATGCACCCTCTTTCGGCGCATGGCGGCGGCCCTTCACATAGTTAAAGGTGGTTTCATCCGGCGCTACCAGGCCTGCTTTGGCGCCCATTTCGATCGCCATATTGCACAGGGTCATGCGTCCTTCCATGCTAAGCGCCTCGATGGCCGGGCCGCAGAATTCGACGACGTGGCCGGTACCGCCTGCGCTGCCGGTTTTCCCGATAATAGCCAGTACGATATCTTTCGCGGTGATGCCGGGGGCGGCCTGACCGGTGACTTCGATTTTCATCGTTTTGGCCCGGCCCTGTTTCAGGGTCTGGGTAGCCAGCACGTGTTCGACTTCCGAAGTGCCGATACCGAAAGCCAGAGCGCCGAAAGCGCCATGGGTGGCAGTATGGGAGTCGCCGCAGACGATGGTCATGCCGGGCAGGGTGATTCCCTGCTCGGGGCCCATAACGTGCACTATTCCCTGCCAGGGATGATTCAGATCGTAGAGCTCGACGCCGAATTCATTGCAGTTCTTAATCAGCGCCTGCATCTGAATGCGCGCCATCTCACCCGAAGCGTTGATGTCTTTGGTTTCGGTAGAGACGTTGTGATCCATGGTGGCGAAGGTCTTTCCCGGCTGGCGCACTTTGCGGTTATGGGCGCGCAGGCCGTCGAATGCCTGGGGGGAGGTCACTTCATGCACAAGGTGTCTGTCGATATAGATCAGCGGCGTTTCGTTCGCGGCCTCGTAAACGACGTGGGCGTCAAACAGCTTCTGATATAAGGTTTTGGCCATGGTTTATACCCCTTCTGCCACATAGCGGGCGATGATATCGCCCATCTCATCGGTACTGACGGCCTGACCCCCCTGGGCCAGATCGCTGGTGCGAATGCCTTCTTCCAGCGCGCGATTGGCGGCGCGCTCGATGGCTTCGGCGGCTTCGCCGGCATCCAGGCTGTAGCGCAGCAGCAGCGCCAGCGACAGGATCTGGGCAATGGGGTTAGCGATATTTTTTCCGGCGATATCCGGCGCGGAGCCGCCTGCGGGCTCATAAAGGCCGAAACCCTGCTCGTTCAGACTGGCGGAAGGCAGCATCCCCATGGAGCCGGTGATCATAGCGCACTCGTCGGAGAGAATGTCGCCGAACAGGTTAGAGCACAGCACCACGTCGAACTGAGACGGATCCTTAATCATCTGCATGGTGGCGTTATCGATATACATATGGCTCAGCTCGACGTCGGGATACTGCTTACCGATTTCACTGACGATTTCGCGCCACATCACTGAGCTTTGCAGTACGTTGGCTTTATCAATAGAGGTCACTTTATGGCGGCGTTTGCGTGCCGATTCGAAGGCGATGCGTGCGATGCGTTCGATCTCGAAGCGATGATAGACCTCGGTGTCGAACGCTTTTTCATACATGCCGCTGCCTTCGCGTCCTTTTGGCTGACCGAAGTAGATACCGCCGGTCAGTTCACGGACGCACAGGATGTCGAAGCCGCGCTCTGCGATGTCGGCCCGCAGCGGACAAAAGCTTTCCAGCCCCTGCCACAGGCGAGCCGGACGCAGGTTGCTGAACAGCTTAAAGTGCTTACGCAGCGGCAGCAGGGCGCCGCGCTCTGGCTGTTCGTTGGGAGGCAGGTGCTCCCATTTGGGGCCGCCGACCGAGCCGAACAGTACGGCGTCCGCCTGCTCACAGCCTTCTACGGTGGCGGCCGGCAGCGGGGTGCCGTGACGATCGATGGCGATACCGCCCACGTCGTATTCGCTGGTGGTGATACGCATATCGAAGCGCTTACGTACCGCATCCAGCACTTTCAGCGCCTGAGTCATCACTTCCGGGCCGATTCCATCGCCCGGCAATACTGCTATATGGGTGTTCCTGGACATGTTCACACGGTTTCCTGATTCTGTTTTTTGGTCTGAGCTTTGCGTTGTAACTCTTTTTCCACTTCGGCGGCGCGCCAGATATTGTTCAGCACGTTAACCATGGCCTGGGCGGAGGATTCGACGATGTCGGTCGCCAGCCCCACGCCGTGGAAGCGGCGGCCGTTATAGCGCGCGACGACGTTAACCTGGCCCAGCGCATTTTCGCCGTGGCCTTTCGCGCTGAGCTGATAGTTCACCAGCTCGATGGCGTAACCGGTAATCCGGTTAATGGCCTGATAGACGGCATCGACCGGGCCGTTGCCGGTGGCGGCTTCCGATTTGATTTCATCGCCGCAGGCCAGCTTCACCGAGGCGGTCGGCATGGTGCTGGAGCCGGACTGCACGGTGAAGTAGTCCAGACGGTAATGTTCCGGCTCTTCCTGCTGTTTATTAATAAAGGCGAGGGCTTCCAGGTCGTAGTCGAACACCTGGCCCTTTTTATCAGCCAGCTTCAGGAAGGCGTCGTACAGTTCGTCCATGTTGTAATCGCTTTCCTGATAGCCCATCTCGTCCATGCGATGCTTCACTGCCGCGCGGCCGGAACGCGAGGTCAGGTTCAACTGTACCTGGTTCAGGCCGATGGATTCCGGGGTCATGATTTCGTAGTTTTCGCGATTTTTCAGTACGCCATCCTGGTGGATGCCGGAAGAGTGGGCAAAGGCGTTGCTGCCGACGACCGCCTTGTTAGCGGGGATCGGCATATTGCAGATCTGGCTGACGGTCTGACTGGCGCGCCAGATTTCATGATGGTTGATATTGGTGTGCAGGTTCATCATTTTGCTGCGCACCTTGATAGCCATAATGACCTCTTCCAGCGCGCAGTTTCCGGCGCGCTCGCCCAGGCCGTTCATTGCGCCTTCGACCTGGCGGGCGCCCGCTTCAACGGCGGCGATAGCGTTACCGACCGCCATCCCCAAATCGTCATGGGTATGGACAGAGATAATTGCTTTGTCGATGTTCGGTACGCTGTTACGCACGGAGGCGATAATATTGCTGTATTCGGCCGGCGTGGTGTAACCCACGGTATCCGGCAGGTTAACGGTGGTGGCGCCCGCGTCGATCACGGCTTCCAGCACCCGGGCCAGGTCGGCTACCGGCGTACGACCGGCATCTTCGCAGGAGAATTCGACATCGTCAGTGTAGTTACGGGCGCGCTTCACCATATAAACCGCGCGTTCAATCACTTCATCCAGCGAGCTGCGCAGTTTGGTTGCGATGTGCATCGGTGATGTGGCGATAAAGGTATGAATACGGAAGGCTTCAGCGATGCGCAGGGATTCGGCGGCGACATCGATATCCTTTTCCACACAGCGGGCCAGCGCGCAGACTCGACTGTTTTTGACCTGACGGGCGATGGTTTGCACCGACTCGAAGTCACCGGGGGAAGAAACCGGGAAGCCCACTTCCATCACATCGATACCCATACGCTCCAGCGCCAGGGCGATTTGCAGTTTTTCTTTCACACTCAGGCTGGCCTGCAACGCCTGTTCACCATCACGTAAAGTAGTATCAAAAATAATGACTTGTTGGCTCATGGGTTCGGTCCTTTGGTTTATCAGGCGCCCTGCTTCGAGCATAAAAAAACCCGCGCAGTGGCGCGGGTTTCGTTGTCTGGTGAGTCGGATTAATGCTTACCGCTACCCGCCAGCCTACCGCGCACAGTGAAGGCGTTTAGTAGTAGAGCCAGAAGGTTGTGAGCGATAAAAATCATTTAAATCCGTCTCATCAAAAATAAGTGATGTATTTAGAGGTACTTTATCTGACTTCTGGTGTCAACCCCAGACTATGATTCGAATTCCGGGGCGGCTAAATGAGAGAAGTGATAAGGCCAGTTGGATAAACTAATTATTCAACATCAATTGGGATGAATCACTGCTTAATAGCGAAATGACCATTCTTTTTTTCGGAAAAAATGGTCTCTGAAAGCCAGGGGGAATTTAATGATGAAGAGAAAATTTTTCTGGAACAGGTAGGGTGTATACCGCAACGGTAGATGGGGCATCGTACTGAACCCCACGTGGCTACGGGTCTGAGTCGGGAAAAGGCCACGGGGGGCCAGGCTAAGGGATGTTAATTAGATTTTATTCTGACCATTGCCGTTGTTTATGGTTTTTTATTTGTTTTGGCGATGTTGGTGTGGTTATTTGGGCTGAATTGAGTGGCTCGTTTAGTGAAAGACAAAAAGGAAACCACTCAGGGCGAGGCGTTAACACATTGCCTGCCTGATTTTCAGAGGTTATGTTAGAAAAATGTTTTCTTAAATATCCTAAAAACGGGCGGGGGTATCCTCTGCACCGTGACTGTATGGAAATGAGTTCCGTAGTCAGTCGCTAAACAAAAAAGCCTGGAGGCAAACCATGGAGATGTTGTCAGGAGCCGAGATGGTTGTCCGATCGTTGATCGATCAGGGCGTTAAACAGGTATTCGGCTATCCCGGAGGTGCGGTGCTCGATATTTACGACGCGCTTCATACCGTAGGGGGAATCGATCACGTGCTGGTGCGTCATGAGCAGGCGGCTGTCCATATGGCGGACGGCCTGGCCCGCGCGACCGGCGAGGTGGGCGTGGTGTTGGTCACGTCCGGCCCCGGGGCAACCAATGCCATTACGGGCATTGCGACCGCCTATATGGATTCCATTCCCATGGTTGTGCTTTCCGGGCAGGTGGCAACATCGCTAATCGGCTACGATGCGTTCCAGGAGTGCGACATGGTGGGCATCTCCCGCCCGGTCGTGAAGCACAGCTTTCTGGTGAAGCAGACTGAGGATATTCCCGGCGTGCTGAAAAAGGCGTTCTGGCTGGCGGCCAGCGGGCGCCCGGGGCCGGTGGTGGTCGATCTGCCGAAAGATATTCTGAATCCCGCCAACAAGCTGCCTTATGTCTGGCCGGAGACGGTCAGCATGCGTTCCTATAATCCGACCACCCAGGGGCACCGGGGACAGATTAAACGGGCCCTGAATACCCTGACGGCGGCCAGGCGACCGGTGCTTTACGTCGGCGGCGGCGCAATCAACGCCGGCTGTGACCAGGAGTTACTGAAACTGGCGGAAGCGCTGAACGCGCCGGTCGTCTCATCGCTGATGGGGCTGGGGGCATTCCCGGGCACGCACCGCCAGGCGCTCGGCATGTTGGGTATGCACGGTACTTATGAAGCCAATATGGCGATGCATAACGCCGATTTAATCTTTGCGGTTGGCGTACGTTTCGACGATCGCACCACCAACAATCTGGCCAAATACTGTCCGAGCGCCACGGTATTGCATATTGACGTCGATCCTACTTCGATCTCCAAAACCGTCGCGGCGGATGTGCCGATCGTTGGCGATGCCCGTCAGGTTCTGAAGCAGATGCTGGATCTTCTGGAGCAGGAAGCGCCGGCAGAACGACCGCTGGATGAGATCCGCGACTGGTGGCAGCAAATCGAGCAGTGGCGGGCCCGTAAGTGTCTTAGCTATCATCAGGACAGTGAAATGATCAAACCGCAGGCGGCCATCGAAGCTATCTACCGCCTGACCGAAGGGAACGCCATCGTGACGTCGGACGTCGGCCAGCATCAGATGTTCGCCGCGCTCTATTACACCTTTGATAAGCCGCGTCGCTGGATTAACTCCGGTGGGCTGGGCACCATGGGCTTCGGTCTGCCGGCTGCGCTGGGCGTCAAACTGGCGCTTCCGGAAGAGACCGTAGTTTGTGTGACCGGCGACGGCAGCATCCAGATGAATATTCAGGAACTTTCTACCGCGTTGCAGTATGGTCTGCCGGTGCTGGTGCTGAACCTGAATAACCGCTATCTTGGTATGGTTAAGCAGTGGCAGGATATGATCTATTCGGGGCGCCATTCCCAGTCTTATATGGAATCCCTGCCGGATTTCGCCCGCCTGGCGGAGGCCTATGGCCATGTGGGGATGCGCATCACGCAGCCTCAGGAGCTGGAAAGCAAACTGAGCGAAGCGCTGACGCAGGTTAAAGGCGGTCGGCTGGTGTTTGTGGATGTTACCGTGGACGGTAGCGAACACGTTTACCCGATGCAGATCCGCGGCGGGGGAATGGATGAAATGTGGCTGAGCAAAACGGAGAGAACCTGATTATGCGCCGGATATTATCTGTATTACTGGAAAACGAATCGGGTGCGCTGTCGCGCGTTGTCGGGCTGTTCTCCCAGCGAGGTTACAATATTGAAAGCCTGACGGTAGCGCCAACCGACGATCCCACGCTGTCGCGTATGACGATTCAGACCGTGGGCGATGAGAAAATCATTGAGCAGATCGAAAAGCAACTGCATAAGCTGGTGGACGTTCTGCGGGTCAGCGAACTGGGACAGGGCTCCCATGTCGAGCGCGAGATGATGCTGGTGAAGGTGCAGGCCAGCGGTTACGGTCGGGAAGAGGTCAAACGCAGCGCGGAGATCTTCCGCGGCCAGATTATTGACGTCACCCCATCGCTCTATACGGTACAGCTGGCGGGCACCAGCGATAAGCTCGATGCTTTCCTGGCCGCCATTCGCGATGTCGCAAACATTGTTGAAATCGCTCGCTCTGGCGTGGTAGGCCTGTCGCGCGGTGACAAGATTATGCGCCAGTGAAGAGACACGGCTCACAAGCCCGGCATTTATGCCGGGTTTTTTTTGGCAAAATCGGAGTCACGCTGATTTAAAAGCGGTTGCTCAGGTTATTATTCTGCGCTTAGATGTTAAAAGATGTAACCTCGGGGGGCCTTCGCGCCGATGGTGTGAACGCGGGAAGCAGAGCTGAGGCTTAACGACTATTAAGGGGCAATAGTGAAACTGGATGAAATTGCACGCCTGGCGGGGGTTTCCCGCACCACGGCGAGCTACGTCATTAATGGCAAGGCAAAACAGTATCGTGTCAGTGATAAGACCGTAGAAAAAGTGATGGCGGTGGTACGTGAGCATAACTACCATCCCAATGCCGTCGCTGCTGGTCTGAGAGCTGGCAGAACCCGCTCCATCGGCCTGGTGATTCCCGATCTGGAAAACACCAGTTATACCCGTATTGCTAACTATCTGGAGCGTCAGGCGCGTCAGCGCGGTTATCAACTGCTTATCGCCTGTTCCGAGGATCAGCCGGATAACGAAATGCGCTGCGTTGAGCATCTGCTGCAGCGCCAGGTCGATGCCATTATCGTCTCCACTTCGCTGCCGCCGGAGCACCCCTTCTACCAGCGCTGGGCCAGCGGAACTTTCCCCATTATCGCTCTTGACCGTGCCCTGGATCCCGAACACTTCACCAGCGTGGTGGGGGCGGATGAAGAAGATGCCGGTATGCTGGCGGCGGAGCTGCGTCAGTTTCCGGCCGAGCGCGTACTTTACTTGGGAGCATTGCCGGAACTGTCGGTCAGCTTCCTGCGTGAAAAAGGATTTCGTGATGCCTGGCAGGACGATCCGCGCGAAGTACAGTTTCTGTACGCCGACAGCTATGAACGCGAGGCGGCAGCGCGCAGCTTTGGCCAGTGGCTGGATAACAATCCAATGCCTCAGGCGTTGTATACGACTTCATTCGCGCTGTTGCAGGGGGTAATGGATGTCACGCTGCGTCGCGAAGGGCATCTGCCTTCCGAACTGGCGATCGCCACCTTCGGCGATAATGAACTACTGGACTTTCTGCAGTGTCCGGTGCTTGCCGTGGCCCAGCGCCACCGTGAAGTGGCGGAACGGGTGCTGGAACTGGTGCTGGCCAGCCTGGACGAACCGCGCAGACCCCAGGCCGGGTTGACCCGAATTCGCCGAAATCTTTGGCGTCGCGGTAATCTGAGCCGCTCTTAATTGAAATGGCAGCTTCGGCTGCCTGATAATTGAGACTATTCTCGTCACACGGGGTTAAAAATAGACAGAGAATTCTTACCGGTTTTTTTAGTTAAGACTTTTTTCCCTCCTTCGACGTCAATTTTTTAATAGGCCGGAATGATTTTGTTACACTCACATCCCGGAACGGAGTGAAAAAACAGCAAATATTCCGATTGTTTTTCTTTCTGCTGCTCCCCGTCTGCGTACAGGCGCCATCTGGCGCTGTTCTTGCCTGACGAATTGCCTTAAAATGCCGCCCGCGTCGCAAACTTAGCACGTAATATTTTTTCCAGGATGTCTTCAGCCGTTTTTACGATTTTCATGTCTGTTAGTCATTTTTCTACAAATATTCAGCGCGTTAATTTTGTCTCGCCCGAATCGCGGTTTTCTCTCAGGCTGTTAATCCCCTGTCAGTGACCTTTTTTTACTTTCTTATATATGGGTGTTGGCTTGACAAGCTTTTCCTCCGCTCCGTAAACTTCTTCAGGTGGGAATTTGTGGGATAAAGTGGTGAACAGGGTGAGGAGAGGGTGAGACTGGCATGTTCCGTGGGGCAACGTTGGTCAATCTCGACAGCAAGGGGCGGCTTTCCGTTCCTACCCGTTATCGGGAAAAGCTGATCGAAACTGCGATGGGTCAAATGGTTTGCACCATTGATATCCATCACCCCTGCCTGCTGCTTTATCCGCTCCCCGAGTGGGAGATTATTGAACAAAAGTTGTCGCGTTTATCGAGCATGAATCCCGCGGAACGTCGCGTACAGCGACTGCTGTTGGGGCATGCCAGCGAGTGTCAGATGGATAGTGCGGGGCGTCTGCTGGTGGCGCCGGTGCTCAGACAGCACGCCGGGCTTTCCAAAGAAGTGATGCTGGTCGGACAGTTTAACAAGTTTGAGCTGTGGGACGAGGCGACCTGGCATCAACAGGTCATGGAAGATATTGACGCTGAGCAATCCTCCGCGGGCGATATGTCGGAGCGGCTGCAGGACTTGTCACTATAAAAAATGATGGAAAATTATAAACATACCACGGTACTGCTCGACGAAGCCGTAGAGGGTCTTAACCCGCGTCGTGATGGTATCTACATTGATGGCACTTTTGGTCGCGGTGGTCATTCCCGTCTGATTCTGTCCCGCCTGGGGCCGGAGGGGCGTCTGCTGGCTATCGATCGCGACCCTCAGGCGATTGCCGCCGCTCAGGCCATCGACGATCCGCGCTTTTCCATCATTCATGGACCTTTCTCTGCGCTTGCTGACTATATGCGCGAGCGCTCGCTTGCCGGCCGTATCGACGGCATTCTGCTTGACCTTGGGGTTTCCTCTCCCCAGCTCGACGATCCCGAGCGTGGTTTTTCTTTTATGCGCGACGGCCCGCTTGATATGCGCATGGATCCCAGCCGTGGCCGTTCGGCCGCCGAATGGCTGATGGATGCCGAAGAGGATGAGATAGCCCGGGTGCTGAAAACCTGGGGCGAGGAGCGCTTTGCGAAGCGTATTGCCCGCGCCATCGTCGAGCGCAACCGTGAACAGCCAATGACCCGAACTCGCGAGCTGGCGGAAGTGGTGGCAGCGGCCACCCCGGTCAAAGACAAGCATAAACACCCCGCGACCCGTACCTTCCAGGCGGTGCGCATCTGGGTAAACAGTGAACTGGAGGAGGTAGAGCTGGCGCTAAAAGGCTCGCTGGACGTACTTGCCCCGGGAGGGCGGCTTTCCATTATCAGTTTCCACTCGCTGGAGGACAGGCTGGTTAAACGCTTTATGCGTGAATACAGCCGTGGGCCTCAGGTGCCGGCGGGGATCCCGATGACGGAAGCGCAGCTTAACCAATTGGGCGGTCGCCAGCTGAAAATAATAGGAAAAATGATGCCGGGTGCAGAAGAAGTGGCGGACAACCCTCGAGCCCGGAGTTCAGTTCTGCGTATTGCAGAGAGGACGAACGCATGATTAGCAGAGTGACAGAGGCCCTGAGCAAAGTAACCGGGTCGATCGGAAGCAACGAGCGCCATGCCTTGCCTGGCGTAATCGGAAGCGACCTGTTGCGATATGGGAAGCTGCCACTCTGTCTTTTCATTGCCATTATCGTCACCGCCATTTTTGTGGTCACCACCGCGCACCATACCCGTCTGCTTACCGCGCAGCGCGAGCAGCTGGTACTGGAACGCGACGCGCTGGATATTGAATGGCGCAACCTGATTCTGGAAGAGAATGCCCTCGGCGATCACAGCCGGGTGGAACGCACGGCCACGGAGAAACTGCATATGCAGCACGTGGATCCGGCACAGGAAAATATCGTGGTGCAGAAGTAGATGTTTTTGATGAAGTCTAAGGAACCCGATAACCAATGAGAGCCGCGACGAGATCGCAAAAACCAAAACGTCAGGACGAACAGGCCAACTTTATCAGTTGGCGTTTTGCGTTGCTGTGCGGCTGCATCCTGTTGGCACTGGCATTTCTGCTGGGACGCGTGGCCTGGTTACAGATTATTAATCCCGACATGCTGGTTCGCCAGGGAGATATGCGTTCGCTGCGCGTGCAGGAAGTATCCACCGCGCGCGGCATGATTACCGATCGTGGCGGTCGCCCGCTGGCGGTTTCGGTACCGGTGAGCGCCGTCTGGGCTGACCCGAAAGAGCTGCATGCCGCCGGGGGGATCACTCTCGACAACCGCTGGCAGGCGCTGGCGGATGCGCTGAAGATGCCGCTGGATCAGGTGGCGAAGCGAGTAAACGCTAACCCCAGAGGGCGCTTTATCTATCTGGCGCGTCAGGTTAACCCGGATATCGGCGACTACATCAAGAAGCTCAAACTGCCGGGGATTCATCTGCGCAAAGAGTCCCGTCGTTACTATCCCGCGGGAGCGGTGACCGCCCAGGTTATCGGCTTCACTAACGTCGACAGTCAAGGGATAGAAGGCGTTGAGAAGAGTTTTGACAAGTGGCTGACCGGGCAGCCCGGTGAGCGCATTGTGCGTAAGGATCGTTACGGTCGGGTGATCGAAGATATCTCTTCGACCGATAGCCAGGCGGCTCATAACCTGGCGTTGAGTATCGACGAGCGCCTGCAGGCGCTGGTGTATCGCGAACTCAATAACGCAGTGGCGTTTAACAAAGCGGAATCGGGCAGCGCAGTGTTAGTGGACGTTAACACCGGCGAGATTCTGGCGATGGCGAACAGCCCGTCGTACAACCCGAACAATCTGGCGGGAACGCCGAAAGAGGTGATGCGTAACCGAACCATCACCGACGTATTCGAACCGGGCTCTACGGTGAAGCCCATGGTGGTTATGACCGCGCTCCAGCGCGGTGTGGTACGGGAAAACAGCGTGCTGAACACGATTCCCTACCGGATAAGCGGACATGAAATTCGGGACGTGGCGCGCTACAGCGAGCTGACCGTCACCGGAATTCTGCAGAAGTCGAGTAACGTCGGCGTCTCCAAGCTGGCGTTAGCGATGCCGTCCTCTGCGTTAGTAGATACTTACTCACGCTTTGGATTGGGAAAATCGACCAATTTGGGGTTGGTCGGAGAACGCAGTGGCTTATATCCAAAAAAACAACGGTGGTCTGACTTAGAGAGGGCCACCTTCTCTTTCGGCTACGGGCTAATGGTAACGCCGTTACAGTTAGCGCGAGTCTACGCAACAATCGGTAGCTTCGGGGTGTATCGCCCCCTGTCTATCACTAAGGTCGATCCGCCGGTACCCGGCGAGCGTATTTTCCAGGAGTCCATCGTACGAACGGTGGTTCACATGATGGAGAGCGTGGCGCTACCCGGCGGCGGCGGGGTGAAGGCGGCAATTAAGGGGTACCGAATCGCCATCAAGACCGGTACCGCCAAGAAGGTCGGCCCTGATGGACGCTACATCAACAAATATATTGCTTACACCGCGGGTGTCGCGCCTGCCAGCAATCCGCGTTTTGCGCTGGTCGTGGTCATCAACGATCCGCAGGCGGGCAAATACTATGGCGGCGCCGTTTCAGCGCCGGTATTTGGCGCCATCATGGGCGGCGTTCTGCGTACCATGAACGTCGAGCCGGATGCGTTGCCAACGAACGATAAAAACGAATTTGTGATTAATGAAGGTGGGAAAACGGGTGGCAGATCGTAATTTGCATGACCTGGTGGCTCCCTGGGCGCCACAGGCACCGGAGCGAACGCTTCGGGAGATGACGCTCGACAGCCGCGTGGCGGCGTCGGGGGATCTCTTTGTTGCCGTAAAAGGTCATCAGGCTGATGGACGTCGTTTTATTCCGCAGGCGATAGCGCAGGGCGTTGCCGCTGTGGTCGCGGAAGCCGATGGCGAAGCTGCCGATGGTGAGGTGCGCGAAGTCCACGGCGTGCCGGTTATCTGGTTAAGCCAGCTTAATCAGCGTCTGTCCGCGCTGGCTGGTCGCTTTTACGGTTCTCCATCGCACCACTTACGTCTGGTCGGGGTTACCGGAACTAACGGAAAAACCACGACGACACAACTGCTGGCTCAGTGGGCGCAACTGATAGGTGAAACCAGCGCGGTGATGGGGACTGTGGGCAACGGGCTGCTCGGCCAGGTGGCGCCGACTGAAAACACCACAGGCTCTGCGGTCGATGTTCAGCAGGTGCTGGCGGGTCTGAAAGAACAAGGCGCGACCTTTGCCGCGATGGAAGTTTCTTCTCACGGCCTGGTGCAGCATCGCGTTGCCGCGCTGCATTTCGCGGCCGCTGTTTTCACCAATTTAAGCCGCGATCATCTCGATTATCACGGTGATATGGCGAATTACGAAGAGGCCAAATGGCAGCTTTTCTCCACCCATCACCACGGTCAGGCGATTATCAATGCCGACGATGAAACTGGCCGGCGCTGGCTGGAACGACTGCCGGATGCGGTGGCGGTTTCGATGGAAGATCGAATTAACCCGAACTGCCATGGCCGCTGGCTGAAGGCGACCGGTGTCGACTACCACGACAGTGGCGCCACTATCCGCTTTAACTCAAGCTGGGGCGAAGGTGCAATCGAAAGCCGTCTGATGGGGGCTTTTAACGTCAGCAATCTGCTGCTGGCGCTGGCGACGCTGCTCTCCCTGGGCTATCCGCTGGAGAAACTGACGGAAAGCGCCGCTCGGCTTCAGCCGGTGTGTGGCCGGATGGAAGTTTTCACAGCACCGGGTAAACCGACCGTGGTCGTGGATTACGCCCACACGCCAGATGCGCTGGAAAAAGCGCTGGAAGCGGCGCGTTTGCACTGTAAAGGCCAGCTGTGGTGCGTCTTCGGCTGCGGCGGCGATCGCGATAAAGGTAAACGCCCGCTGATGGGCGCGGTGGCCGAAGAGTTCGCCGATATCGTGGTGGTGACGGATGACAATCCCCGTACCGAAGAGCCGCGAGCCATCGTTGAGGATATCCTGGCCGGTATGACCGACGCGGGACATGCCCGGGTGGTTGCGGGCCGTGCTGAAGCGGTGACTAATGCCATTATGCAAGCAGGAGCCGATGATGTGGTGCTGGTTGCAGGCAAAGGTCACGAAGATTACCAGATAGTCGGCAATCGCCGGCTGGATTATTCGGATCGCGTCACCGTCGCGCGACTGCTGGGAGTGATGGCATGATTAGCCTGTCTCTGAGCCAGCTGGCGCAGGCGGTGAATGGCCGCCTGGTCGGTGCTGATGGCACTATCGACGCGGTCGCCACCGATACGCGTAAAATCACGCCGGGTTGTCTGTTTGTGGCGTTGAAGGGCGAGCGTTTCGACGCCCATGATTTTGCCGCGCAGGCGCTGGAAAGCGGCGCCGGCGCGTTACTGGTGAGCCGTGAACTGGCCGTTAAGGCGCCGCAGGTGGTGGTTGAGGATACCCGCCACGCCTTCGGTCTGCTGGCTGCCTGGGTGCGCCAGCAGGTGCCGACCCGGATCGTCGCTCTGACCGGCTCTTCCGGGAAAACTTCGGTGAAAGAGATGACCGCGGCGATTCTGCGCCAGTGCGGTAATACCCTTTATACCGAAGGCAATCTGAACAACGATATCGGCGTGCCGATGACGCTGCTGCGTCTGGCGCCGGAACATGAATACGCGGTGATTGAACTGGGGGCGAACCATCAGGGCGAAATCGCCTGGACCACCAGTCTGACCCGGCCGGAAGCGGCGCTGGTTAACAACCTGGCGGCGGCGCATCTCGAAGGCTTCGGGTCGCTTGCCGGCGTTGCGAAAGCGAAGGGTGAGATCTTCGAAGGCCTTGCCCCTGACGGCACGGCAATTATTAATGCCGACAGCAACGATCTGGACAACTGGCGCGGGATCATCGGCGATCGCCGCACCTGGCGTTTTTCTCCCGATGCCGCCGGCTGCGATTTCAGCGCCAGCGATGTGCGGATTGGCGCAGACGGCACGCACTTCACGCTGAACGCGCCTGACGGGGCGTTCGAAGTGACGCTGCCGCTGCCCGGGCGCCATAACATCGCTAATGCGCTGGCTGCGACGGCTCTGGCGATGGCGGTTGGCGCTGCGCCGCAGGCGGTACAGCAGGGACTGGCGCAGTTGCAAGCGGTGCCGGGCCGTCTGTTTCCCATTCGACTGGCAGAGAATCAACTGCTGCTGGACGACAGCTATAACGCCAATGTGGGCTCAATGACCGCCGCGGTGCAGGTTCTGGCGGAAATGCCTGGCCAGCGCGTGCTGGTGGTGGGCGATATGGGCGAGTTAGGGAGCGAAGCACAAGTGTGCCACCGCCAGGTGGGCGAGGCGGCTCGCGCAGCGGGCATCGACAAGGTGCTGAGCGTTGGTGTTCTGAGTCAGGCGCTGAGCCGCGCGAGCGGCGTGGGCGAACATTTTAATGATAAGCCGGCTCTGGTGGCGCGCCTTAAAACGCTGCTTGCCGAAAATGCCACGGTAACGATTTTAGTGAAAGGTTCACGTAGCTCTGCCATGGAGCAGGTAGTGCAAGCATTACAGGAGAAGGGGACATGTTAGTCTGGCTGGCCGAGCATCTGGTCCAATTTTATTCTGGCTTTAACGTCTTTTCGTATCTGACGTTCAGGGCCATCGTCAGCCTGCTGACAGCGCTGTTTATCTCGTTGTGGATGGGGCCGCGTCTGATCGCCCGTTTGCAGGAGCTCTCTTTCGGGCAGGTGGTTCGTAACGACGGGCCGGAGTCCCACTTCAGCAAGCGTGGAACGCCGACTATGGGTGGACTGATGATCCTGACGTCGATTGTGATCTCCGTGCTGATGTGGGCTTATCCTTCCAACCCTTACGTCTGGTGCGTACTGTTCGTGCTGGTGGGTTACGGCATCGTGGGCTTTGTGGACGATTATCGCAAAGTGGTGCGCAAGGATACTAAAGGGCTGGTGGCGCGCTGGAAATATTTCTGGATGTCCGCTATCGCGCTGGTGGTGGCTTTCGTCCTCTATATTACCGGCAAGGGAACCCCGGCCACCGAGCTGGTGGTGCCGTTCTTTAAAGATGTGATGCCCCAGTTGGGGATTTTCTACATTTTGCTGGCCTACTTTGTGATTGTTGGTACCGGTAATGCGGTCAACCTGACAGATGGTCTGGATGGTCTGGCGATTATGCCGACGGTGCTGGTCGCCGCAGGTTTTGCGCTGGTGGCCTGGGCGACCGGGAACATGAACTTCGCCAGTTACCTGCACATTCCCTATCTGCGTCACGCAGGGGAGCTGGTGATTGTCTGTACGGCTATTGTTGGTGCCGGGCTGGGCTTCTTGTGGTTTAACACCTATCCGGCGCAGGTTTTTATGGGCGATGTGGGATCGCTGGCTCTGGGCGGCGCGCTGGGCGTTATTGCGGTGCTGCTGCGTCAGGAATTTCTGCTGGTCATTATGGGCGGGGTCTTCGTGGTGGAGACGCTGTCGGTTATTTTGCAGGTGGGCTCCTTCAAGCTGCGCGGTCAGCGCATCTTCCGAATGGCGCCTATCCATCACCACTATGAGCTGAAAGGCTGGCCGGAACCGCGCGTCATTGTGCGCTTCTGGATTATTTCACTGATGCTGGTCCTGATTGGTCTGGCGACGCTGAAGGTACGTTAACGATGGCGGATTACCAGGGGAAAAAGGTAGTCATTATCGGCCTGGGCATGACCGGGCTCTCCTGCGTGGAGTTTTTCCTGACGCGCGGTGTGACGCCGCGCGTCATGGACACCCGTATTTCGCCCGGCGGACTGGATAAGCTGGCGCCGGAAATCGAACGTCACCTGGGCGGTCTGAATGAAGACTGGCTGCTGGAAGCCGACCTGATCGTCGCCAGTCCGGGTATTGCGCTGGCGACGCCGGCTCTGGCTGCTGCGGCTGATGCCGGAGTGGAGATCGTTGGCGACATCGAGCTGTTCTGCCGCGAGGCGCAGGCACCGATTGTGGCTATCACCGGCTCTAATGGTAAAAGCACCGTCACCCGCATGGTGGGGGAAATGGCAATCGCCGCCGGGGTTAACGTCGGCGTCGGCGGTAATATCGGTTTACCGGCACTGATGCTGCTGGACGCCGAGCGTGAGCTGTATGTCCTGGAACTGTCCAGCTTCCAACTGGAAACCACATCCAGCCTGAAAGCAGCGGCGGCCACGGTGCTGAATGTCACTGAAGATCACATGGACCGCTATCCGCTTGGCCTGCAGCAGTATCGCGGCGCTAAACTGCGTATCTATGAAAATGCGGCGGTGTGCGTGGTGAACGCCGATGATGCTCTGACCATGCCGGTGCGCGGCGCCGATGAGCGCTGCGTCAGCTTTGGGGTGGATGTCGGGGATTATCACCTTAACCGCCAGCAGGGCGACACCTGGCTGCGGGTACGCGGCGAGAAGGTTCTGAACGTTAATGAGATGCAGCTGGTCGGGCAGCATAACTACAGCAACGCCCTGGCGGCGCTGGCGCTGGCGGATGCGGTAGCACTGCCCAGAGCCAGTAGCCTGCGGGCGCTGACCACTTTTGGCGGCCTGCCGCACCGTTTCCAGCTGGTGCTGGATCACAACGGTGTGCGCTGGATTAACGATTCGAAGGCAACCAATGTGGGCAGTACCGAGGCTGCGTTGAATGGTCTGCAGGTGGCTGGCACGCTGCATTTGCTGCTGGGCGGCGATGGCAAATCGGCGGACTTTACGCCGCTGAGCCGCTACCTGCAGGGCGATCGTATCCGTCTTTATTGCTTTGGCCGCGATGGCGGCGAGCTGGCGGCGCTGCGTCCGGAGATCGCGGAGCAGACTGAAACTATGGAGCAGGCCATGCGCCTGATCGCTCCCCGGGTTCGTCCCGGTGATATGGTGCTACTGTCACCGGCCTGCGCCAGCCTCGATCAGTTTAAAAATTTTGAACAGCGTGGAGATAACTTCACGCAACTGGCGAAGGAGTTGGGCTGATGCGACTCTCTCTCCCGCATTTTAGAATGCCGCGCATGCCACATATACCGGGCGGCGGTGCTATTGGCGCGCTGCTGGCATGGCTCTTTACTGCGCTCAGGGGCTGGGTGATGGGCTCCCGCGAAGCGGACGACAACAGCATGGTGCTCTACGACCGCGTGCTGCTGTGGTTAACCTTCGGACTGGCGGCTATTGGTTTCATTATGGTGACTTCGGCGTCTATGCCCGTGGGCCAGCGTCTGGCGGACGATCCTTTCCTGTTCGCCAAGCGCGACGCCATCTACCTGGTGCTGGCCTTTTTACTGGCCATGGTCACTCTGCGTCTGCCGATGGCGTTCTGGCAGCGCTACAGCGCGGTGATGCTGCTGGCTTCGATCGCGATGCTTTTGATCGTGCTGGTGGTGGGAAGCTCGGTAAACGGCGCTTCGCGCTGGATTTCGCTGGGGCCGCTGCGTATACAGCCCGCGGAGTTTTCCAAGCTGTCCCTGTTCTGTTACCTGGCGAACTATCTGGTGCGCAAGGTCGACGAAGTCCGTAACAACCTGCGCGGCTTCCTGAAGCCGATGGGGGTTATCCTGGTCATGGCGATTCTGCTGTTGGCACAGCCGGATCTCGGTACCGTCGTGGTGCTGTTTGTCACCACGCTGGCGATGCTGTTCCTGGCGGGGGCTAAGCTGTGGCAGTTCCTGGCGATTATCGGCATGGGGATTTCGGCGGTGATTTTGCTGATTCTGGCGGAGCCTTATCGTATGCGGCGCGTCACTTCATTCTGGAACCCCTGGGAAGATCCCTTTGGCAGTGGTTATCAGCTTACCCAGTCTCTGATGGCCTTCGGGCGCGGCGAATTCTGGGGGCAAGGGCTGGGGAACTCGGTTCAGAAACTGGAGTATCTGCCCGAAGCACACACCGACTTTATCTTCTCCATCATCGGTGAAGAGCTGGGATATATCGGTGTGGTGCTGGCGCTTTTGATGGTATTCTTCGTGGCCTTTCGCGCAATGTCGATAGGGCGCAAAGCGCTGGATATGAACCAGCGTTTCGCTGGCTTCCTGGCCTGCTCTATCGGTATCTGGTTTAGCTTCCAGGCGCTGGTCAACGTTGGGGCCGCGGCCGGTATGTTACCGACTAAAGGCCTGACGTTACCGCTTATCAGTTACGGTGGTTCGAGCCTGCTTATCATGTCGACGGCCATTATGATGCTGCTGCGAATTGATTATGAAACCCGGCTGGCTAAAGGCCAGGCGGTGACGAGAGGTGCTACGCGATGACGAAGCGGTTAATGGTGATGGCGGGTGGTACTGGCGGGCACGTATTTCCGGGCCTGGCGGTCGCGCACCATTTACATTCCCAGGGCTGGGAGGTTCGCTGGTTGGGTACCGCCGATCGCATGGAGGCGGATCTGGTGCCAAAGCACGGTATCGATATCGATTTTATCCGTATTTCCGGGCTACGCGGCAAAGGGCTGAAGGCGCAACTGCTGGCGCCGCTGCGCATTTTCAACGCATGGCGTCAGGCACGGGCCATTATGAAGCGCTTTAAGCCGGACGTGGTGCTGGGCATGGGCGGATATGTTTCCGGCCCTGGCGGCCTGGCGGCCTGGTCGCTGGGTATCCCGGTAGTGTTGCACGAACAGAATGGTATTGCCGGCCTCACCAACAAGTGGCTGGCGAAGATTGCCCGCACGGTGATGCAGGCATTTCCCGGCGCTTTTCCCAATGCGGAAGTGGTGGGCAACCCGGTGCGCAGCGACGTGCTGGCGCTGCCAGCGCCCGAGGTGCGTTTCGCAGGCCGTGAAGGCCCGGTGCGAGTTCTGGTGGTTGGCGGCTCCCAGGGGGCGCGTATCCTGAACCAGACGATGCCGCAGGTGGCGGCGCGGCTGGGCGATAGCGTGACTATCTGGCATCAGACCGGCAAGGGCGCGCAGCAAGAGGTGGAGCAGGCTTATGCCGCCGCTGGCCAGCCTCAGCACCGGATCGCGGAATTTATCGACGATATGGCTCAGGCATGGGGCTGGGCCGATGTGGTGGTCTGCCGCTCCGGCGCTCTGACGGTCAGTGAGATTGCGGCCGCGGGCGTAGCGGCGCTGTTTGTGCCGTTCCAGCACAAAGATCGTCAGCAGTACTGGAATGCGCTGCCGCTTGAAAAGGCGGGAGCGGCGAAGATCCTGGAGCAGCCGCAGTTCACCGTGGACGCGGTGGCAGAAACGCTGGGCGGCTGGGATCGCGCAACCTTATTGACCATGGCCGGGCGCGCGCGCGCGGCTGCTATTCCTGATGCTACAGAGCGTGTGGCGAAGGAGGTTAGCGCTGCGGCGCTGGCCTGATGATTCGGGCGCGATTTTGTGCCCCGGAGTGATATTGAAGAGGTAAGGCGCTGATTGCGCCGTGGGTATTAAAGAATGAATACACAACAACTGGCGAAACTGCGTTCAATCGTGCCCGAGATGCGTCGCGTCCGGCACATACACTTCGTTGGCATCGGCGGGGCCGGCATGGGCGGCATCGCGGAAGTGCTGGCGAATGAAGGTTACCAGATCAGCGGTTCCGATCTGGCGCCGAACCCGGTTACCCGGCAGTTGTCTGAGCTTGGCGCGACCATTTACTTCAATCACCGTCCGGAAAACGTGCGGGATGCCAGCGTGGTGGTGGTTTCATCCGCTATCACTCAGGATAACCCGGAGATTGTGGCAGCACACGAGCTGCGGATCCCGGTGATTCGTCGGGCGGAGATGCTGGCGGAGCTGATGCGCTTCCGCCACGGTATTGCAATTGCCGGTACCCACGGTAAAACCACCACCACGGCGATGGTGGCAAGCATATATGCCGAGGCGGGACTGGATCCCACCTTTGTGAACGGCGGGTTGGTGAAGTCGGCCGGCACCCATGCGCGACTGGGTAGCAGCCGGTATCTGATCGCGGAAGCTGATGAGAGCGACGCCTCCTTCCTGCACCTGCAGCCGATGGTGGCGGTAGTCACCAATATTGAAGCCGACCATATGGATACCTACCAGGGCGACTTCGAAAATTTGAAGCAGACGTTTATTAACTTTCTGCACAATCTGCCGTTTTACGGTCGTGCGGTAATGTGTGTGGACGATGGCGTCATTCGCGAGCTGCTACCGCGGGTCGGACGTCAGGTGACCACTTACGGTTTTAGCGACGATGCGGATGTGCGGATTGAAGAGTATCGCCAGAGCGGCGCCTGTGGCCTGTTTACCCTGGTGCGTCAGGATAAACCGGCCATTGCGGTACGGCTCAATGCGCCCGGACGCCATAACGCGCTTAACGCGGCGGCGGCGGTAGCCGTGGCCACCGAAGAAGGCATTGACGATGAAGCCATCCTGCGGGCGCTTGAGCGCTTCCAGGGTACCGGCCGACGCTTCGACTTCCTGGGCGAGTACCCGCTGGCGCCGGTTAACGGTAAGGCGGGGAGCGCCATGCTGGTGGACGACTATGGCCATCACCCGACCGAAGTGGATGCCACTATTAAGGCCGCGCGCGCCGGTTGGCCGGATAAAAACCTGGTGATGATCTTCCAGCCGCATCGTTATACCCGCACCCGGGATCTTTATGATGACTTCGCCGGGGTACTGTCGCAGGTAGACGCGTTGCTGATGCTGGAAGTGTATTCGGCCGGTGAAGCGCCGATTCCAGGGGCCGATAGCCGCTCGCTGTGCCGAACCATTCGCGGCCGCGGTATGGTGGATCCGATCCTGGTGCCGGACGCCGATCAGATTGCGACGATCCTGGCGCCAGTTTTGACAGGAAATGACCTGATCCTGGTGCAAGGTGCCGGGAACGTCGGGAAAATCGCAAAAAAACTGGCTGAAATCAAATTACAGCCCCAAACTCAGGAGGAGGATCAACATGGCTGAGAAAGTTGCCGTCCTGCTGGGTGGGAATTCGGCCGAGCGCGACGTGTCGCTACAGTCCGGAAGCGCAGTGCTGGCTGGTCTGCGCGAGGCGGGCATCGACGCTTATGCGGTAGATCCGCGGGATATCCCCGTGACCTCTCTGAAAGAAGAGGGCTACGACAAGGTCTTTATCGCGCTGCACGGGCGCGGCGGCGAAGACGGCACGTTACAGGGCATGCTGGATCTGATGGGGATGCCCTACACCGGCAGCGGCGTGATGGCTTCCGCCATCACCATGGATAAACTGCGCACCAAGCTGCTGTGGCAGGGCGCCGGATTGCCGGTGGCGCCTTCCGTGGCGCTGAACGCCCACGATGGCTTCACGGCGGATCTGGCCAGCCGGGTAGCGGCGCTGGGAATGCCGGTCATTATCAAGCCGAGCCGCGAAGGTTCGAGCGTCGGCATGTCGAAAGTGACCACCGCTGATGAACTGGCGGATGCGCTGGAACTGGCGTTTAAGTACGACGATGAAGTACTGGTCGAAAAATGGCTGAGTGGCCCGGAGTATACCGTGGCGATACTGGGGGAAGAGACGCTGCCTTCCATCCGTATTCAGCCGGCGGGCACCTTTTACGATTATGAAGCCAAGTATCTGTCGGACGAAACGCAGTATTTCTGTCCGGCGGGGTTGAGCGATGAACGAGAGGCGCAACTGCAGGATCTGGCTATCCGCGCCTGGAAAGTGCTGGGCTGCGGCGGTTGGGGACGCGTGGACGTGATGGAAGACGGCGACGGTAGCTTCCGGTTGCTGGAAGTGAACACCGCGCCGGGTATGACCAGCCACAGTCTGGTGCCGATGGCGGCGCGTCAGATGGGGATGAGCTTCTCGCAGCTGGTGGCGCGTATTCTGGAGCTGGCGGACTGATATGTCGCAGGCTGCTCTGAATACTCGCCCCCGGGAGGAAGAGAAAACCTCCGGCCGCAATAACGGCACGCGCCTGGCTGGCATTATTTTCCTGCTGGCGGTGGTGATGTCGGTCGTGATTGGCGGCTGGATGGTGATCGGCTGGATGGAAGATGCCCAGCGTTTGCCGCTCTCGAAGCTGGTGCTGACCGGAGAGCGCCACTACACGCGCAACGACGATATCCGGCAGTCGATTATGTCGTTGGGGGCGCCTGGCACCTTTATGACGCAGGATGTGAATATCATCCAGCAGCAAATTGAACGTCTGCCGTGGATTAAGCAGGCGAGCGTCAGAAAACAATGGCCGGACGAATTGAAGATTCATCTGGTTGAATATGTGCCCATGGCGCGGTGGAATGACCAGCATATGGTTGATGCTGCGGGAAATTCCTTCAGCGTGCCAGCGTCTCGCACCCGCAACCAGTCGTTGCCGAAGCTTTTTGGCCCGGAAGGTAGCGAAAAAGAGGTGCTTACGGGCTATCGCGACATGAGTGAAGTGCTGGCGAAAGCCAGGTTTACGTTGAAAGAGGCGGCGATGACCGCCCGTCGTTCCTGGGTCTTAACGCTTAATAATGATATTAAGCTCAATCTGGGTCGGGGCGATACGATGAAACGTCTGAATCGCTTTGTGGAACTCTACCCGGTTCTGCAACAGCAGGCACAGGCCGACGGCAAAATAATCAGCTATGTCGATCTGCGCTATGACTCAGGCGCAGCGGTCGGTTGGGCGCCGGCCCCTGTCGAGGAACTTAATCAACAACAGAATCAGGCACAGGCAGAGCAACGATGATTAAATCGACGGACAGAAAACTGGTAGTAGGACTGGAGATTGGCACTGCGAAGGTGGCCGCTTTAGTCGGGGAAGTTCTGCCCGACGGTATTGTGAATATCATTGGCGTGGGCAGTTGCCCGTCGCGAGGGATGGATAAGGGTGGCGTTAACGATCTGGAATCGGTGGTGAAGTGCGTACAGCGTGCCATCGATCAGGCCGAACTGATGGCCGACTGCCAGATCTCCTCGGTTTATCTGGCGCTTTCGGGTAAGCATATCAGCTGTCAGAACGAGATAGGCATGGTGCCTATCTCGGAAGAAGAGGTGACTCAGGAAGACGTGGAAAATGTCGTCCACACCGCAAAGTCGGTACGTGTGCGCGATGAACACCGGGTTCTTCACGTTATTCCTCAGGAATATGCTATCGATTACCAGGAAGGGATTAAAAATCCGGTCGGGCTTTCCGGAGTCAGGATGCAGGCCAAAGTGCACCTGATCACCTGCCATAACGATATGGCGAAAAACATTGTTAAGGCCGTGGAACGTTGCGGCCTGAAAGTTGACCAACTTATTTTCGCGGGTCTGGCGGCGAGTTATTCGGTCCTGACAGAGGACGAACGTGAGCTGGGCGTCTGCGTTGTCGATATCGGCGGTGGTACAATGGATATGGCCGTCTATACCGGCGGCGCGCTGCGCCACACTAAGGTCATTCCCTATGCCGGGAATGTCGTGACCAGCGATATCGCATACGCCTTCGGTACGCCGCCGAGCGATGCTGAAGCCATTAAAGTGCGCCATGGCTGTGCGCTGGGGTCACTGGTTGGCAAAGACGAAAGCGTGGAAGTCCCAAGCGTAGGGGGCCGACCACCGCGTAGCCTGCAGCGGCAGACGCTGGCGGAAGTGATCGAACCGCGTTATACCGAGCTGCTTAATTTGGTTAATGAAGAGATTTTGCAACTGCAGGAGCAACTGCGCCAGCAGGGTGTGAAGCATCACCTGGCAGCGGGTATCGTCCTGACTGGCGGCGCTGCGCAAATTGAAGGACTGGCCGCCTGCGCGCAGCGTGTCTTCCATACGCAGGTACGTATCGGGCAGCCACTTAATATTACCGGGCTAACGGATTACGCCCAGGAACCTTACTACTCAACGGCGGTCGGACTGCTGCATTATGGGAAAGAGTCCCACCTGAGTGGTGAGGCGGAAGTGGAAAAACGAGCATCAGTCGGTTCATGGATTAAGCGAATCAATACCTGGCTGAGAAAAGAGTTTTAATTTTTTTAAGAGACCGTAGAAAATTAGCGGTCTCAGGCGACAGGCACAAAACGGAGAGAAACTATGTTTGAACCTATGGAACTAACCAACGACGCGGTGATTAAAGTCATCGGCGTCGGTGGCGGCGGCGGCAACGCCGTAGAGCACATGGTGCGCGAGCGCATCGAAGGCGTAGAGTTCTTCGCAGTCAATACCGATGCTCAGGCATTGCGTAAGACGGCGGTAGGGCAGACCATCCAGATTGGTAGCGGCATTACCAAAGGTCTGGGCGCAGGGGCGAACCCGGAAGTGGGGCGCAATGCGGCCGATGAAGACCGCGAGGCGCTGCGCGCCGCGCTGGAAGGTGCGGACATGGTGTTTATCGCGGCAGGCATGGGTGGCGGTACCGGCACCGGTGCGGCGCCGGTCGTAGCCGAAGTGGCTAAGGACCTGGGCATTCTGACCGTAGCCGTTGTGACCAAGCCGTTCAATTTTGAAGGCAAGAAGCGTATGGCCTTCGCGGAACAGGGGATCACTGAACTGTCCAAGCACGTGGACTCATTGATCACCATTCCCAACGATAAGCTGCTTAAAGTTCTGGGCCGCGGTATCTCTCTGCTGGATGCCTTCGGCGCGGCTAACGATGTGCTGAAAGGCGCGGTACAGGGCATTGCCGAGCTGATTACCCGCCCGGGCCTGATGAACGTTGACTTTGCGGACGTTCGTACCGTGATGTCCGAAATGGGCTATGCGATGATGGGTTCCGGCGTCGCTAATGGCGAAGATCGCGCCGAAGAAGCGGCCGAAATGGCGATCTCCAGCCCGCTGCTGGAAGACATCGATTTGTCCGGCGCGCGCGGCGTTCTGGTCAACATTACCGCTGGCTTCGACCTGCGTCTGGATGAGTTCGAAACCGTGGGTAACACTATCCGCGCGTTTGCTTCCGACAACGCTACCGTGGTTATCGGCACTTCGCTGGATCCGGATATGAACGATGAACTGCGTGTTACCGTGGTGGCTACCGGTATCGGCATGGACAAGCGTCCTGAGATAACTCTGGTGACCAACAAGCAGCAGCAGGTACAGCAGCCGGTGATGGATCGTTACCAGCAGCACGGTATGGCTCCGCTGACGCAGGAGCAGAAAACCGTAGGTAAAGTAGTCAATGACAACAGTGGCCAGGCGGCAAAAGAACCGGATTATCTTGATATCCCGGCATTTCTGCGTAAGCAGGCGGATTAAGAATTAACCGGAAGTTTGGGTTTTATAGCCCGATGTGCTACAATGCCCCGCCGAATGTGATGTACACTTTCGGTTGGATGAGTAATTTGGCGAGATAAAACGATGATCAAACAACGGACATTAAAACGTATCGTTCAGGCGACGGGTGTCGGTTTGCATACCGGCAAAAAAGTCACGCTGACGTTGCGCCCTGCGCCGGCCAATACCGGGGTCATCTATCGTCGCACAGACTTGAATCCACCGGTTGATTTTCCGGCAGATGCCAAATCCGTGCGGGATACCATGCTCTGCACTTGCCTGGTGAACGAGCATGATGTGCGGATTTCCACCGTAGAGCATCTGAATGCTGCTCTGGCCGGTCTGGGTATCGACAACATTGTTGTTGAAGTCGATGCGCCGGAAGTTCCAATTATGGATGGCAGCGCCGCGCCCTTTGTTTATCTGCTGCTGGATGCCGGCATTGATGAACTCAACGTGGCCAAGAAGTTCGTTCGCATTAAAGAGGCCGTTCGGGTTGAGGATGGTGACAAGTGGGCTGAATTCAAGCCGTTCAATGGTTTTTCGCTGGACTTTACCATCGATTTTAACCATCCGGCGATTGATGCCAGCAGCCAGCGTTACTGCATGAACTTCTCGGCCGATGCCTTTATGCGTCAGATCAGCCGCGCGCGTACCTTTGGCTTTATGCGTGATATCGAATATCTGCAGTCCCGCGGTTTGTGCCTGGGCGGCAGTTTCGATTGCGCTATCGTCGTCGACGATTACCGCGTGCTGAATGAAGACGGCCTGCGTTTTGAAGACGAGTTCGTGCGTCACAAAATGCTGGACGCTATTGGCGATCTGTTCATGTGCGGTCACAATATCATTGGTGCCTTCACTGCCTATAAATCAGGGCATGCACTGAACAACAAACTTCTGCAGGCGGTTCTGGCAAAACAGGAAGCCTGGGAGTATGTGACCTTCGAGGACGAAGCCGAACTTCCGGTGGCATTCAAAGCACCGTCACTGGTTCTGGCGTAGCACAACGCGCCTGACTGAAAAAGACGGCTGATTTACCTGGCACTCTCTCCGGCCAGGGGGATCAGTCGTTTTTGTCATGTCTGTTTTCCGGCTTTCTTTTCATCTCGATTTCTTTTCCTGCGATGCAACTGCCTTTTTATTAGGCGATCCGCGCCGGGCGCCCAATGATTACAGATGCCGCCAGGCGGGATTGATGGTACTATCTGGCACAAATTTTCACGTTCTGAAATGCGGGCTACGCCCATCTGTTAAACTTCTGGTGACTTGAGTGACTGGCATCCTTGTTCGATGGCGACAATTCGGCAGGCGCTATTTCTGGCCGCATCTCCTTCTGGGGATGGTCGCGGCCAGCCTTGGCCTGCCTGCGCTGAACAATGCTGCCGGTACGGGAACGCAAGCGGAAGCCGCAGCCAGTAATCCGGAACGCCGTCCGGTGCTGGACTTCTCAGGTCTGGTGCTTTTACAGGATGCTAACCGGCGCGCGTCTTTCAGCGTTGATTACTGGCACCAGCACGCCATTCGAACGGTTATTCGTCATCTCTCTTTCGCCATGACGCCTCAGGCGCTGCCGGCGTCAGAGGCTCCTCTCCCCCTGAAGGCTCAGCAGTTCGCGCTGCTGGATACGCTAAGCGCGTTGCTGACCCAGCAGGGCAAACCTCCGGCTATTCACAGCACGCGGCTGGCCGCATTTCCTCCCGCGCATCGCTTTAGCGTGAAAAACTGGCTGAGCCAGGTTCGCGGCATTCGCGCCGGACCTCAGCGCCTCGCTTAATCGGGTTATCTGTTTTTTTATTTTATTTCCCCGCGACTGATGGGGCGTCTGAGATTTTATTATCATGCTAATTAAATTATTAACGAAAGTCTTTGGTAGTCGAAACGATCGTACCCTGCGCCGCATGCGCAAAGTGGTAGCAAAAATTAACAGCCTTGAGCCGGCGCTGGAAAAACTTTCCGATGAAGAGCTGAAAGGCAAGACGGCGGAATTCCGCGCGCGTCTGGAAAAGGATGAGTCTCTGGAATCGCTGCTGCCGGAAGCTTTTGCCGTGGTTCGCGAAGCCAGTAAGCGTGTTTTCGGCATGCGTCACTTCGATGTCCAGATGCTTGGTGGTATGGTACTGAACGAACGCTGCATCGCGGAGATGCGTACCGGTGAAGGTAAAACCCTGACCGCGACGCTGCCCGCCTATTTGAATGCCCTGACCGGTAAAGGCGTTCATGTGGTGACCGTTAACGACTATCTGGCCCAGCGTGACGCCGAAAACAACCGCCCGCTGTTTGAATTCCTGGGGCTAACCGTGGGCATCAACCTGCCGGGTATGCCGGCGCCAGCCAAGCGTGAAGCCTACGCCGCCGATATCACCTATGGCACCAACAACGAATACGGCTTTGACTATCTGCGCGACAATATGGCTTTCAGCCCGGAAGAGCGCGTTCAGCGTAAGCTTCACTACGCGCTGGTGGATGAAGTTGACTCCATATTGATCGATGAAGCGCGTACGCCGCTGATTATTTCAGGCCCGGCGGAAGACAGCTCCGATCTCTATCGTCGCGTGGACAAAATCATTCCCAGCCTGATTCGTCAGGAAAAAGAAGACTCCGATACTTTCCAGGGGGAAGGCCACTTCTCTGTGGATGAGAAATCCCGCCAGGTGAACCTGACCGAGCGCGGCCTAGTGTTGGTGGAAGAGCTGCTGGTGAAAGAAGGCATCATGGAAGAGGGGGAGTCGCTGTATTCACCGACCAACATCATGCTGATGCACCACGTTACTGCGGCGCTGCGGGCCCATGCGCTGTTTACCCGCGATGTGGACTACATCGTGAAGGACGGCGAAGTCATTATCGTCGATGAACATACCGGTCGTACCATGCAGGGCCGCCGCTGGTCTGACGGTCTTCATCAGGCGGTGGAAGCGAAAGAAGGGGTTGAGATTCAGAACGAAAACCAGACTCTGGCGTCGATCACCTTTCAGAACTACTTCCGTCTGTATGAGAAACTGGCAGGGATGACGGGTACCGCAGACACCGAAGCCTTTGAATTCAGCTCCATCTACAAGCTGGATACTATTGTGGTGCCGACCAACCGCCCGATGATTCGTAAAGATCTGCCGGATCTGGTCTATATGACCGAAACCGATAAGATTGCTGCGATTATCGAAGATATTAAAGAGCGCACCGCTAATGGTCAGCCGGTGCTGGTTGGTACTATCTCCATTGAGAAATCAGAGGTGGTTTCCCGCGAACTGACCAAAGCGGGCATCAGGCATAACGTTCTGAACGCCAAATTCCACGCGCATGAAGCGGAAATCGTCGCTCAGGCCGGTTATCCCGGTACGGTAACCATCGCTACCAATATGGCGGGCCGTGGTACTGATATCGTACTGGGCGGTAGCTGGCAGACTGAAGTGGCTCAGCTGGAAAACCCGGATGAGGCGCAGATTGAGGCGATTAAGGCAGAGTGGCAGCAGCGCCATGAGGCGGTGCTGGCGGCTGGTGGCCTGCATATTATCGGTACTGAACGCCACGAGTCGCGCCGTATTGATAACCAGCTACGCGGTCGTTCTGGTCGCCAGGGGGATGCCGGCTCTTCCCGTTTCTACCTGTCTATGGAAGATGCCCTGATGCGTATTTTCGCATCGGATCGCGTTTCCAGCATGATGCGTAAGTTGGGTATGAAGCCGGGTGAGGCGATTGAGCATCCCTGGGTCACCAAGGCCATCGCTAACGCCCAGCGTAAAGTGGAAAGCCGCAACTTCGACATCCGTAAGCAGCTGCTGGAATATGATGATGTTGCTAACGATCAGCGCCGTGCTATTTATACCCAGCGTAACGAACTGCTGGATGTGGCTGACATTAGTGAAACCATCAGCAGCATCCGGGAAGATGTCTTTAAAGCCTCTATCGACGCGCATATTCCGCCCCAGTCTCTTGAAGAGATGTGGGACGTACCCGGTTTGCAGGAACGCCTGAAAAACGACTTCGATCTGGATCTGCCGATTGCCGAGTGGCTGGATAAAGAGCCGGATCTGCATGAGGAGACCCTGCGCGAACGGATTCTCCAGAGCGCTGTCGATGCCTATAAGGCGAAAGAAGAGGTGGTGGGCGAAGAGATGATGCGCCACTTCGAGAAAGGCGTCATGCTCCAGACGCTTGATTCCCTGTGGAAAGAGCACCTGGCGGCCATGGACTATCTGCGCCAGGGTATCCATTTACGCGGTTATGCGCAGAAGGATCCCAAGCAGGAGTACAAGCGTGAATCCTTCTCGATGTTCGCGGCGATGCTGGAATCTCTGAAGTATGAAGTGATCAGTACTCTGGGCAAGGTTCAGGTCCGTATGCCAGAAGAGGTGGAAGAGATGGAACAGCAGCGTCGCGAAGAGGCCGAGCGCCTGGCGCAGATGCAGCAGCTTAGCCACCAGGACGATCAGCAGGCCGCCGCCGAGGCTATCGCGTCTCAGACCGGCGAACGCAAAGTCGGACGTAACGATCCCTGCCCGTGCGGCTCCGGGAAGAAATATAAGCAGTGTCATGGTCGCTTAAGCTAATTCTCTCCGCCTGCAATAGCCGGAATAATCAGGGCGCAGCTTGCTGCGCCCTGAAACTGATGACAACCCCGGGTCGAATCACCAGAAAAATAAACAAGGAAAATCAATTTATTGATTTTCACCTGATAACCACAAAGAGGGAAAAACCACGTTTTTTCCCTCTTTGTCATCAACCGGAGGGCGCAGCAAGCTGCGCCCTTTTTTACAGGAAAAAATGATGAAACAGCTCAGTATCGCCGTCGGCATCATCCGTAATGCCGGGCGGCAGATTTTTATTACCCGACGGGCTTCCGACGCTCATATGGGAGATAAGTGGGAATTTCCCGGCGGGAAGATTGAACAGGGTGAAAGCCCGGAACAGGCGCTGGTACGTGAGCTGAGTGAAGAAGTTGGCATTGAGGCCAGTCGCTATACGCTTTACCGCAAGCTCGAACATCGCTTTTCCGATCGCCATCTGACTCTGTGGTTCTATCTGGTGGAGGAGTGGCAGGGAGAGCCCTGGGGAAAAGAGGGGCAGCCTGGAGAGTGGATCCCGCAGCACGCCCTGAAGCTGGATGCCTTTCCGCCAGCCAATGTTCAGGTGATTGAACAACTGCTGGCGGAGTAAGGCTGACGTTTGGCGCTATTCGAAACGTTCTTTTTCGCTCCAGTCGTCGCTGTCGGTCAGGTCGCCCCGGCTGGGGATACGTTTCTCTTCAGCAGCCCACTCGCCCAGATCGATAAGCTGGCAGCGCTTGCTACAAAAGGGACGGTACGGGCTCTGCTCGCCCCAAATCACCGGTTTGCCGCAGGTTGGGCAATTAACGGTTGTGTCAGTCATTATTACCTCCTTAACAGCAGGCCAGCTCAAAGTCGAGCCGGGCCGGTACTGTTCCGTGCTCGCTGTCCAGCGGCACAAAGCGAATAGCGAAGCGGCTCTTGTGTCCGGAAATCTGCGGATACAGCCCGCTATCGGCGGCAAGCTGCAGCCGTAGCAGATCCGCATCGTCGCCGTTGTCCTGATAAAAGCCGTTCAGACTGGTTTGCTTGCGTAGTGGTGTGGCGTTGCGGATTAACTCCAGTACCATGTCCAGCGGCTGGCGCAGCGGCGTCAGCGAGGTAAGCCAGCCGTTGACCAGTGTATCACGCATCTCCTGAGGCTGCGCCAGCCAGACGTGGAGCGTTGGCAGATCGAAGCTGCAGCAGCCGCCGGGGATGCTCAGGCGCTGGCGTACCAGGGCAATCAGTCGATCTTCCCGTAGCGCCTGGCCGGGACGTGGGGCAGACATTAGCGTGCTGCCCAGCGTCTGCAATTGTGCGCGTAACTCGTTAATACGTTCGGGATCGACGCCGGGAACGGCAGCCCACTCCTGTAATTTACGCTGCTGGCGTTCCAGCTCCTTAAGAATGTCCGTGCGGATCTCGCCGCGCTCCAGAACATCCAGCAGATCGCCGATATTACGGAACAGGTGGAGTGCGCTGGCATGATCCTGAACCGGCAGCAGGGCATCCATTTGCCTGAGCAGAAACTCCATGCGTAGCCAGGTGCGCATTTTTTCATTCAGGGGGTGTTCAAAAAGGAGTTGAGAGAGCATCAATCATTTTCCTGTGCTGCTGCCTGCCTGGCCAGTGCCAGATAGTATTGATGCAGGCGGGTGACTTCCGCTACCGCGTTGTGCGGATCGCCATCGTTATTTATTACATCGTCCGCGACGGACAGTCGGGCTTCCCGGGATGCCTGGGCGGCAAGAATCTGTTGCACATGATCGTGGGTAACGCCGTCGCGTTTCATGGTGCGGGCTATTTGCGTTTCTGGCATGACATCCACTACCAGTACCCGATCGGCCCGGCTCTGCAGCTGGTTTTCCACCAGCAGGGGCACCACCCAGAGTACATAGGGTGAGCTGGTCCTGGCAATGGCTTCGCGGGTACGCTTTTGTATCAACGGATGTAGTAAGGCATTCAGCCAGGCTTTTTCCGGCGCAGCGGCAAAGATTATCTCACGTAGCCTGCGACGATTAAGGGTGCCGTCGGCGGTGATAACATCGGCACCGAAATGGGCCTGAATCTCGTTAAGCGCGGGCTCGCCAGGCGCTACAACTTCGCGGGCGATAATGTCGGCATCGACAACGGCGATCCCCTGCGCGGCGAAAGCATCGGCGACGGTGCTTTTACCGCTGCCGATGCCGCCCGTTAAAGCGACGATATAGCTCATAAAGGTGGTATCCGGAAATTACGCATTATCAACAGGATAGATGAAAATTTTCCTGCCTGTGGCGGCAGGGGGGGACAGATACAGGTGAACCTGGCCGTTTTTAAGATAAATTTCCGGGATTGTAGCGTAAAAAAGGGGATTTTCGCAGTCTTGCGGCGCCATTATTAGTGCGTATGATAGCGTCACTGGACCAGGCAGTTGTACCGCCGATTACATAACAGCGATCATCGCCATTAACCCAGGAAAATTCGCTCATGCGTATTGAAGAAGATTTGAAGTTAGGTTTTAAAGACGTTCTTATCCGCCCTAAACGTTCCACCCTGAAAAGCCGTTCTGAAGTTGAACTGGAGCGTGAGTTCACCTTTAAGCACTCTGGTATTAAATGGTCTGGCGTACCGGTTATCGCGGCCAATATGGATACCGTGGGTACCTTTGAAATGGCGCGTGCACTGGCCGCCTTTGATATTCTGACCGCAGTGCATAAACACTATGATGTTGCCGCCTGGGGCCAGTTTGTTGGCTCAGTTTCCGCCGATGTGCTGAAGCACGTGATGGTTTCCACCGGTACCTCGGATGCCGATTTCCAGAAGACCAAAGAGATACTGGCGCTTTCACCGGCGCTGAATTTTATCTGTATCGATGTTGCTAACGGTTATTCCGAACACTTTGTCCAGTTTGTCAGCAAAGCGCGCGCGGCATGGCCGGACAAAGTCATTTGCGCGGGTAATGTGGTTACCGGTGAAATGTGTGAAGAGCTGATTCTCTCCGGTGCGGATATCGTGAAGGTCGGTATCGGGCCTGGCTCGGTTTGTACTACCCGGGTGAAAACCGGCGTGGGCTACCCACAGCTTTCCGCCGTTATTGAATGTGCGGACGCGGCGCACGGTCTGGGGGGCCAGATTGTCAGTGATGGCGGCTGCACCATGCCGGGCGATGTCGCCAAAGCTTTCGGCGGTGGCGCCGACTTCGTGATGCTGGGCGGTATGCTGGCCGGGCACGAAGAGAGTGGCGGCAGCATCGTTGAAGAAAACGGTGAGAAATTTATGCTGTTCTACGGCATGAGTTCCGCTTCTGCCATGAACCGCCATGTGGGCGGGGTTGCCGAATATCGCGCGGCAGAAGGAAAAACGGTGAAGCTGCCGCTGCGTGGCCCGGTAGAAAATACCGCCCGTGATATTCTCGGTGGCCTGCGTTCCGCCTGCACTTACGTGGGTGCCGAACGTCTGAAGGAGCTGACCAAGCGCACGACTTTTATCCGGGTTCAGGAACAGGAAAACCGGATCTTTAACAGCCTGTAAATGGTATGAAGGGCGCGACAGGGCGCCCTTTCAGGTTGATGACAAAGAGAAAAAAACGTGGTTTTTCCCTCTTTGTGGTTATCAGCCGAAAATCAATTTATTGATTTTCCTTGTTTATTTTTCTGGCGATTACCCCATTCCAAATGCCTCCCCCAGTCGAAATACTGGCAGATACATGGCAATCACCAGAGTACCGATCAGTGCGCCCATTATCACCATCACTATGGGCTCCAGTGCGCTGCTTAACCCTTCCGCCAGTTCGCGCGTTTTTTCGGTATGCCATTCCGCCAGCTTTTCCAGCATCAGATCGAGACTTCCACTCTCTTCGCCGGTACGAACAAGCTGTACGCACAGCGGTGTAAAGATGGGCTCCTGAGCCAGCGCCTGAGAAAAGGGCGTACCGTCGGTAACGCGCTGGCGGACGTGCTCCAGCTGCGTGCGCCACCAGCGTGTGGTCAGCGCCAGTTCAGCCGCTTCCAGCCCCTGCATCAGAGGGATGCCTGAACGTTGGGTTAACGCAAGCGTAGTATGGATTTGGCTCAGGCGCTGGCCCCGCAGTAGCGGCGCGACCAGCGGCAGACGCATCAGTATGCGTTGTTCTTTATCCTGCCAGCGTGCGTTGCGTCGGAAATAGCGCCAGCATGTCAGTAGAATAGCCACGGCGACGAGCAGTAGCGGGCCGCGGTGAATCAGCCACTGCGAAAGGTTAATCACGCCCAGCGTCAGGGCCGGAAGTGGGGTTGAAAAGTTCTGGTAGATAGCCGCGAATTCCGGCAGCACGAATCCCACCAGCCCGCTACAAACCAACAAGGCCACCGCCAGAGTAAATAAAGGGTAGCGCAGTGCCCTGAGCGTTTTCTGGCGTAGTTGATGCATTTGCGCCTGTTGATTGGCCAGGCGGTTGCAGCATTCCGCCAGTTGTCCCGTCTGTTCACCGGTGCGCAGCAGCGCCACGAACAAGGGGGGAAACAGCCCTGGCCAGTGAGCTAAGGTATCGCTCAGCGTTTTGCCCGCCGCCAGCTGTTCTGCTATCTGCGTCAGCAATGCCCGCCAGCCGTCCAGCTCGTGAAGCTGTGCCATTAACAAACACCCCTGCTCCAGTGCGATGCCAGCCTGTAGCAGCGCCGCGAGTTGTCTCAGAAAGTGAACTTTCTGCAGTGGGTGCCAGCAGCGGCGCCCCGGGCTGGCGACGGCGCGCAACCGTAAGGGATAGAGCGAGCGTTCACCCAGATTGGCCAGCGCTTCCCGGCGCTGGCGGGCGATAGTCACGCCATGGTGTAGCCGGCCGTCGTTGTCCACGGCCTGCCAGCGCCACAGGCGCATGGCGCTCACTGGGCCACCCCCAATACTCGCCATAATTCCTGAACGGTGGTTAAGCCTTGTTCAACAGCCAGGAAGCCGCTCTCATAAAGCCGGGATTGGCCCTGACGGTCAGCAAGCTGGTTAAGCTCCGACAGTGAGGCGCCATCGGCAATGGCCTGACGCAGAGACTCATCGACAGACAACAGTTCGAACAGCGCATGACGTTCATAGAATCCGCCATAGCACTGGTTACAGCCCTGCGGTTGCCAGTCTGGCAATGGTCTGGGCCAGAGATGGGCTGGCAACTTGATATCGGCGTCTCCCCGGGCGCGACAGCAGGGGCACAGGCGACGCACCAGGCGCTGGGCTATAATCAGCCGCAGGGCGGCGGCAATCTGCCAGCGGGCTACCCCCATCTGCTCCATGCGGGTCAGTGTTTGAACCGCTGAGTGGGTATGCAACGTGGAGAGAACCAGGTGTCCGGTCTGGGCCGCTTTTATCGCGATCTCCGCCGTTTCGCCATCGCGGATTTCACCGACCATAATGACGTCTGGATCCTGGCGCAGCAGGGATCTGAGTACCGCCTGAAAGGTGAGTCCGGCCCGGGGATGGATCTGCGTTTGAGTTACGCCTTCCAGCGGAATTTCCACGGGATCTTCGACGCTGGAGATATTGACCTCTGGCTGGTTCAGCTCACTCAGGCCGCTGTATAGCGTCAGCGTTTTGCCGCTGCCGGTGGGGCCGGTAACCAGAATCAGTCCCTGAGGGCTGTGCAGCGCCTGGCGAAAGCCGTTCAGGGCCTCTGGCTCCATGCCCAGCGCGTCCGGCGTCAGCGGGCGGCTATTCTTGCGCATCAGGCGTAGCACGACCTTTTCGCCGTTCTGGCAGGGCAGGGTGGAGATTCTTAGCGATAGCGGTTCGCCTTCCATCGTCAGCGTAAACTGGCCGTCCTGGGGCAGGCGCCGTTCAGCGACGTCCAGGTTGCTGAGCACTTTCAGTCGGGTCACGAGTGCGCCGGCCATTTCCATGGGAAAGGTAGCCAGCGAATGCAGTACGCCATCGATGCGTAGACGGATACGGCCCAGCGCGGCGCCAGGCTCGATATGAATATCCGAGGCGCGACGGGACATCGCTCTGGCCAGCGAGTGGTCGACCAGCTCAACCGCATTTTGCGGGCTGATGCTAAATGGCGCGCTGTTCTCCCGGGCGTGTTGGTAGGTCTCCAGCCGCTCCCGGCTCCAGTATTCCAGCTCCACGCTGCGGTTGCCTGCGAAATCCAGGGCTTCCATTAACCCGACGGGAACCTCGTCGGGCACCGCGACCCGGATAGTGCTTTCGTCCATTTCCAGCAGAATAGCCTGATACTGGCAGCACAGCCGGGCTATCTCTTTATGAGACATGGTGTTTACTCCGTAGCGAAGCGGAACACCGCTTCACAGGCGCTTTGCAACGCTTTCGCCTCCGCGACCTTACAGCTGCGTTGCCAGCCAGATATGCCTTCTGCATCATTCCAGAGCGGCGTTAGCGTCACGCTCAGGCCCGCCAGACTCTCCTTGCCGGTCAGCGTGATCACCCCCTGGGCGATACTCATTTTTTCTACATAACGACTGGTGGCAGGAGCAGGAATGCCGTTGGCTTCCGCACTGCAGCTGGCTAGCCCACCGTGCTCCAGCGCGCAGATTTCCACGGCGGTACGAAAGGGCAGAAAGGTTTGCAGCACGTCGGTCAGCGCGGCTTTGCGCAGATAGTTCTGATAAGCCGGAATGCCGACGGCGCTAAGAATGGCGACGATACCGATAACGACCATCAGTTCAATCAGGGTAAAACCTTGTTGTTTGTGCATGAGAAGCTCCGTTGTGAGTCAGGTTATGGACTCACTGTGCCGGAGTGACGGCAGGTATGGCGAACGGGAAAAACGGGAACGGGAAGCGCTCTTCAGCACAATTTAGCGGTGTTGCAAAAAATTGCATGGAGGAAGGAATCACGCCCGTATTTTACGGGCGCTGGATGTCAGGGGGTGATAAAGCGCATGGAGAGATCGAGCGCGCGGATATGCTTGGTCAGCGCACCGACGGAGATGTAATCGACGCCGGTCAGGGCGTACTCCCGTAGCGTCTCTTTGGTAACGTTGCCGGATACTTCCAGCTGGGCCTTATTATGAGCGCGACTTACGGCTTCGCGCATATCCTCTACCGAGAAGTTATCCAGCATAATGATGTCAGCGCCAGCGTTCAGCGCCTGATCCAGCTCGTCCAGAGATTCCACTTCGACCTCTACCGGCACATCGGGATGCAGCCAGAACGCCTTTTCGACCGCCTGGCGAATGGACCCGGAAGCGATAATATGATTTTCTTTAATCAGAAACGCGTCGGACAGCCCCAGTCGATGGTTGGCGCCGCCGCCGCACAGCACGGCGTATTTAAGCGCAGAACGCAGGCCCGGTACCGTTTTACGGGTATCAAGTAGTTGGGTATGGGTGCCGTTAAGCAGATCCACATAGCTGCGAACTTCGCTCGCGACTCCGGAAAGAGTTTGTACGAAGTTGAGCGCGCTGCGCTCGCCGGTCAGCAGAACCCGGGAAGGCCCCTTCAGTTCAAACAGCGGCTGGTTTTCTTTAACGGACTCGCCATCTTCCACCTTCCAGATAACGTCTACATCGCCGCCCAACTGGATAAACACCTCTTCCACCCAACGGCGTCCGCAGAACACGCCGTTTTCGCGGGTAATCACTACCGCATGCGAGCGACTGTCGGCGGGGAGCAGTTGAGCGGTAATATCCTGGTTGGGATCGACTTCTCCACCAAGATCCTCACGCAGGGCCTGGGAGACGAGCAGGGGAATATCCAGATTGATACTTTCCAGTAGCGCTTCACGTCGACGATCGGGGTTATAACGACGGGTCGGCATAGTAAACTCCGAAATGGCTGATTAGCATGACAGAGAAACATGCTACTCTGAACCACAGCCGGGTTCCACAGAAAGGAGAAGGACGGATGCAGTTGAAAGAGGGCTGGCTGGTTGATGCGCGCAGGGCGCATTCCCCTCATTTTGATGAAAGGCCGGAGGGAGATATCCCCTCATTGTTGGTGGTGCATAATATCAGTCTGCCGCCGGGAGAGTTTGGCGGACCATGGATTGACGCGTTGTTTGCCGGTACGCTGGATCCCAGGGCACACCCTTATTTCGCCGATATCGCTGGCCTGAGAGTTTCTGCGCACTGCTTGATTCGTCGGGATGGTGAAATCGTGCAATATGTTCCTTTCGATAAGCGGGCCTGGCATGCCGGCGTTTCCCGTTACCAGGGGCGCGAGCGTTGTAATGATTTTTCGATTGGCATTGAGCTGGAAGGTTCCGATACGCTGCCTTATACCGATGCCCAGTATCGTCAACTGGCGGCGCTGGCCTGCACGCTGATTCAGCGCTACCCCGAAATTGCCGATCATATGGCCGGCCATTGTGATATTGCACCGGAGCGTAAAACCGATCCCGGCCCGGCGTTCGACTGGCAACGCTTTCGCGGCGAGCTCGCAGCATCTCTGGCGCAGGAGGTTCCATGACCCTGTTTACCCTGTTACTGGTATTAATCTGTGAGCGCCTGTTTAAGCTCGGTCAGCACTGGCAGCTGGATCACCGGCTGGAGGCGCTGTTCCGCCGGATTAAGCACTTTTCGCTGTGGCATACGCTACTGATGACGGTGGTGGCGATGCTGGTGGTTGGGCTCTGTCTGCGCGGCCTTTATGGGCTGTTCTTCAACGTACCGCTGCTTATTTTCTGGATTCTGTTGGGCGTGCTCTGTATTGGCGCAGGGCAGGTACGTCTGCACTATCACGCCTATTTGCAGGCCGCCAGTCGTGATGACAGCAGCGCCCGGGAA
Organism: Rosenbergiella sp. YN46; assembly: GCF_036620675.1. Lineage (NCBI taxonomy): Bacteria > Pseudomonadati > Pseudomonadota > Gammaproteobacteria > Enterobacterales > Erwiniaceae > Rosenbergiella > Rosenbergiella sp. YN46. The sequence goes on from NZ_JAZHEE010000008.1 coordinate 133,610, forward strand.
GCGATGGCCAGCGAACTGACGCTGATTCACGGCGTTCCCCATGACTGCAACGAAACCGAATTTCTGCGCGAACTACAGAATGCGCTGATATGGATTAACTTCCGTTTCTATCTGGCGCCGCTGTTCTGGTTTGTGGTTGGCGGAAGCTGGGGGCCGGTAACGCTGGCGGGCTACGCCTTCCTGCGGGCCTGGCAGAGCTGGCTGGCGCGTCATCATACGCCGCATCAGCGTCAGCTGTCGGGGATTGATGCAGTCCTGCACGTACTGGACTGGGTGCCTGTCAGACTGGCGGGTGTGGCCTATGCGCTGCTGGGGCACGGTGAGAAAGCGCTGCCGGCATGGTTTTCTTCGCTGACCGACGGCCATAGCTCGCAGTACCAGGTGCTGACGAATCTGGCGCAGTTTTCACTGGCGCGGGATCCGCATACCGATAAGATTCAGACCCCAAAAGCCGCGGTATCTATGGCGAAGAAGTGCACTTTCGCTATTGTGGTAGTCGTGGCGCTGCTGACTATTTATGGGGCGCTGGTGTAGCACATGCCATGAAAAAACCGCCTCACCAGGCGGTTTTTTGTACCCTGAAAAACGTCAACCATGTTCCGGCAGTGGGATACCGAACTGTGGCATGCCGTGCTCGTCCCAGCTAAACGGCTGTACCCGGGTGTGGCGGTTCGGATCGTAGAGCGGATCGCCTTCTATTTCGGTGTAATTGCGGGCGTGGAAGACCAGTACATCGCTCCCGTCCCGGGTGGTGGTAAAGCTGTTGTGACCCGGGCCAAACTGGCGGTTTTCCCGGCTGGTGGTAAAAACCGGCTGCGGCGACTTATGCCAGTTGTCCGGGTTTAGCGGATCGGCGTCTTGATCTATCCACAGCAGTCCCAGGCAGTAATTTTCGTCGGTGGCGCTGGCAGAATAGCTGACGAACAACCGGTTATCGTGGGAAATCACCGCCGGCCCCTCGTTAACCAGAAAACCGCGACATTCCCATTCGAACTCCGGTTTGCTGAGCATGACCGGTTCGCCTTTCAGGGTCCATGGATTTTCCAGCTCCGCCAGATAGATATTGGAGTTGCCCGGGATATCCGGCGCTTTTTGCGCCCACAGATACCACTGCTTGCCCTGATGGCGGAAGGTGGTGGCATCCAGGGCGAAGGTATCCCAGGGGGTGACCACCTGGCCCTTTTCGACCCAGCAGCCGGTCAGGGGATCTGCGTCGGCGCAGGCCAGTACGAACATCCGGTGCTGGAACATATTTAAGGTATCCAGCTCCCGGGTGGCTGCGGCGGCGAAATAGATATACCAGCAGCCGTCAATATAGTGCAGTTCCGGCGCCCAGATAAGCTGGCTCATCGGCCCGCTTTGCGGCTTGCGCCACACCACCACCGGTTGCGCCGCCGGCAGCCCCGCGATATCAGTGGCGTAGCGAATCTCCAGCCGGTCATACTCCGGTACCGAGGCGATAAAGTAGTAGCCGTCGCCGTGACGCAGAATAAAAGGATCGGCGCGCTGTTCAATCAGCGGATTAGGCCAGGGAGAGAGGGTCATAATGCTTTCCTTACGATATCCGTTGCGGGTTTCTGTTCCTGCCAGTCGCTCAGTTCCTGATAGCTGGCGCGGCGTTTTTCGAGATCGATCTGGATGCGCTGCATCAGGGTGCGATCCACCTTCAGCGTGCGCACCACGATGGCGGTAATAAAGTAGCCAATACCGGGAATCACGGTGAAAAGCAGTACTATGCCGTTTAACGCCGGCGCGCTCTGCTGCTTCAAAGAGGCGTCGTAACCGAACCACGAAAGCAGGAAACCGACCATTGCGCCGGCGACAGCCAGCCCGACCTTAAGGAAGAACAGGTTGCCGGAAAAGCTGATGCCGGTAATACGTTTGCCGGTTTTCCACTCGCCGTAGTCGTCCACATCGGCCATCAGTGACCAGTGCAGCGGCGAAGGAATCTGATGCAGGATGTTAAGCAGGAAATACATCGCCACGATAAGCGTGGTGGCATGGGGATTCAGGAAATAAAAGCCGCAGGAGAAGAGCGCCAGCGCGATATTGGTCCAGAAGAACACTTTGAGCTTACACCAGCGATCGGTCAGCGGCTTTGCCAGCGCGCTGCCTATCATCATGCCAACCACGCCCAGGCTAATAAACAGGGTGGCGAAGCTGGTGCTCTGCTGCATAACCCGGGTGACGTAGTACATGGTGGCCGCCATGCGGATAAAGCCCGGGCAGACATTGCACAGCGTCAGTAGAAGGATGCGCACCCACTGATCGTTTTTCCAGACGTCTTTAAGATCCGCCTTCATGGCGTCACGGGCCGGTACCGCCGGGCGAATGCGTTCGCGTACTGTGGCAAAACAGAACAGGAACATGCACATACCCAGCAGCGCCAGCACCGTCATCGCCAGTTGATAGCCTTTGGCTTTATCGCCGTCACCGAACCACTCCACCAGCGGCAGCAGCGACAGGGAAAGAATCAGTGTCGCGATGCCGACCATGATAAAGCGATAAGACTGACAGGCGACCCGTTCGCCCGGATCGCTGGTGATGACGCTGCCCAACGAACAGTATGGGATGTTGATAGCGGTATAGGTAAGCGACAGCAGAAAATAGGTCACGAAGGCATAGATGACCTTACTGTTATAGCCCCAGTCCGGAGTGGTAAACATCAGGATGCTGAACAGGGCGAAGGGGAGCGACATCCACAGTAGCCATGGACGAAAACGCCCCCATCGGCTGTGGGTGCGGTCAGCGATTGCGCCCATAATGGGATCGGTGACGGCATCGATAATGCGGGTCGATAGCAGCAACACGCCCACCAGTGCCGGAGCGAGGCCGAAGACGTCGGTATAAAAGTAGTTAACAAACAGCATGATGGCGCCGAAAATGATGTTGCATCCGGCATCACCCATCCCATAGCCAATTTTTTCTTTTACGGATAATTTGCCGCTTTCCATCTTACGCATCTCCGGTACAGGGTATGGACAGGATTATTGGCTGTTATGGCGCCGGGTGCGCAGAAGGATAGCGTTACAGAGATGGACGATCGTGTTGTTAATTACAAAGTGTGAAGAAGATAACAGAGCGCCCGGGCCATTTCTGGCGCCGGGCGAGGGAATGGAGGTTACTGCGCCTTCAGGGCTTTCTGACTACGCTGTTTCAGGAAATAGCCGATAGCGAGGAATATCAACCAGAAGGGGATCATGATAACCGACTCTCGCATACCAGCGTGGATGCTCATAATCACCAGAATACCTGCCAGGAAGACCAGACACAGCCAGTTGCCGAAGGGATACCACAGCGCTTTAAAGCGGGTTTCGATGCCCTGCTGCGCCTTACTGCGGCGGAATTTGAGATGCGAGATGCTGATCATAGCCCAGTTGATAACCAGCGCGGCGACGACCAGCGTCATCAGGAAGCCGAACGCTTTACCGGGCATCAGGTAGTTGATCAGCACGCAGAGTGCGGTAGCGGCGGCGGAAACGCCCAGCGCAACATAGGGTACGCCGCGGCGGTCCACTTTCAGCAGCGATTTAGGGCCATTACCCTGTTTGGCCAGGCCGAACAGCATACGGCTGTTGCAGTACACGCAGCTGTTGTAGACCGACAGCGCAGCCGTCAGCACGACCACGTTCAGAACGTTGGCGATCAGGTTGCTGTTCAGGTCATGGAAGATCATGACGAACGGGCTGCTGCCTTCCACGACTTTGCCCCAGGGATACAGGGAAAGCAGTACGGTCAGTGAGCCGATATAGAAGATAAGAACGCGCCAGATAACCTGATTGGTGGCCTGGGGAATGGTTTTTTCCGGGTTATCGGCTTCGGCGGCGGTGATCCCCACCAGCTCCAGACCGCCGAAGGAGAACATGATAACCGCCATCGCCATCACCAGACCAGTGATGCCGTAAGGGAAGAAGCCGCCTTCGTTCCACAGGTTGGTTACGCTTGCCTGAGGGCCGCCATTACCGCTCAACAGCAGATATGCACCGAACGCGATCATGCCGATAATCGCCACCACCTTGATGATGGCGAACCAGAACTCCATCTCACCGTAGATCTTAACGTTAGACAGGTTGATAAGGTTAATCACCACGAAGAAGCCCAGCGCTGACACCCAGGTAGGGATTTCCGGCCACCAGTACTGGATGTATTTGCCCACGGCAGTCAGTTCCGCCATCGCTACCAGGACATAAAGTACCCAGTAGTTCCAGCCGGAGGCAAAACCGGCGAAATCCCCCCAGTATTTATAGGCGAAGTGGCTGAATGAACCGGCGACCGGCTCTTCCACCACCATTTCCCCCAGCTGACGCATAATCAGGAAGGCGATAAAGCCGCCGATCGCATAGCCCAGGATAACCGATGGACCAGCCATTTTGATGGTGTCAGCAATCCCCAGGAACAGACCGGTGCCAATGGCACCTCCCAGCGCGATAAGCTGAATGTGGCGATTCTTCAGGCCGCGCTTAAGCGAGTCGCCGTGCTGTTGACCTTCCATTATTAAACCTCATATGTGGTAAAAAACGCCGTTTTTTCGGCGTTAACGTCATCTGGTTTTTCCATATTCTGTACTTATTTATTTACGGTTCCGGTTTCGTTATTTATCAGCACCCGGTTCCGTTCGGCAAAGAATAGTGGTAAGCGGCGCCAAATGCACCTGGTTTCTGAGGGCCTGGCGGTGGTATGTCTAAAAAGAGAGCGTTTTAGCGCGAATAATGAGAAACGGCTGGCAACCTCCGCCAGGCGCTGAGGCGTTTTTTTTGAATAAGTATGCGTATTTATGGTTGTTGAATCGGTTCAGATTATCTTTATTCTGCGTCATTATTGTTAAATTTGGCTGCTTTGAATGTAATGGCGTTATTTTTGTGTGGTTATCAGTGTGAAATGCATAATCTGTAATCTTGTTAAAAAGTGTCGGCTTTCCTGATTTCAATCAAACCAGGATGGACAGAAGGTGAATACTTTGTTACTTTAGCGTCACGAACATGAAATTGGTATGACCAATTGACTCTGCGGTTATGGCAAAGAATAGGGAACTATGGCCTACAGCAAAATCCGCCAACCAAAATTATCCGATGTGATTGAGCAGCAGCTGGAGTTTCTTATTCTTGAGGGGACGTTGCGCCCTGGTGAAAAACTTCCTCCTGAGCGCGAGCTGGCTCGCCAGTTTGACGTTTCCCGCCCTTCACTGCGCGAGGCCATTCAACGCCTTGAAGCAAAAGGGTTGCTGCTGCGCCGCCAGGGCGGCGGTACTTTTGTACAAAGCAGCCTGTGGCAAAGCTTCAGCGATCCGCTGGTGGAGCTTTTGACCGACCATCCCGAATCTCAGTTTGATCTCCTGGAGACCCGTCACGCGCTGGAAGGCATTGCGGCTTATTATGCTGCTCTGCGCGCTAATGAAGAGGACCGGGCGCGCATTCGCGTCTGTCATGAGGAGATCGAACGAGCCCAACAGGCCGGGGAGCTGGATGTGGAGTCCAGCGCCGTCGTTAAGTATCAAATTGCGGTGACGGAGGCGGCACATAACGTTGTGCTGCTGCATTTGCTACGCTGCATGGAGCCGATGCTGGCTCAGAATGTTCGACAAAATTTTGAATTGCTCTATGCGAGGCGCGAGATGCTGCCTCTCGTGAGCAGCCATCGCGCCCGAATTTTCGAGGCGATTATGGCCGGGGAGCCGGAGCAGGCGCGTGAAGCTTCGCACCGTCACCTCTCCTTCATCGAGGAAATATTGCTGGATCGCAGCCGTGAGCAAAGCCGACGCGAACGCTCAATGCGCCGCCTGCAGCAACGTAAGGATTAGAGTTTGTGCGAGGGCGCGGCCCGCGCTTCGACGCTCGTCGGACGCAGGACGAGGCTCCCGCTGTAAGCTCAAAAAAAGCGCCCATATTTAGAGCGCGGCAACCAGACGCAGAACCTGTCTTATTGCGCTTTCGCTGAGAGCGCAATGGGACAGGTTCCAGCATAATCAACGTATTAGATAGATAAGGAATACCCCATGTCAGAACGTTTACAGAATGACGTGGATCCGATTGAAACTCGCGACTGGCTACAGGCGATCGAATCGGTCATCCGTGAAGAAGGTGTTGAGCGCGCCCAGTTCCTGATTGACAACCTGCTGAACGAAGCCCGTAAAGGCGGCGTTAGCGTTGCAGCTGGCGCAGGATCGACGGGCTACATCAATACCATTGGCGTTGATGAAGAACCCGAATATCCGGGCAACCTGGATCTGGAGCGTCGTATCCGTTCTGCCATTCGCTGGAACGCAATCATGACCGTGCTGCGCGCCTCCAAAAAAGATCTGGAGCTGGGCGGCCACATGGCATCCTATCAGTCTTCCGCCACTATTTATGAAGTGTGCTTTAACCACTTCTTCCGCGCTCGTAGTGAAAAAGACGGCGGTGACCTGGTTTACTTCCAGGGCCATATTTCTCCGGGCGTTTACGCGCGCGCTTTCCTGGAAGGCCGCCTGACCGAAGAGCAGATGAATAACTTCCGCCAGGAAGTTCACGGCAATGGCCTGTCTTCCTACCCGCACCCGAAACTGATGCCGGAATTCTGGCAGTTCCCGACCGTATCTATGGGCCTGGGGCCGATCGGCGCTATCTATCAGGCGAAGTTCCTGAAATATCTTGAGCACCGCGGTCTGAAAGATACCTCCGCTCAGACCGTTTACGCCTTCCTGGGCGACGGCGAGATGGACGAGCCGGAATCCAAGGGCGCTATCACCATCGCGACCCGCGAGAAGCTGGACAACCTGGTCTTCATCATCAACTGTAACCTGCAGCGCCTGGATGGCCCGGTTACCGGCAACGGCAAGATCATCAATGAGCTGGACGGCATCTTCGGCGGCGCCGGTTGGGAAGTGATCAAGGTTATCTGGGGCGGTCGTTGGGATGAACTGCTGCGTAAAGACACCAGCGGCAAGCTGATGCAGTTGATGGGCGAAACCGTCGACGGCGATTACCAGACCTTCAAATCTAAAGATGGTGCTTACGTGCGTGAGCACTTCTTCAACAAGTACCCGGAAACCGCTGCGCTGGTGAAAGACTGGTCTGACGATGAAATCTGGGCGCTGAACCGTGGCGGTCACGATCCGAAGAAAATCTACGCGGCACTGAAGAAAGCGCAGGACACCAAAGGCAAACCGGTCGTCATCCTGGCCCACACGATCAAGGGCTACGGCATGGGCGATACCGCCGAAGGCAAGAACATCGCTCACCAGGTGAAGAAAATGAACATGGACGGCGTTCGCTACGTGCGTGACCGTTTCAATGTGCCGGTGGCCGATGCCGATATCGAAAAACTGCCGTACGTCACCTTCCCGGAAGACTCTGAGGAGATGAAGTACCTGCGCGCCCAGCGTGAGAAGCTGAACGGCTACCTGCCGACCCGCAGTACCCACTTCAGCGAAAAACTGGATCTGCCGACTCTGGAAGATTTTAATGCGCTGCTGGAAGAGCAGAGCAAAGAGATCTCCACCACCATCGCCTTTGTGCGCGCCCTGAACGTGATGCTGAAGAACAAGTCTATCAAAGACCGACTGGTTCCGATCATCGCCGACGAAGCGCGTACCTTCGGTATGGAAGGTCTGTTCCGTCAGATTGGTATCTATAGCCCGAACGGCCAGCAGTACACTCCGCAGGACCGTGAGCAGGTGGCTTACTACAAAGAAGACGAAAAAGGTCAGATTCTGCAGGAAGGCATTAACGAGCTGGGCGCTGGCGCATCCTGGCTGGCGGCTGCCACCTCTTACAGCACCAACGACCTGCCGATGATCCCGTTCTATATCTACTACTCAATGTTCGGGTTCCAGCGTATCGGCGATCTGTGCTGGGCGGCGGGCGACCAGCAGGCGCGCGGCTTCCTGATTGGCGGTACCTCCGGTCGTACCACCCTTAACGGCGAAGGTCTGCAGCATGAAGATGGCCACAGCCACATTCAGTCGCTGACTATCCCGAACTGTATCTCTTACGATCCGGCTTACGCCTACGAAGTGGCGATCATCATGCACGATGGTCTGCATCGCATGTACGGCGAGAAGCAGGAGAACGTTTACTACTACATCACCACGCTGAACGAAAACTACCACATGCCGGCGATGCCGGAGGGGGCAGAAGAGGGTATCCGTAAGGGTATCTACAAGCTGGAAACCCTGGAAGGCAGCAAAGGTAAAGTTCAGCTGCTGGGCTCTGGCTCTATTCTGCGTCACGTACGTGAAGCCGCGCAGATTCTTGCCAAAGACTATGGCGTGGGTTCCGACGTGTACAGCGTGACTTCCTTCACCGAGCTGGCCCGCGACGGCCAGGACTGCGAGCGCTGGAACATGCTGCACCCGCTGGAAACTCCGCGCGTGCCGTACATCGCCCAGGTGATGAACGATGCCCCGGCCGTGGCATCCACCGACTATATGAAACTGTTCGCTGAGCAGGTTCGTACTTACGTACCGGCAGATGACTATCGGGTACTGGGTACTGATGGCTTCGGTCGCTCCGACAGCCGTGAGAACCTGCGTCACCACTTCGAGGTTGATGCCTCATACGTGGTGATCGCGGCTCTGGGCGAACTGGCTAAACGTGGCGAGATCGATGCGAAAGTGGTGGCGGAAGCCATCAAGAAATTCAACATCGATGCAGATAAAGTCAACCCGCGTCTGGCATAAGAGGTAAATAGATAATGGCAATCGAAATCAACGTACCGGATATTGGCGCCGACGAGGTCGAGGTCACGGAGATCCTGGTGAAAGTGGGTGACAAAGTTGACGTTGAACAGTCGCTCATCACCGTAGAAGGCGATAAAGCCTCTATGGAAGTCCCCTCGCCGCAGGCGGGGGTGATCAAGGAGATCAAAGTGGCCGTGGGCGACAAAGTCGCCACCGGATCCCTGATTATGGTTTTCGATTCCGCTGAAGGTGCCGCGACTGCGGCACCCGCGCAGGAAGAGAAGAAAGAAGCCGCTGCCGCGCCTGCCGCAGCAGCTGCTGCTAAAGACGTTAAGGTGCCGGATATCGGCGACGACGAAGTCGAAGTCACCGAAGTGATGGTTAAGGTCGGCGATAAAGTCGAAGCCGAACAGTCGCTTATTACCGTAGAAGGCGATAAAGCCTCTATGGAAGTACCGGCGCCGTTCGCGGGCGTGGTGAAAGAGCTGAAAATTGCGGTTGGTGACAAGGTGAAAACCGGTTCGCTGATTATGGTCTTCGAAGTGGCGGGCGAAGGCGCTGCCGCGCCGGCGCCGGCTGCTGAAGCCACACCGGCGGCGGCTCCTGCCGCTTCCGCCGCGAAAGAGGTGAACGTACCGGATATCGGCGATGACGAAGTCGAAGTCACCGAAGTGATGGTCAAGGTCGGCGATAAGGTTGAAGCCGAACAGTCGCTCATCACCGTAGAAGGCGATAAAGCTTCTATGGAAGTGCCGGCGCCGTTTGCGGGCGTGGTAAAAGAGCTGAAAATTGCGGTTGGCGACAAGGTGAAAACCGGTTCGCTGATTATGGTCTTCGAAGTGGCGGGCGCAGCTCCGGCACCGGCCGCTGCTCCCGCGGCTAAGCAGGACGCCGCTCCCGCCGCAGCCCCGGCGTCTAAGCCTGCCGCTGCCCCGGCCGCCGCTTCCGCCGGCAAGTCTGAGTTCGCCGAGAACGATGCTTATGTACACGCCACTCCGCTTATTCGCCGTCTGGCGCGCGAATTTGGCGTGAATCTGGCGAAAGTCAAGGGCACCGGCCGTAAGGGACGCATTCTGCGTGAAGACGTTCAGGCTTACGTGAAAGACGCTATCAAGCGTGCCGAGTCTGCGCCGGCAGCCAGCGGTGGTGGTCTGCCGGGCATGCTGCCGTGGCCGAAGGTGGACTTCAGCAAGTTTGGTGAAATCGAAGAAGTGGAACTGGGCCGCATCCAGAAGATCTCTGGCGCTAACCTGAGCCGTAACTGGGTGATGATCCCGCATGTGACCCACTTCGACAAGACCGATATCACCGATCTGGAAGCCTTCCGTAAGCAGCAGAACGCTGAAGCCCAGAAGAAGAAACTGGATGTGAAGATCACGCCGGTCGTCTTCATCATGAAGGCGGTGGCTGCCGCTCTGGAACAGATGCCGCGCTTCAACAGCTCGCTGTCTGAAGACGGTCAGAAGCTGACGCTGAAGAAATACATCAACATCGGCGTGGCGGTGGATACCCCGAATGGCCTGGTGGTTCCGGTATTCAAGGATGTTAACAAGAAAGGCATCATTGAACTGTCCAAAGAACTGATGGCGACCTCGAAGAAGGCCCGCGACGGCAAGCTGACCGCCAGCGATATGCAGGGCGGCTGCTTCACCATTTCGAGCCTTGGCGGTCTGGGCACCACCCACTTCGCGCCGATCGTGAATGCACCGGAAGTGGCTATCCTTGGCGTTTCCCGCTCCTCTATGGAGCCGGTATGGAACGGTCAGGAGTTCAAACCGCGTCTGATGATGCCTATCTCGCTTTCTTTCGATCACCGTGTGATCGATGGCGCGGACGGGGCGCGTTTTATCACTATCATCAATAACCTGCTGTCTGACATCCGTCGTCTGGTGATGTAACAGCGAGCTAAAAAGCCGGCCCTCACTGGCCGGCTTTTTTCTGGTAATCTCTGGCAGTCGCCAGAGGTCGCCTGAGACGAAAGCACAATTCGTTTGCCGCTTGTTGTTTCAAAAATGTTAACAATTTTGTAAACTAACGCGGCAAGACACGTCCCGGTGGAAGAGGGCGTTGATAAAAAATGTACCCCCAGGGGGTGCGACAAACGTCAGACCCGCCGGATATAAATTTAAGAGGTCATGATGAGTACTGAAATTAAAACTCAGGTCGTGGTACTTGGGGCAGGCCCGGCAGGTTATTCCGCCGCCTTTCGTTGCGCTGACTTAGGGCTGGAAACTGTACTGGTAGAACGCTACAACACCCTGGGCGGGGTGTGTCTGAACGTTGGCTGTATCCCTTCTAAAGCGCTGCTGCACGTAGCGAAAGTCATCGAAGAAGCGAAAGCGCTGGCCGATCACGGCATCGTTTTCGGCGAGCCGAAGACTGACATCGATAAAATTCGCACCTGGAAAGAGAAAGTCATCACCCAGCTGACTGGTGGCCTGGCGGGCATGGCTAAAGGTCGTAAAGTGAAGGTGGTTAACGGTCTGGGTCAGTTCACCGGCGCCAACACTCTGGAAGTCGACGGTGAAGGCGGCAAAACTGTGATTAACTTCGACAATGCCATCATCGCCGCAGGCTCCCGCCCGATTGAACTGCCGTTCATTCCGCATGACGATCCGCGCGTATGGGACTCTACCGATGCGCTGGAGCTGAAAGAAGTGCCTGAGCGTCTGCTGATCATGGGCGGCGGTATTATCGGTCTGGAAATGGGTACCGTCTACCATGCGCTGGGCTCTCAGATTGACGTGGTAGAGATGTTCGATCAGGTTATCCCGGCTGCCGATAAAGACGTGGTGAAAGTATTCACCAAGCGTATCAGCAAGCAGTTCAACCTGATGCTGGAAACCAAAGTGACCGCCGTTGAAGCGAAGAAAGACGGAATCTACGTCACGATGGAAGGCAAGAAGGCGCCGGCTGAGCCGCAGCGCTACGACGCCGTACTGGTTGCTATCGGCCGTACTCCGAACGGTAAACTGATTGATGCCGGTAAAGCGGGTGTGGAAGTGGACGAGCGCGGCTTTATCCGCGTCGACAAGCAGATGCGTACCAACGTACCGCACATCTATGCGATCGGCGACATCGTCGGCCAGCCGATGCTGGCGCACAAAGGGGTACACGAAGGTCACGTGGCTGCGGAAGTTATCTCCGGTAAGAAACACTACTTCGATCCGAAAGTGATTCCGTCTATCGCTTACACTGAGCCGGAAGTGGCATGGGTAGGTCTGACCGAGAAAGAAGCCAAAGAGAAGGGCATCAGCTACGAGACCGCCACCTTCCCGTGGGCGGCTTCCGGCCGTGCTATCGCTTCCGATTGTGCAGACGGTATGACCAAGCTTATCTTCGATAAAGAGAGCCATCGCGTGATTGGCGGCGCCATCGTGGGCACCAATGGCGGTGAACTGCTGGGCGAAATCGGCCTGGCTATCGAGATGGGCTGCGATGCGGAAGATATCGCATTGACCATTCACGCTCACCCGACCCTGCACGAATCCGTGGGACTGGCTTCCGAAATCTTCGAAGGCAGCATCACCGACCTGCCGAACCCGAAAGCGAAGAAGAAGTAATTTTCCTTCAATATCAGGTTCTGAAACCGGGCGCCGTAAGGCCCCGGTTTTTTCTTCCTTTACCGTAATTTCCTTCGTACCTCCCTGCTTTGAAAAGCTTTTTTATGGTCTGACGCTATATTTTTACTCATTTTCCCTGTCGGATCGGCGTAGTAGCATGCATCGAATTCCTTACATTATCTAAACAAATATTTTACAAGCTTGTTGGTTAATAGAGGGGTATGGCATGTGGACGTTGAGTGAGTGGAAGAAACGCGCAGCAAAGCAGCGTTTCATCTGGCAGGCACAGATAGACGGTAAAGCCTGCGACGCGAAGTCGGGACAAACTTTCGCGGTGATCAATCCGGCCACGGAGCAGCTTCTGGCGCAGGTTGCTGAGTGCGGAGACCATGAGGTGGAGCTGGCGGTACGCGCTGCCCGACGCGCATACCAGCGCGGCGTCTGGGCCAGGCAATCGCCGACGGCTCGTAAGACCGTACTGTTACGTCTGGCTGAGCTGATTATGCAACATCGCGACGAGCTGGCGCTGCTGGATTCGCTCAGTATGGGCAAACCGGTGATGGAAGCCTGGCAGCTCGATATTCCCGGTACCGCCCACTTCTTTAACTGGTACGGTGAAAGCCTGGATAAAATCTATGGCCAGGTGGCGCCCACTGCGGCAGATGCCGTCGCCACGGTCACCCGCACTCCGCTGGGCGTAGTGGTCGCCATTGTCCCCTGGAATTTCCCGCTGGAGATGGCGGCATGGAAAGTGGCGCCTGCGCTGGCAGCGGGTAACAGCGTGTTGCTCAAGCCCGCCGAACAGTCGCCATTTTCGGCCCTGCGTCTGGCGGAGCTGGCGCTGGAGGCTGGAATACCTGAAGGGGTTTTTAGTGTTCTTCCCGGCACTGGCGCAGTCACCGGTCAGGCGCTGGGGCTGCATCCGGATATCGACTGTCTGGTGTTTACCGGTTCGACCCAGACCGGTAAACGGCTGATGGAATATGCCGGACAGTCCAATCTTAAGCAGGTATGGCTGGAGTGCGGCGGTAAAAGCCCTAATCTTATCTTCGCCGACTGCCACGACCTGAGTCTGGCGGTGGAAAAAGCCGCCCGGGCTATCTTCTATAACCAGGGAGAGGTCTGTTCGGCAAACTCGCGACTGCTGGTAGAACGTCCGATTTACGATGCCATTGTCGAACGGCTGGTCGCTCTGGCCGCCGAATGGACGCCTGGCGATCCGCTGGATCCGAACAGCCGCGCCGGCGCTATGGTCGATGCCCGCCATACCGCTAAAGTCATGGGCTATATTGATGACGCCCGGCGCCAGGGGGCGCGACTGGCCTGCGGTGGTGAGCGTCTTACCATTAACGGCGTGGCGAATTATATCCAGCCGACGATTTTTACCGATGTCGCGCCGGATTCATTACTGGCTCGCGAAGAGATTTTTGGCCCGGTGCTGGCGGTTCAGCCTTTCGACAGTGAACAGCAGGCGATCGCCATGGCTAACGATTCCCACTACGGCCTGGCGGCGTCGCTGTGGAGCGGCGATTTGAACCGCGCCCATCGGGTGGCTCAGGCGCTGGAGGTTGGCACGGTGTCGGTCAACACCGTCGATGCGCTGGATATCTGCGTACCGTTTGGCGGCGGGAAGCAGTCGGGCTTCGGGCGCGATCTGTCGCTGCACTCTTTCGATAAATACACTCAGCTAAAAACCACCTGGATTCAGTTGCACCAGCCTGCTGCGCCGGGAGGTGACTATGAAGCGGGATAACGCCAGTAAGCTGGGTTTTTTCTCTCTGCTGTCTGTGGCCGTAGGGCTGGTGGTTTCCCAGGGCGTGATGGTAATGATGCTGCACGGCGTGGGCATGGCGGGCCTTAGCTTTGTGCTACCGCTGGCGCTGGCCTGGCTGCTGGCGCTGACCTACGCCTGTTCGTTTTCGGAGCTGGCGCTGATGATTCCCCGGGCTGGCAGCCTGTGCAGCTATACCGAGGTGGCACTCGGCCACTTCCCGGCTATCGTTGCCACCTTTTCCGGCTATATCGTGGTGGCGATGTTTGCGCTTTCTGCCGAATTGCTGCTGCTCAATCTGGTGATTAGCAGTCTGTTTCCGGCGCTGGTGTTGCCGCCGATGGCGCTGGCGCTGGGAATTCTGGTGCTGTTCACCCTGTTGAACCTGCTCAATATCGATATCTTCGCCCGCCTGCAGTCGGCGCTGGCGGTGGTGATGATTGTCACCCTGGTGATGCTTGGGGTTTGCGCCATCGGCAGTGACCAGGCCACGCCCGTTAGTGCGTTGATGACGCAGCAGAGCGCCACGCCGATGGGATGGGGCGTTATTGTGCTGGTGGCTGCGGCAATCTGGGGCTTTGTCGGGGCCGAATTTGTCTGCCCGCTGGTGGAGCAGACCCGGCACCCGCAGCGCAACATTCCCCGCTCGATGATGGTCGGCCTGACGGTTATTTTCCTGACCGTACTGCTGTACGGACTGGGCGCTCTGATGGTACTGCCGCGTGACCAACTGGTGAATAACAATCTGCCGCACTATCTGTTCGCGATTCACGTATTCGGCCATACCGGCAAGGTGCTGCTGCTGGGGGCGGCGGTGACCGCCACCTGTAGCACCCTCAACTCTTCGCTGGCGACCATCTCGCGGATGTTGAGCGGTATGGCGGAAAATGGCCAGGCCTTCACCTGTTTTAAGGCGCACAGCGCCCGAACCGGCGCGCCCTGGGTTGCGGTGCTGTTTGTGGCGCTGATTACCGGGCTGCCGATGCTACTGATGAATGGCGATGCGGTGGAGATCCTGCTGTTGGCCGCTGCGCTGTGCTGGCTGCTGGCCTATATCGTGGCCCATGTGAATGTGATGGTGCTACGCCGCCGCTATCCCGACCTGAAGCGTCCGTTTCGTACGCCGTTTTATCCGCTACCGCAACTGCTTGGCATTGCCGGCATGCTGTATGCCATGTGGAATGCCTCGCCATCTCCGGATATGACCGCCGAGATTTTCGGCTATGCCGGCGGCGTACTGGCGCTGGTGGCCGTTATCGCCGCCGTGTGGATTGTGTTTGTGATGCGTAAACCGCTATTCACGCCGGAACCTCTGGAGCAGGTTCTGCATCCGTCCCGGACGGATACGGAACGTCCCCCCAATCCGGTACTGAATCGCGCCGAAACCGAGAACAACGCCTGATAAGCAATGGGAGATACAGATGAAAATGCAGAGTAACGACAGCTACAGCACCGAAGTCTGGCAGACCATGGATGCCGCACATCATATCCACGCCTTTGTCGACCAAAAGAAGCTTAACGAGGAAGGGCCGCGAGTGATGGTCAAAGGCGAGGGGATGTACCTGTGGGACAGCGAAGGTAAGCGCTACCTTGATGGTATGTCCGGTCTGTGGTGTACCCAACTGGGCTACGGGCGTCGGGATCTTATTGAGGCAGCCAGCCGTCAGATGGAGCAGCTCTCCTACTACAACATGTTCTTCCACACCACCCATCCGGCGGTAGTGGAGCTTTCCGAACTGCTATTCAGCCTGCTGCCCGGGCGCTACAGTCACGTGATTTATACCAATTCCGGATCGGAATCCAACGAAGTGCTGATTCGTACCGTACGTCGCTTCTGGCAGGTGGTCGGCAAACCTTCCAAACGCATCATGATCGGACGCTGGAACGGCTATCACGGCTCTACGCTGGCGGCCACCGCTATGG
The DNA here is from genome assembly GCF_036620675.1 of Rosenbergiella sp. YN46. Taxonomy (NCBI): domain Bacteria; kingdom Pseudomonadati; phylum Pseudomonadota; class Gammaproteobacteria; order Enterobacterales; family Erwiniaceae; genus Rosenbergiella; species Rosenbergiella sp. YN46. The sequence continues at coordinate 149,523 of NZ_JAZHEE010000008.1, forward strand.
GGGGCATGAAGTTTATGCATGAGATGGGCGGTATGCTGCCCGATATCGCCCATATCGATGAGCCATACTGGTACGCCCACGGCGGCGATATGAGCCCCGAGGAGTTCGGTTTACGCTGTGCCCGTCAGCTGGAAGAGAAAATCCTGGAGCTGGGCAGCGAGAATGTGGCGGGCTTTGTCGCCGAACCCTTCCAGGGGGCGGGCGGTATGATCTTCCCGCCGGAAAGCTACTGGCCGGAAATCCAGCGTATCTGCCGTAAGTACGACGTGCTGCTGTGCGCCGATGAAGTTATCGGCGGCTTTGGGCGCTGCGGCGAGTGGTTCGCCCATCAGCATTTCGGCTTTGAGCCGGATACCGTTTCCATCGCCAAGGGACTGACTTCCGGCTATGTGCCAATGGGCGGACTGGTGCTCTCTCAACGTATGGCGGAAGCCCTGGTGGAAAAGGGCGGGGTGTTCGCTCATGGTCTGACCTATTCCGGCCATCCGGTGGCGGCTGCGGTCGCCATCGCCAACCTGAAGGCGCTGCGTGACGAGCAGATCGTCGAACGGGTTAAAAGCGATACCGGCCCTTATCTGCAACGCTGTCTGCGGGAGCTGTTTAGCGATCACCCGCTGGTGGGCGAAATTCAGGGGGCTGGCATGGTGGCCGCGCTACAGCTGGCGGATGATAAAGCCACCCGTAAACGCTTTGAAAAAGAAGATGAGATTAGCTGGCGTTGTCGGAGCTATGGTTTTGAAGAGGGCGTCATTATTCGCTCGACGCTGGGAAGGATGATTATGGCACCGGCGCTGGTGGCGAGCCATGCCGAAATCGACGAACTGCTGGATAAAACCCGACGCGCCATGGATCGCACTGCGCAATCCTTAGGGCGGGGATAATCTTTAGGCGCCGGCTCCCGGAGCCGGCGCTTTCTTTTTCTGGCCGCCTGTGAATTAAATTCCGGTTATGTTTTATAAAAGAATGATAACCTGCGCTCAGGGATAGCAGAGCCTTGTAGATGACAAAAAATGGCGCAAAGGCCGTGGCTACAGGGGAAGCAGGCCGTGACGGTAGTGGAAAATCTTTGTTGCTTTTTTGTAAACGGATTAACATGCTGGTCAAATCCTGATATGCTGCCCGATGCGGTACCGGGCCTTTTACCCTACAAAACTTCTGCGCCACAGGAGAGTGAAGAGAATCGCCTGGCACCGTTCTGACAATGAGAGCGAGGAGAACCGTCGTGCTAGAAGAATACCGTAAGCACGTTGCAGAGCGTGCCGCTGAGGGGATTGTTCCAAAACCCCTCGATGCAACCCAAATGGCCGCGCTCGTTGAGCTGCTGAAAAATCCGCCAGCTGGCGAAGAGGCTTTTTTGCTGGACCTGCTGACTAACCGTGTACCGCCAGGCGTTGACGAAGCCGCCTATGTGAAAGCAGGATTCCTGGCCGCTGTGGCCAAAGGTGAAGCGACCTCCCCGCTGGTTACCCCTGAAAAAGCCGTTGAGCTGCTGGGCACTATGCAGGGCGGCTACAATATTCATCCCCTGGTTGAAGCGCTGGACAACGACAAGCTGGCGCCCATCGCCGCGAAAGCGCTGTCCCACACCCTGCTGATGTTCGATGGTTTCTACGATGTAGAAGAGAAAGCTAAAGCGGGTAATACTTACGCGCAACAGATTCTGAAATCCTGGGCTGATGCCGAGTGGTTCCTTTCTCGTCCGCCGCTTGCGGAAAAGATCACCGTCACCGTTTTCAAGGTGACTGGCGAAACCAATACCGACGATCTCTCTCCGGCGCCCGATGCCTGGTCACGTCCGGATATCCCGCTGCACGCGCTGGCGATGCTGAAGAATGAGCGTGAAGGTATCGATCCGGATAAGCCTGGCGTGGTCGGCCCAATCAAGCAGATCGAAGCCCTGGAGAAAAAGGGCTTCCCGCTGGCCTATGTCGGTGACGTTGTAGGAACCGGCTCTTCCCGTAAGTCCGCCACCAACTCGGTGCTGTGGTTTATGGGCGACGACATCCCGAACGTGCCGAACAAGCGCGCAGGCGGCGTGGTGCTGGGCGGCAAGATTGCGCCTATCTTCTTCAACACCATGGAAGATGCCGGTGCGCTGCCGATTGAAGTCGATGTCAGCAATCTGAACATGGGCGATGTGATCGACATCTTCCCGTACAAGGGCGAAGTGTGTAATCACGATACCGGTGAAGTTTTGGCCACTTTCGAGCTGAAGACCGAAGTGCTGCTGGACGAAGTGCGTGCCGGTGGTCGTATTCCGCTGATCGTTGGCCGCGGTCTGACCACCAAGGCCCGTGAATCGCTGGGTCTGCCGCAGAGCGATGTCTTCCGTCGCGCTAAAGACGTGGCTGAAAGCAGCCGCGGTTTCTCGCTGGCCCAGAAAATGGTCGGTCGCGCCTGCGGCGTGGACGGCATTCGCCCGGGCCAGTACTGCGAGCCGAAGATGACCTCTGTAGGCTCTCAGGACACCACCGGGCCGATGACCCGCGACGAGCTGAAAGATCTGGCCTGTCTGGGCTTTTCCGCTGATTTGGTGATGCAGTCCTTCTGCCACACCGCGGCCTATCCCAAACCGGTAGACGTACAGACCCACCACACCCTGCCGGACTTTATTATGAACCGCGGCGGCGTATCGCTGCGCCCTGGCGACGGCATTATCCACTCCTGGCTGAACCGTATGCTGCTGCCGGATACCGTCGGTACCGGCGGTGACTCCCATACCCGTTTCCCGATTGGTATCTCCTTCCCGGCGGGCTCCGGCCTGGTGGCCTTTGCTGCCGCGACCGGCGTGATGCCGCTGGATATGCCGGAATCGGTACTGGTACGCTTTAAGGGCAAACGCCAGCCGGGCATCACCCTGCGCGATCTGGTGCACGCCATCCCTTACTACGCGATTCAGCAGGGTCTGCTGACCGTCGAGAAGAAGGGCAAGAAGAATATCTTCTCTGGCCGTATTCTGGAGATTGAAGGGCTGCCAGACCTGAAGGTTGAGCAGGCGTTCGAGCTGTCCGACGCTTCCGCCGAGCGCTCCGCCGCTGGTTGTACCATCAAGCTGGATAAAGAGCCGATCATCGAGTACCTGAACTCCAACATCGTGCTACTGAAGTGGATGATCGCCGAAGGCTATGGCGACCGCCGCACTCTGGAGCGCCGTATTCAGGGCATGGAGAAATGGCTGGCGGATCCGCAGTTGATGGAAGCCGACGCCGACGCGGAATATGCTGCGGTTATCGAGATCGATCTGGAGCAGATCAAAGAGCCGATTCTGTGCGCGCCGAACGATCCGGACGATGCTCGTCTGCTGTCTGAGGTTCAGGGCAGCAAGATCGATGAAGTGTTCATTGGCTCCTGCATGACCAATATCGGTCACTTCCGCGCAGCCGGTAAGCTGCTGGATAGCCATAAGGGCCAGCTGCCGACCCGCCTGTGGGTCGCGCCGCCGACCCGTATGGACGCTACTCAGTTGACCGAAGAGGGCTACTACAGCGTCTTTGGTAAGAGCGGCGCCCGTATCGAGATCCCGGGCTGTTCCTTGTGCATGGGTAACCAGGCGCGGGTGAACGACGGGGCGACCGTGGTTTCCACCTCGACCCGTAACTTCCCGAACCGTCTGGGCAATGGCGCCAACGTATATCTGGCATCCGCCGAGCTGGCCGCGGTGGCATCACTGCTGGGCAAACTGCCGACGCCGGAAGAGTATCAGACTTTTATGGATCAGGTTGATAAGACGGCGGATGACACTTACCGCTATCTGAACTTCGACCGCCTGGAGGACTATACCGAGAAGGCGGACGGCGTTATTTTCCAGACCGCAGTCTGATTTTCATTCTGTCTGCTGAAAAAGGCCGCTGCTGCGGCCTTTTTTATTGCTCCCGGGTCAGCCACAGCGCTGATTTTCTCGCTGGTGACTGCGATAATATGAATATAGACGCAACCCGGCGGCGGGCAGGGCGCAATGAGAGGATACGGGGATGGATTACGAATTTCTGCGCGACATTACCGGCACGGTAAAGGTGCGAATGTCGATGGGCCACGAAGCGGTGGGTCACTGGTTTAACGAAGAGGTGAAAGAGGATCTGGCGCTGCTGGATGAAGTGGAACAGGTTCTGCTTTCGGTTAAAGGCAGTGAGCGCCAGTGGCAGCGCAACGGCCACGAGTACACCCTGTGGCTGGATGGCGAAGAGGTGATGGTGCGAGCCAATCAGCTCGATTTTTCCGGCGACGAGATCGAAGAGGGGATGAGCTACTACGATGAAGAGAGCCTGACCCTGTGCGGCGTCGAGGATTTTCTACAGGTGCTGCGCGCCTACCGGCAGTTTGTGATGGGGCGTTAGCCGCTGCTTTTTCATTTCTACTGTGCCGGGGGGATTCCCCGGTTTTTTTTGGTTCATCGCGGATTAGCGTGAAGCCGGAGCCAACCGGGGAGCGGCACACCTGGGCTGAGTATATTGCGTTGAGGGAAGCGCTGTTGACCGCCCGTGAATTCGGGATATCACGTTTACTCCGGATAAATCACTATTCTGCCGGGCTCAATCGTCATCCTGACGGGACAGCCCCCGCGTCGTCATATTCTGCCAGGTGGCCTTTCAGATGCAGGCCGGGGTTACGGCTGTAATACGTTGTCATGCCGGTTGCGGAACCGGTGAATCAACAGAAAAACAGTGACGCAAAGTGAACAGAACGGCCCACCGTATCGTCATATTCTACCCAGTGGCCTTTCAGATGCAGGCCGGGGCAGCGGTTGTAGTACGTGGTTATGCCGGTGCGCTATTTTTGTGGCATGCCGTGTTCTGGGGGGAATATGTCACGCCGGCGAAGGTTCCGTTCACTTTAAGGTGATTTCTCTTATGCCGGCTCCGGAACCGGTGAACGGGTCAGGAGGCTCAAACGCCGCCACCTGACAACCTGGCTTTCCGGCGTGAAAATCGCCGCTGACGCGGGCCCCTCCGCTTTTCCCGTCCGCCGGACGGGTC
>NZ_JAZHEE010000009.1:0-140825 GCF_036620675.1 Rosenbergiella sp. YN46
AACGGGCTCTTATGCCTTAGTTGTAAGTGTCTACCATGTCCCCGAACAAGTGTTCACTATGTCCCCGGACCGTACACCCGAAACGGGAGAGGGAGTTCCCCGGCAATGAACGGAACAGCTCGCCATATCCATCCTGCCAGCTGTTGCCTTCAAAGGCGGCTTACTAATTTGCGAATTTCATCATCTGATCAATTTGCGCCCGCCATGGCTGCGGATCGCCGATGTGTTCCGCCACCCACTGCGGATTGTAGTAAGTTTCCAGGTAGCGATCGCCGCTGTCACACAGTAGCGTCACGATGGCGCCCTGACGCCCTTCGTCACGCATCCTGACCGCCAGCTGTAGCGCCCCCCACATATTGGTACCGGTGGAAGCGCCAGGGCGGCGCCCTAACTGGCTTTCCAGCCACTGCATGGCGGCAACGCTGGCGGCATCGGGAACCCGCATCATCTCGTCGATGGCGTCCGGAATAAAAGACGGTTCAACCCTGGGGCGGCCGATCCCCTCGATCCGGCTACCGATAGTGCTGGAAAGCGACGGGCAGCGCCGTTGCCAGTAATCGAGAAAAACCGAGTTATCCGGGTCCACCACCGCCAGCCGGGTGGAGTAACCTTTACAGCGCAGATAGCGACCGATGGTGGCGGAAGTACCGCCTGTACCAGCGCTCATCACGATATAGTCCGGCACCGGGAAAGGTTCGCTTTCCATCTGGCGGAAAATACTATCGGCAATATTGTTGTTGCCGCGCCAGTCGGTGGCCCGTTCGGCGAAGGTGAATTGATCCATATAGTGGCCGCCCAGCTCCCGGGCAAGCTCTTCAGCAGCGGCGTAAATCTCGCAGGGACTGTCCACAAAGTGGCAGCGACCGCCATAGAAGGTGATTTGCTCTATTTTGCGGCGGGCGGTACAGCCGGGCATCACTGCGATAAACGGCAGACCGAGCAGCCGGGCAAAGTAAGCTTCGGATACCGCGGTAGAGCCGGACGAGGCTTCGATAATCGGCATACCTTCGCGGATCCAGCCGTTGCACAGGCCATACAGAAACAGTGAACGCGCCAGGCGGTGCTTCAGACTGCCGGTGGGGTGGGTGCTCTCATCCTTCAGATAAAGATAAATACCGGGGAAGGCGGGCAGCGTCAGCCGAATCAGATGGGTATCGGCAGAACGCTGGTAATCGGCGTTAATTTCGTTAATGGCCCGGGTGGCCCACTGTCTGTTCATGGCTGGGTATCCGTTTGTCTGTTTGTGCAGCGCTACTTTACTCCGGAGTTCGGAAAAAAGGATTGCTATTTGGCCCCCTTACGCCCACCATGATAGAAAATATTTCTCTGTTATGGCGGCTGTATGGATAAAATTGACCGCAGTCTGCTGGCGCTGCTTCAGCAGGACTGTTCGCTCTCTTTGCAGGAGCTGGCAGATGCCGTTAATCTGACCACAACGCCCTGCTGGAAACGCCTTAGGCGGCTGGAAGAGTCGGGGATCATTCAGGGCCGGGTGGCGATGCTGGATCCCGAAAAGCTGGGGCTGGGGCTAACGGCCTTTGTGCTTATCAAAACCCAGCAGCACAGCAGTCAGTGGTACAACCAGTTTGTGGCGGCGGTAGACGCCATGCCGGAGGTGCTGGGCTTCTGGCGTATGGCAGGGGAGTATGACTATCTGATGCGGGTTCAGGTGGCGGACATGAAGCGCTACGACGACTTCTATAAACGCCTGGTAAACAGTGTGCCGGGCCTGAGCGATGTAACTTCGAGTTTCGCCATGGAACAGATAAAATATACCACTGCGTTGCCGCTTTGAACCCGGGTAACCCTTTTTTGTTCTGTTGCGCCCAGCCGCGGGTCGGCGAGATCAGGAATTTGTCGCGTGCGATTATTTGCTCAATTAAGCTGGTTTTTTCTCCGCGAATGGCGGCGCTACCTTAGCGCAGTATCCCTGCTGATACTGGTCTCCATTCTGCAACTGATCCCGCCCAGGCTGGTGGGGGTTATTGTGGATGGCGTGACTGAAAGCCATTTCACTACCGGGCAAATCCTGAAGTGGATTGGTCTGATGGCGCTGATTGCGGTGATGGTCTATCTGCTGCGCTACTTCTGGCGCGTGCTGCTGTTTGGCGCTTCTTATCGCCTGGCGGTGGAGCTGCGCGAGTCGTTCTATCGCCAGCTTTGCCGCCAGAATCCCGCCTTTTACCTGCGTCACCGTACTGGCGATTTGATGGCCCGGGCCACCAACGATGTGGACAGGGTCGTATTCGCCGCCGGGGAAGGGGTGCTGACGCTGGTGGATTCGCTGGTGATGGGTTGTGCGGTACTGATTGTTATGAGCACGCAAATCAGCTGGCAATTGACGCTGCTGGCGCTGCTCCCTATGCCGGTCATGGCGGTGGTGATTAAACGCTATGGCGATATGCTGCACCAGCGCTTTAAACTGGCTCAGGCGGCTTTTTCCGTCCTGAACGATCGCACTCAGGAGAGCCTGACCAGTATCCGCATGATCAAATCCTTCGGACTGGAGGACAGACAGTCTGCGCTGTTCGCCGATGAAGCGCGCGATACCGGCGAGCGTAACCTACGGGTGGCTCGTATCGACGCCCGCTTCGATCCCACTATTTATATCGCCATCGGAATGGCCAATTTGCTGGCGGTAGCTGGTGGCAGCTGGATGGTGATTCAGGGAACGCTGACCCTGGGGCAACTGACCAGTTTCACCATGTATCTTGGTCTGATGATTTGGCCGATGCTGGCGCTGGCGTGGATGTTTAACATCGTTGAACGCGGCAGCGCCGCATACAGCCGCATTCGGACGCTGCTGGCAGAAGCGCCAGCGATTGTCGACGGCGACCAGCCGCTACCCGCCGGGCGGGGAACGCTTCAGATGGATGTGAAGTCGTTCCACTATCCCGAAACGGCTGCGCCGACGCTAACCAATATCGCATTCACTCTGACTCCCGGCCAGATGCTGGGGCTGTGTGGCCCGACCGGATCTGGTAAGAGCAGCATACTGGCGCTGATTCAGCGCCACTTCGACCCCGATCCTGGTGAAATTTGTTTCCATGGTATGGCGCTAACCACACTGCGCATTGATGACTGGCGCGCCCGGCTGGCGGTGGTGAACCAGGGGCCTTTCCTGTTTTCCGATACGGTGGCGGCTAATATTGCTCTGGGCCGCCCGGACGCCACCCGGCAGCAGATAGAAGAGGCGGCGCGGCTGGCCTGCGTGCATGACGATATCCTGCGTCTTACCAATGGCTATGACACCGAAGTGGGGGAGCGCGGGGTGATGCTCTCCGGCGGTCAGAAGCAGCGTATCGCTATTGCCCGGGCTCTGTTGCTTGATGCTGAAATACTGATCCTCGACGATGCGCTGTCGGCGGTGGACGGGCGCACCGAGCACCAGATCCTCCAGAACCTGAAAACGTGGGGTAAAGAGCGCACGCTGATTGTCAGCGCCCACCGTCTGTCGGCCCTGACGACGGCCAGCGAGATACTGGTGCTGCAACGTGGTCAGGTGGCGCAGCGCGGTCGCCATGACCGGTTGGTGGAACAGCCTGGCTGGTATCGCGATATGTACCGCTATCAGCAACTGGAGGCCGCACTGGATGAAGTGCCGGTCGACGAGGAGGCGACGGATGCGTAATCTGCGTCAATTGTGGCCGACCCTGAAGCGACTACTGGCTTATGGTTCACCCTGGCGTCGACCCCTGATGATAGCGGTGGCGATGCTGTGGATCGCGGCAGCGGCGGAAGTCAGCGGTCCGGCGCTTATCAGCTATTTTATTGATAATATGGTAGCCCAGCATCGGTTGCCGGTGAAACTGGTGGCGGGGCTGGCCGCGCTCTATCTCTTTCTGCAGATTCTGGCAGCGTCACTGCACTACGCCCAGGCGCTGCTGTTTAACCGCGCTGCGGTGGGCGTGGTGCAACAGTTGCGCACCGACGTGATGGATGCGGCGCTACGTCAGCCGATTAGCGCCTTCGATACCCAGCCGGTGGGGGAGTTGATCTCCCGGGTGACCAACGATACTGAAGTGATTCGCGATCTCTACGTTACCGTCGTGGCGACGGTGCTGCGTAGCGCAGCGCTGATAGGCGCCATGCTGGTGGCGATGTTCAGCCTGGACTGGCGTATGGCGCTGGTGGCGATAGCCATCTTCCCGGCGGTGCTGGTGGTGATGCTGATTTATCAGCGTTACAGCACCCCCATCGTGCGCCGGGTACGCAGCTGGCTGGCGGATATTAACGATGGATTTAATGAAGTGATTAACGGCATGGGCGTGATTCAGCAGTTTCGCCAGCAGGCGCGCTTCGGCGAGCGAATGGGGCGCGCCAGCCGGAATCACTACCAGGCACGAATGCAAACCCTGCGGCTTGACGGCTTTTTGCTGCGTCCGCTGCTGAGCCTGTTTTCCGCGCTGATCCTGTGCGGCCTGCTGATCCTGTTCGGCTTCAGTCCGCAGGGCACTATCGAAGTCGGGGTGCTGTACGCCTTTATCAGCTACCTCGGACGCCTTAATGAACCCCTGATTGAGCTGACCACTCAACAGTCGATGCTACAGCAGGCGGTGGTGGCCGGGGAGCGGGTTTTCGAACTGATGGATCGCCCACGCCAGCGCTATGGCGACGATACCCGGCCGCTGGCAGGCGGCAGTATCGCCATTCACGGCCTCTCTTTTGCCTACCGCGACCAGCAGTGGGTACTGAAGAACATCGATCTGGAAGTGCCGTCGCGCGGCTTTGTGGCGCTGGTCGGGCACACCGGCAGCGGCAAAAGCACGCTGGCTAACTTGCTGATGGGCTACTACCCCCTGACTCACGGCGAGATTTTGCTGGATGGTCGTAGCCTGGAAAGCCTGAGTCATGAAGTATTGCGCCATGGCGTAGCGATGGTGCAGCAGGACCCGGTGGTGCTGGCGGATACGTTCTTCGCTAACGTCACTCTGGGACGTGATATCAGCGAACAGCGGGTCTGGCAGGCGCTGGAGACGGTGCAGCTGGATGCCTTGGCTCGCAGTATGCGCGACGGGATCCAGACCCGGCTGGGCGAACAGGGGAATAACCTGTCGGTGGGCCAGAAGCAACTGCTGGCTCTGGCCCGGGTGCTGGTGGCGCCGCCGGAGATACTGATTCTTGATGAAGCTACCGCCAGCATTGACTCCGGTACTGAACAGGCCATTCAGCGGGCGCTGGCGGTGGTGCGCGAGCATACCACCCTGGTGGTTATCGCTCATCGTCTTTCCACCATCGTGGAGGCAGATACCATCATGGTGCTGCATCGCGGTCGGGCGGTAGAGCGCGGTACCCACGAGGCGCTACTGGAAGCCAGAGGCCGATACTGGCAAATGTATCAGCTGCAGCTGGTGGGCGATGAACTACAGGCTGCCGGGCGCGAAGAGACGCTGATTGCCTGATGCACCATTCCGGGGCGCGCGCTTAACCCGGCGCCCCGTTCCCCGTTTTTGCGCACCATAATAGTGCGTCAATATCCTCCAGTGGTCTTTCAGTCTGCATGTCGGTCATGCATTCCCCCCTATCTGAATCCCCACCCGGGGGCCGTTGGCGTTGAATAACGCGTTTTGGCATGTCCCTTGCTTTATCCCCTTGTATGCGGCTTTTACCCGGACGGAGGGGAATTATGAAGTTGGTTACGGTGGTCATTAAGCCATTTAAGCTGGAAGAGGTGCGCGAGGCGCTCTCCTCTATCGGCATTCAGGGGCTGACGGTGACGGAAGTGAAGGGCTTCGGGCGCCAGAAGGGCCATGCGGAGCTGTATCGTGGCGCGGAGTACAGCGTCAACTTCCTGCCTAAGGTCAAAATAGATATCGCCATTGCCGACGATCAGGTGGATGAAGTGGTGGACGTCATTAAAAACGCCGCCTGGACCGGCAAGATCGGCGACGGCAAGATTTTCGTCGCCGAGCTGCAGCGGGTGATTCGTATTCGTACCGGCGAAGCCGATGAAGCGGCACTATGACTGGCCTTGAATGGGGATAATTAAGATGAAAAAACTGACCTCAAAAATCGGCTGCTGCACGCTGGCTCTGGCGCCGGGTCTGGCGATGGCGGCGCCTGCCGTAGCCGATAAGGCGGATAACGCCTTTATGATGATTTGCACCGCGCTGGTGCTGTTTATGACGATACCGGGACTGGCGCTGTTTTACGGCGGGCTGCTGCGCGGGCGAAATGTCCTTTCGATGCTGACTCAGGTAAGCGTCAGTTTCGCTATGGTTTGCGTACTGTGGGTACTTTATGGCTACACGCTGGCCTTTGGGGAAGGGGGCGCCTTTTTCGGCAATCTTGACCAGATTATGCTGAAGGGGATTGAGCTGACGGCCCTGACCGGCTCCTTCTATCAGTATATTCACGTGGCTTTCCAGGGCTCTTTCGCCTGTATTACCGTGGCGTTAATTGTTGGCGCCCTGGCGGAACGCATTCGTTTTTCGGCGGTACTGATTTTTGTGGTGGTGTGGCTGACGCTTTCCTATATACCCATCGCCCATATGGTGTGGGGTGGTGGATTGTTGGGTACTCATGGGGCGCTGGACTTCGCGGGCGGCACTGTGGTGCATATTAACGCCGCGGTTGCCGGTCTGGTTGGGGCCTGGCTGCTGGGCAAGCGCGTGGGTTACGGCAAAGAGGCCTTTAAGCCCCATAATTTGCCGATGGTCTTTATGGGCACTGCGGTTCTCTATATCGGCTGGTTCGGCTTTAACGCCGGTTCCGCCAGCGCAGCGAATGAGATTGCCGCGCTGGCTTTTGTGAATACCGTGGTGGCCACGGCAGCGGCGATTCTGGGCTGGATCTTCGGCGAGTGGGCGCTGCGCGGCAAACCGTCGCTGCTTGGCGCTTGCTCTGGCGCCATCGCCGGGCTGGTGGGCATTACCCCGGCTTGCGGTACCGTGGGTGTTGGCGGTGCGCTGATTATCGGCCTTGTTGCCGGTCTGGCCGGGCTATGGGGCGTAACGGCGTTGAAACGCTGGCTGCGGGTGGACGATCCCTGCGATGTCTTTGGCGTCCACGGCGTGTGCGGCATTATCGGCTGCGTGCTGACTGGCATCTTCACCGCCACTTCGTTGGGCGGTACCGGTTTTGCCGATGGCGTGACGATGGGACATCAGGTACTGATTCAGCTGGAAAGCATCGCCATTACCGTGGTCTGGTCAGGAGTGGTGGCCTTTATCGGCTATAAACTGGCGGATATCGCGGTCGGACTGCGGGTGCCGGAAGAGCAGGAGCGCGAAGGACTGGACGTCAACAGCCATGGCGAGAACGCCTACAACAACTGAGTTATGGCTCCGTGCATTAAAAGCCCGAGCCTCGTTCGGGCTTGAGACTGTTGATAAACCTGGGTCAAACGCGGTCGGTCAGAATCGCTGAAAAATAAACAAGGAAAATCAATTTATTGAGTTTCGGCTGATAAACATTAAAGAGGGAAAAACCACGCTTTTTCCCTCTTTGTCATCAACCTGAAGCCCGAATCTCGTTCGGGCTTTTTGCGTTATTCGCCGTGGCGACGAATAACGCCTTCCTGTACCGATGAAGCGACCAGCTGGCCGTCCCGGTTATAAAATTCTCCGCGCACAAAGCCGCGGGCGCTGGAAGCGGAAGTGCTCTCTACATCGTAAAGCAGCCAGTCGCTGATATCGAACGGGCGGTGGAACCACATGGAGTGATCGATGGTCGCCACCTGCATGCCGGGCTCCAGGAACCCGACCCCATGGGGCTGAAGCGAAACCGGCAGAAAGTTAAAGTCGGACGCGTAGCCCAGCAGATACTGGTGTACGCTCAGGCAGTCAGGCACCGCGCCATTGGCTCGCAGCCACACCTGGCGTTTGGGGCCGTCGACGTGCCCTTTGAGCGGGTTATGGAAGGTGACCGGGCGTATCTCCAGCGGTTTCTCGCCCAGAAACTTATTGCGGGCCTTTTCAGGTAGCAGGTGAGCCAGCGAGCGGGCGATATCGCTTTCCGATTTCAGCGATTCGGGCGGCGGGGCGTCCGGCATTGTTTTCTGGTGCTCAAAGCCCGGCTCCGGCGCCTGGAAGGAGACGGTCATATAGAAAATGGGTTTGCCGTTCTGGATAGCGGCGACCCGACGGGCGCTGAAGCTGTTGCCGTCGCGTAGTACTTCCACATCGTAAACGATGGGTTTCTGGGTATCGCCGGGGCGAAGGAAGTAGCTGTGAAAAGAGTGTGCCAGTCGGGCTTCCGGCACCGTCTGTTTAGCGGCGGAAAGCGCCTGGCCCACGACCTGGCCGCCGAAGACGCGCTTTAGCCCAAGGTCTTCGCTCTGGCCGCGAAACAGTCCCTCTTCGATCTTCTCCAGTCGTAGCAGCGTCAGCAAACTATCAAGCGCCTGGCTCATCTTCTTTCCTCTTATCTGGTCAGTCTCAATGCTTCTCAGTATACCGCACAACCCGGCAGGGGCTGATAAGTTCAATTGTCTGATTCCCCGTCCTTTAAGAGGAAAAATCTGGCATGATGTGCCACACTTAGAGGCATATCTGGTGTAGATCACCCGGTTTGGTATGCATTGATAATAAGGAGAAATCAATGAAACTGGTGCATATGTTAAGTGGTTTGGCGATTGCCGTGGCTCTGGCTGGCTGCGCACAGGAAGGGTCTGAACAGGTTGCCGCGCCGACGACTCAGGGTGCAACGATAGCCGGAACCACTACGCAGAACGATCTGCGTCTGCCTAATGTCTCTGGCTCTGTCTGGTTGAAACAGAACGTGGTGTTGCCGCCGAATGCGGTGCTGACCGTGACGTTATCTGACGCTTCGCTGGCAGATGCGCCTTCGAAGGTGCTGACCCAGAGAGCGGTACGAACCGAAGGGAAGCAGGCGCCGTTTACCTTTATCCTGCCGTTTAACCCCTCGGACGTGAAACCGAACGCCCGCATTCTGTTAAGTGCGGCCATTACGGTTGATGATAAGCTGATGTTTATTACCGATACCATCCAGCCAGTGGTGAACAACGGCGTGACCAAAGCGGACGTGACCCTGGTTCCGGTACAGCATACGGCGGTTCCGGTGAAATCAGGCCCCAGCGCCGTGAATCAGAGCAGCATGCTGTCGGGCTCACAGCAGCAGGGTTCCGCTGCTACGCCGACCCTGTACTGAATTGTCGGTTTTCGTTCTGCTAAGGCGCCTGTCTGGCGCCTTTTTTTATGATATATGATCGGTGAATGGCGGATAGTCTGGGTAGTGAGATAATGAGTTTTTAATAATCAAAGGGTTATAATTCTTTGTCGCCATGATTTATGCTGCAAACGGTGGTGGATTTTATCTGCTATGAAAAACTTTTTAAAAACAGATGGATATGTCTGGAGTGTTCCCCGCGCTAGCGGGGATAAACCGGGGGTCCATCCGGATCTGGTCAGGCTGGCTCGGTGTTCCCCGCGCTAGCGGGGATAAACCGTGATAGTTCTCGATCGTTCATTTGGTTAGCATGTGTTCCCCGCGCTAGCGGGGATAAACCGAACATCTTCTAAATCCATTGCTACCCCCATAAGTGTTCCCCGCGCTAGCGGGGATAAACCGCGTATCGCAAGCCAGGTTGACCCTCACATCAGGTGTTCCCCGCGCTAGCGGGGATAAACCGTGATGGCGAGCGGCGTTGATGTACTCAACAGCGTGTTCCCCGCGCTAGCGGGGATAAACCGTCAGGGGAAATAACCCTGGCATGGTCTGACCTGTGTTCCCCGCGCTAGCGGGGATAAACCGATTATCCGCCGCTTGCGTGAGCTGGAAGAGCAGTGTTCCCCGCGCCAGCGGGGATAAACCGAGAACGACGCTCTGATTGCTGAGTGGCCCTTGGTGTTCTCCGCGCCAGCGGAGATAAACCGATATAATGGGGATGATTCAGCACGTTACCGGCGTGTTCCCCATGCCAGCAGGGATAGAAAAGACTTAATAGCGCCAGCGGTAGCGCTGGAGATCGATTTCACCCTGCCCGGAAACCTGCACGCCTTCAGCCAGCAAGGCCTGACGCTGACGCTGGAGATCGGGGCCGGTCAGCGAAATTACGCCGTGGCGGTTCACGACTCTATGCCAGGGAAGACGGCTTCCCTCCGGCAGCCTTTTGAGTACGCCGCCCACCTGGCGCGCCGCGCGTGGCGAACCGGCCAGTTGTGCCACCTCGCCGTAGGTGGTGACGCAGCCTTCGGGAATGGCGGCGACAATCTGATAGACCCTTCTGGCGAAAGTATCCTGAATCTCTTCCATTGCCTTGCTCCTGTTGTGGGCCATCAGAATAAACAGCCAGCGGAGGAGTGTGAAGAGCAGGTTGTGCAAGAATCAGGCATCCGGGCAGGGGCGGCTTGCAATTGCATCATCGTATGGCGATAATGCCCCGGCGCTTGTGGAGCTGGCTCCGCAAGTCCTCAATGGGGGCTCTGTTGGTTCTCCCGCAACACTAACTTGTGAACTCGGTCAGGTCCGGAAGGAAGCAGCCGCAGCAGGTGACGTGTGTGCCGGGATGTCGCTGGCAGGGCCCCCACCCAATTCAGGGTTATTATTTTCTCTTCAATTCTTTTGTCCTTCAGCCTGAGAAGCCGCCACCTGGTGGTGGATTCGGAACGCATCCGTAGTACATATTTTTTATCTTTAATAATCAATGCATTATATTTTCTACTGGCAATGATTTATGCTGAAACTGCTGGTGGATTTTATTCTGTATAAAAACACTTTAAAAACATATAGATAAGCTTAGGGTGTTCCCCGCGTCAGCGGGGATAAACCGGGCATCACGGTCAGCATCGTGCTGGATACCAGGTGTTCCCCGCGTCAGCGGGGATAAACCGTTTTCGCGTAACGTAGAGACAGATAACAACGGGTGTTCCCCGCGTCAGCGGGGATAAACCGCGCGTAAGGCGTACATCGATATGGAGGAGAAGGTGTTCCCCGCGTCAGCGGGGATAAACCGGAAACGAAAGAGGCTGTCAGCCTGGAGGGAATGTGTTCCCCGCGTCAGCGGGGATAAACCGAGTTTCAGATAGCGGTAAACAGGTTGGTTTATGTGTTCCCCGCGTCAGCGGGGATAAACCGCATACTGGGAGGCCAGCTGACGGATACGGGGTGTGTTCCCCGCGTCAGCGGGGATAAACCGGACTGGAAAGACATTTTCACCGCTCTGTGGCTGTGTTCCCCGCGTCAGCGGGGATAAACCGAACATAAAACCCCATCAATGCTTATAATTAGTGTGTTCCCCGCGTCAGCGGGGATAAACCGGCGAGCCGCTGATTTACCCGCCAGAAGATGTCGTGTTCCCCGCGTCAGCGGGGATAAACCGGCATGTTTAACAGCCTGTCTCATATGCTGGCCGTGTTCCCCGCGTCAGCGGGGATAAACCGGCATGGTTATTTCTGAATATTGCATTGCTGGACGTGTTCCCCGCGTCAGCGGGGATAAACCGCAACCCGATTATTGTGTCCGGGCGGTAGATGAGTGTTCCCCGCGTCAGCGGGGATAAACCGCAGAGGCTGCAAGAGCGGCAATTGAGCAGCAGGTGTTCCCCGCGTCAGCGGGGATAAACCGGCGTTTCACAGCGCGTGACCGTGGCCGGAGACGTGTTCCCCGCGTCAGCGGGGATAAACCGGTGAATGAAGATAAATAACAGTGCGCCCGGGAGTGTTCCCCGTATTCGCAAAAGAGCACGCTATTCCATCAGTTTCGCATCGCCACAGGGGCACTGCTCTCCATACCACACAGGTAGCTGTAAACCCGCGCATCCTTATCGCAGATGACGTATCTGTCCTTCATAAAGCGTACATCGTTGACGGATTTATATTCGCAAAGCAGACCCAGCTCGCACAGTACGCGGATCCATCCCAGCGGGCCGTAAGATTTCTGTTCGTAGATTTTACGTCTGACCTTCTTCACATCCGCCCGTAGTAGCGTGGTCTGTATGTCCTGGTAGTCCGGATGCGTTTTGGCTTCGCTGGCCCTTTCGAACAGAAAATTATTCACGTAAAAGTCGGCGGTTTTTTCCTTAACCTGAATAAAAACGTCGTCGACCTTCTCAATGAAAATGGCGTAGATCAGCACCTTCATATAGAGTTTGAAAACGATACCGTCCGAGATAGCCGATTTTTTTACCGATAGCGTGCCAACTTCTACACAGGAACGTCCGTGAAACGCCGGAGAGTTGATTTCATCGTTAAATAGTTTCATGCAGGGTAGGGTGTGATGCTTAATGATGCTAATGGTACCGACGACCTCTTTCTGATATCTGGCCAGGAATAGTTTGCTCTCCGGGTTTAATAGTCCCTCATTATATAAGAATGATTTGTTTTTCTGGCTAATGATTCCGTTGCTGACATATTCGTTGTAGAGCACTTCCATGCCTTTGAGAAAGTCGACGAATTCCCTTGCTGGTTCGATGGTTATACTTGATGGTAATCTGTTGATAATGTTGCATATTTTTATTGTTCTTTTATTTAGTATGCCGTCATTTATTGCCTTTATTGACACGTTTTTTTTAGCCATCCCGCTCCACCTGATTGAAAGTTTACCAACAAAATACATTAAATATAATTAACTATTTCAATCGTGCGCATGAGGATTATCTGAACTATCAACTGGTCGGGCCGCCAGTGGCTGAAGCTAAAAAAGCCGGAGTATTGAGCTCCGGCTATTTCTAAAAATGGGGTTCAGTCACCCGGAATAAACGCCATTATGGCGTAACGATATTGAACCAGAATTCAAATTTGTCCATATAACTCAGCAGCTCATCCAGCTTCGCCGCATCGCCGTCAATCTTCATATCGCCGTTATCGCGGGCCTGCTTAATGGTTTCTTGCTTAAGGATAATCTTGTTCAGGGTGTCACGGGAAAGCGTAATGGTGGCATCCGCATTCTTATCCTGGGCGTTGGCGGTATGGTTCAGCACGCCATTTTCCAGCTCCAGCTTATATTTACCGCCATCGTTACCCAGGTCGATGTTCAGTACCGATTTTGCGCCAGCCGCTTTCTGCCCGTTAAGATGTACCGCCAGATAGTCGAAGAACATCTCCGGCGTCATGGCGCGTACGGTATCCGGGCTGGCGGTATTCGGGGTCGGCAGTTTCTGTACCCCGTTGCGCAGCTCCTGAGCGCCGGTCAGGTAGAAATTACGCCACGGGCCAGATTCTGCCTGATAGCCTAACTGTTCCAGCGCATCCGCTTCCAGATTACGCGCCGCCTGGTTTGACGGGTCGGCAAAGACCACCTTGCTGACCACCTGCGCCACCCAGCGGTAGTTGCCCTGAGCGTAATCCTGTTTCGCTTTGGTGAGGATATTGTCAGCGCCGCCCATATACTCAACGAACTTTTTCGCAGCCTGTTCCGGTGGCAGTTCGTCCAGGGTGGCCGGGTTGCCGTCGAACCAGCCCAGATAGAGCACGTAGGTCGCTTTAACGTCGTGGCTTACGGAACCATAGTATCCGCGGCTGGACCAGGCTTTCTCCAGCGTCGGCGGCAGTTTGAAGTTACTGGCGATTTCGTCGCGGGTCAGACCTTTGTTGGCCATACGCAGCGTCTGGTCGTTGATATAACGGTACATGTCTCGCTGGTTTTTCATCAGTTTAACGACGTTATCGTTGCCCCAGGTCGGCCAGTGGTGTTGGGCCATAATGATTTCAGCTTCGCCGCCCCAGCGATCGATGGCGTCGTTAATGTATTTCGACCACGCCAGCGGATCGCGGATTTTGGCGCCGCGCAGCGAATAGGTGTTATGCAGGGTATGGGTTACATCTTCTGCGGCTTCGATCATTTTCTTCTCTTTGATGTACCACAGCATTTCAGACGGTGCTTCCGAGCCGGGCGCCATCATAAAGTCGTAGGTCAGGCCGTCTATCTTCTCTTCCTGACCGGTTCTGGTGATGTAATTAGTCGGCGCTATCAGGGTTACGGTACCGGCAGAGGTGGTGGTGCCCAGACCGGCGCCGACCTGGCCTTTGGCGTCTGGCTTAAGCAGGTTGCCATACATGTAGCTGGCGCGGCGGCTCATCACGTTACCGGCCATCATGTTTTCAGAGACCGCTTCTTCCATAAAGCCTGCCGGGGCATAGACTTTCACCTTGCCGGATTTCACATCGGCTTCATCGATCACGCCGCGCACCCCGCCGTAGTGATCCACGTGGCTGTGGGTGTAAATCACCGCCACCACCGGTTTTTTACCGCGGTTTTTATAGTAGAGATCCATACCGACCTTTGCGGTTTCCGCGGAAACCAGTGGATCGACCACGGTGATGCCTTTTTCCCCCTCGATAATGGTCATATTCGACAGGTCGAGGTTACGAATCTGATAAACGCCGTCGGTCACTTCAAACAGGCCGCTGATATTAATCAGCTGCGACTGGCGCCACAGGCTGGGGTTGACGCTATCCGGCGCTTTTTCGTTTTCTTTAATAAAGGCGTATTTTTGCGGATCCCAGACCACATTGCCTTTTTCGCCTTTAATCACTTCCTGGGGAATAGCGGCGATAAACCCTTTATGGGCGTTGGTAAAGTCGGTGTTATCAGAAAACGGTAGTTTGTTGTAAAGCGCGTTGTTGGCCTGCTTTGTGGCTTCGGTCGCCTCCTGGGGCCCGGCCTGAGCGAAAACGGGAACGGTAATGGTGGTCAGCAGACCGGCGAGCGCCAGACTCCTGATAACAGGCTTCAGTTTCATTGGAAAAACCTCGTGTGGTTATCATCGCGATAAATCCGTTTTCACGACAGGTTGCGAATAAAAACGATGACGGTGTAAGAACAGTCATGGGATAGTCAAAGGATAGCCAGCATTAGAAAAACCGTTTAGTTAATAACGACTTTAGCCTGGCTTAAGAAAGGCGATATTCCCCGCCGGGGCGGGGAATCAGTGGGGATCATTTTTTACGGTGGGTCAGCAGATAGAACGCCGGAATCACCAGCATCGAGAGCAGCGGGGCGCTGATCATCCCGCCAATCATCGGTGCGGCGATGCGTTGCATTACCTCAGAACCGGTGCCATCACCCCACATAATCGGCAGCAGGCCCGCCATAATGGTGGCGACGGTCATCGCCTTCGGGCGTACCCGCAGTACCGCGCCTTCGTGGATTGCCGCATTCAGCGAACGGGGCGTTTCACCGCCGTGCTTATCCAGGGCGTGATTCAGGTAGAGCACCATAATCACGCCAAATTCCGCCGCTACGCCGGCCAGGGCGATAAAGCCCACCGCCGCCGCCACCGACAGGTTGTAGTCCAGCAGCCACAGCAGCCAGACGCCGCCAATCAGCGCAAAGGGCAGGGTGCCCATAATCAGCAGGGCGTCGCGCACCCGCTTAAAGGTGAGGTAGAGCAGAATAAAGATAATCGCCAGGGTGAAGGGCAGCACCAGCGTCAGCTTTGCCGCAGCCCGCTCCAGATACTCATACTGTCCCGACCAGCTCAGGGATACGCCTTGCGGCAGTTTGACCTGGCGGTCGACGGCCTGCTGCATATCCCGTACCGCTGAAGCCAGATCGCGATCGCGGATATCTACGTAGATCCAGTTGGTCAGACGGGCATTCTCGCTTTTCAGCATTGGCGGGCCGCTGGCGACGCTGATATCCGCCAGTTCGGCCAGGGATATCTGCTCTCCGCCGGCGGTGACAACGGGCATCTCGCGCAGCTTTTGCAGCGAATCGCGCATTTCGCGCGGATAGCGCACGCTAATGGGATAACGTTCGCGCCCTTCAATGGTGGTGCCGATATTATCGCCGCCCACCAGGCTCGCAACCAGCGACTGTAGCTCCTTCACCGACACGCCGTAGCGCGCCGCCTTGCGCCGGTCGATGTCGATGTTGATATAACGCCCGCCGTCCAGACGCTCGGCCAGAGCGGAGGTAACGCCCGGAACGGTGCGCACCACCTGCTCGATCCGTTCAGCGGTCTTTTCGATCTGCGTGATGTCATTACCGTTTACCTTGATTCCCACCGGACTTTTAATGCCGGTGGCCAGCATATCCAGCCGGTTACGGATCGGCGGCACCCAGACGTTGGCGATGCCCGGCACCCGTACCCGACTGTCCAGATCCTCGATCAGTTTTTCCATGGTCATGCCCGGACGCCATTGATCCTTTGGCTTAAAGCGGATCGTGGTTTCCAGCATGGTCAGCGGCGCCGGATCGGTCGCGGTATCGGCCCGTCCTGCCTTACCAAAAACGGTATCCACCTCCGGTACCGTTTTGATCAAACGGTCGGTCAGCTGCAGCAGGCGCGCCGCCTCCCGGCTGGAGATACCGGGCAGGGTGGAGGGCATGTACAGCAGATCCCCTTCGTCTATCTGCGGCAGGAATTCGCTACCCAACTGGGAAAGCGGCCAGAGCGTGGCGACAAGCAGCGCCGCCGCTATCCCCAGGGTCGCTTTCGGCCAGCGCAGCACCTTCTCCAGCATGGGTTCATACAGGCGGATCAGGATGCGGTTCAGCGGGTTTTTATTCTCATCCGGAATCTTTCCGCGAATGAAAAAGCCCATCAGGATTGGCACCAGGGTAATACCCAGTCCGGCCGCTACCGCCATCGACCAGGTTTTGGTAAAGGCCAGCGGCGAGAACATCTTCCCTTCCTGGGCCTCCAGCGTGAAGACCGGAATAAACGAGAGGGTGATGATAAGCAGGCTGCAAAACAGGGCGGGGCCCACTTCTGAAGAGGCCTGCCGGGTTATTCGCCAGTAGTCGGCCGATTGCGGCGTCTGTTGGGGATGGTCGCGGCGCCACTGCTCCAGCACCTTGTGCATGTTCTCTATCATTACGATGGCGGCATCCACCATGGCGCCGATGGCGATGGCGATTCCCCCCAGCGACATCATATTGGCGCTGATGCCCTGATAATGCATGACGATAAAGGCGCCAAGGATCCCCAGCGGCAGCGTGATTATCGCCACCAGGGCGCTGCGGAAGTGGAACAGGAACAGGGTGCAGACCACCGCCACCACAATGAACTCTTCGATCAGCTTTTGGGTCAGGGTGTTAACCGAGTTTTTAATCAGCGGCGAGCGGTCATAGACCGGCACGATCTCCACCCCCCGGGGCAGGCTTTTTTTCACCTCTTCCAGCCGGGCCTTCACGGCGTTTATGGTGGTCATGGCGTTTTTACCGGAGCGCATAATGGTAATGCCGCCCGCCACTTCGCCTTCGCCGTTAAGCTCCGCTACGCCGCGGCGAATCTCCGGGCCGCGTCTGAGGGTGGCGATATCGCCGAGCAGAACCGGCACGCCGCCGCGGTTGGCGATAACCACATTGCGAAACGCCGCCAGGTTTTGCAGATAGCCGGAGGTGCGCACCATATATTCCGCTTCGCCCATTTCCAGTACCGATCCGCCCCCTTCCTGGTTGGCGCTCTTGATGGCATCGATCGCCTGGGCGTGGCTGATGTTAAGGGCCCGCATGCGATCCGGGTTGAGCACCACCTGGTACTGCTTCACCATGCCGCCGACGCTTGCGACCTCCGACACGTTCGGCACGGTTTTCAGTTCGTATTTCAGTATCCAGTCCTGGATAGCCCGCAGATCCCCCAGGCTGTGATTGCCGCTGCGGTCGACCAGCGCATACTCATAAACCCAGCCTACTCCGGTGGCGTCCGGCCCCAGCGAGGCTTTTGCCTCCGGGGGCAGGCTGCTCTGTACCTGGCTCAGGTATTCCAGCACCCGGGAGCGCGTCCAGTAAAGATCGGTGCCTTCATCGAACAGAATATAGACCCAGGCGTCGCCAAACATGGAAAAACCGCGTACCGTTCTGGCGCCGGGAACCGAAAGCATGGTGGTAGTGAGCGGATAAGTTACCTGATCTTCCACGATCTGCGGCGCTTTTCCCGGATAGTTCACCCGAATGATCACCTGGGTATCGGAGAGATCCGGCAGTGCGTCCAGAGGCGCCTGCTGTATCGACCAGACTCCCCAGGCTGCCATGATGAGCGTGGCAAGCAGCACCAGCAGCTGGTTGCGCAGCGAGGCGCGAATAATCGCGGCGATCATGGCTGCTCCTTATGGCCATGTCCGGCCATGTCGTTCACAGGCACGATCGAGGCGATATGTACCCCGTTATCGTCCATCGTAAAGCTGAACATCACTCGCTCGCCGGGTTTAAGCCCGGCTTTTTGCTCCGGCGTAATGGTGAAATCCATGGTCATCGCCGACCACTTCAGCGCTGGTATCGGGTCGTGAGCGATGGTGATCGCCTCCGGATTCAGTGCTCTGATAACGCCATGGGTGCTCCAGCGCTGTGGCGTCTGCTGCGGGGCCTTTTGCACATCGCTCATCTGGGGCAGAGCGCTACGCAGGCTGGCTTCGGAATCAATCAGGAACTGGCCGGAGGTGACCACCTGCTGACCCTCTTCCAGACCGCTGCGGACTTCAAGCATACCGTCGCTGCTACGCCCGATAGTGACCGCCACCGGACGAAACAGGCCGTCCTTTTCCTGAATCAGCACTCGTCCGCCATCGCTGGTGGCGATGAGCGCCTCTTCGGGAATCGTCAGCACCGGCGCGCTGTGGGTGGCGGCATCCAGCCGGACGTTAAGCACCATGCCCGGTTTGAGCTGCTGGCGCGGATTATCCAGCATTACGCGGGCCTTCAGAGTACGGGTGGCGGGTTCCAGATCCGCCAGCAGTTCGGTAACGGTACCGTGGAAGCTTTCACCGGGCCAGGCGTCGGAGGTGGCTTCAACTTTCGCTCCCTGATGAATCTGGCTGGCCTGACTTTCCGGGTAGTCGATCACCATCCAGACAGGATCCAGCGCCGCCAGTTCAAACAGTCCCTGATTCGCTGCGACCTGGCTTCCGGTGCGGACTTCCAGTTTGCTGATATAGCCGTCGCGTGGGGCGCGCAGCGTGATGCGCGCTTGAGGGGCGCCGCTGCGCTCAACGGCGCGAATAATTGCTTCCGGCATAAACTGCAACCGCAGGCGAGCGCGGGCGGCGCGGGTGAGCGCGCCGTCGCCCATCTGGCGCACCGCCAGATACTCCCGCTGGGCGGCGGTCCACTGGGGGATCCACAGCTGTGCCAGTGGCTCATTATGCTTCACAAATTGCTGGGAGGCGCTGACCCACAGCTTTTCTACCCGTCCGGCGGCGGGGGCCGGGACGATATCGATACTGCGTTCATCGGTGGCGACAGTGCCAAAAGCGGCAAGCCGGTTTTCAGGCGTGCGCAGGGTCACCGGCGCTGTTCGTACGCCCAGATTCTGCTGCTGGCGTGGAGTGATCTGTACGCCGCTATCGTCCCGGGCTTCGTCGGCATAGCGCGCAACCAGATCCATGTCCATAAAGGGGGATTTCCCCGGCTTGTCGAAACGGGTACCGGGAACCATGGGATCGTACCAGTAGAGCACTTTGCGTTCCTGTTGCGGACTTTGGTGTCCTGCATCAACGGAAGCGGGGGAGTGGTGAGTGGTGCTTCCCAGCCAGTAGCCGCCAATCGCCAGCGCAATGGCGATAGCGGCCAGCGATAAAGAGGTTTTCAGTGTCATGACCGGGACTCCTGAGGTGTCAGGTAACGGATGGCTGCCCAGGCGTCGGCAAGCGCTTTTTCGGCATTGTTGCGGGCGATTTCGCCGCTTAATAGCTCGCGGCGGGCGGCAAGGAGTTCTGACAGCCCCGAACTGCCCGACTGATACTGGGCTTTCATCAGACGGGCCTTTGAACGCAGCAGCGGCAGAACGTCGTTGACCTGGCGGTCATAAATGGCTTTTGCCGCGTTGTACTGAGAGATCAGCTGATTAAGCAGCGCCTGATGTTCGCGCATTAGCAGCGTTAACTGGTCGGTGGCCTGGTAAGTGCGGGAAACATCCGCCGCGTGGTCTTTATCCTGGCGTTTGCCCTGGAACAGGGGCAGATCGACGGTGAACATCACACCGGCCATATCGTCCATGCCATCGGCGCGTTTGGCGTAGTAAACCTCTATGCCCACGTCGGGGATAGCGGCCACCTCTGACTGGCGGGATTTAGCCCGGGCGGTTTCGGCTTCGCGACTGGCCTGAACGATCTCCGGGTGCTGTTTTATGGCGGCGATAAGCGTGGCTTCGTCGGCAGGCAGGCGCCCGATGCGCGGCAGCGGGCCGGATACGGCGGTAATGTTTTGCCCCGTAAGCTGCATCAGTCTGGCCTGCGCGATCTGTAGGTCGCGGCGGGCGTTGTCCGCCTCGTTTTCCATGGCGTTCAGGGCCAGTCGCAGATCCAGCACGCTACTGGCGTTGGCCGCTCCGCTGGCCACGCCGGCGATCTGGGCGCCGCCCTGGCGACGGGTTTCGGCAATCAGCGCTTCAATAGCCTTCAGCGTTTTTTCCGATGTCGCCAGATTGAGCCACGCCTGAGCGGTGTCGCGCTGGAGTCTGGCGCGGATCACTCCGGTATTGGCGGCAGTTTTGCTGGCTTCGGCGCGGATGGCGTCCGACCGCCGTTCGCGCTTGGTGCTGCTGACGTACTGTTGCATTACGCCGATCCGCTGCATGGTCATGCCGTCACGAGTCAAACGGCGACCGTTTCCCCCTTCCACCGGGACATTTTCGATACCGAATTTCAGTTTGGGATCCGGCAACTGCATGGCGGAATCCGCCATGTTATTTAGTGCGTTAACCTGATGGCCGTTAGCGGAAAGCTCCGCCGAATAGTTTTCCGCGGCGCTGAGCGCCTGTGCCAGGCTGGTGGCGCCAGCGGTGGCGGAAAACAGGGACAGCATCAGGGGCAGCCCACAGGCCGCCCTTTTCAGATTGAGGTTCATGTTCGCCTCCGGCGATTACTGTGCGCTGGCAGAGACCAGGGCGTAGCCGGATTCCGTCTGGCGGAAGGTGAATCTAATCTGCTGCCCCGGGGCGAGCGGTTTGCCCTGGTAGCCATCGAGTTCGAAGCTCATGGTCATAGCGGGCCAGTTAAGCTGGGGAATGGGGCGGTGAGCGATAGAGACCGATGTCGGGGACCAGGATTTGATAGTCCCGCTGGTGCTCCAGGTGTGCTCGCTCTGGCTGGAGTGATGCATTCCCGCCATTGCGTTGTTACCCATGGCGCTAAATACACTGGCGGAAAGGCTAAGCAGGGCGGTAGTCAGAATAAAATAAAAAATACGCATGATAGAAATCTCCGTCTTCCCGTTATATTTCGAAGGGCGCGCGGAAACCGCCCGAAATATTCAGGAGTTAAAAACAATAATCGTGAACCACAAAGGTCGTTATTTATTTCTGACGGATTTCTATTCCCGGAAACGGCAAAAGCGTATTTCAGCGGGAGGGCCGGTAACGGGCGGTTGATACCACTGCGCCTGTTCGATACAGGGCGTTTGCTCGCTGGCGACAGGCAGCAGGGTAGCGTCGACGGGCAGGGCCGTAAGCTGCAACGAAGGCGAGCCGGTTTGCGCGCTGTCCGGGTTGCAGTGCTTTTCACACAGCATCTTCTGGGCTACGGCGTGCTGCATACCGGGCATTTGCGCGTGCGAGGCGTTCTGCGGGGCGGTGATGTCCGGCTGCGGCGTGTGATGGGCGGCCAGCGCCAGTTGCATATTCAGCAGCAGCCAGCAGGCAACCACGAATCCCGCCCGGATGCGAAACCGGCGTCGAATTAGCGGTTGAAAGAGTGACTGAATACGCTGTCGCATTATTGCCATGTCCATAGCGAAAAGTGAATAAATTAAACCATAAATTTTAGGCAAATAGCTACCGGAAAATAGAATAACGGAAAGAGGCCCGTTAATTTAAAAAATTATCTCTATTTTTTCACAAATAAATAACGAATATTATCGGAAGGAAAGCGGCCTTATTCCAGGCTAACGGAAAGCCGCGTTATCCTCCCGTTTCGCTATCAATCACGCGCCGCATATGTTCTACCAGGCTTTGGGCGGTCATTTCCGGTAGGTCGAGCGCGATAAGGCCGTCCATGCCGCACAACAGGGCGATAAGCCGCCAGGCGATGGCCTCCGGTCGATCTTTCAGCCGGAAATGCCCCTGTAGCGCACCGTGATGCAGAATTTTTGTTGTCTCTTCGTGCCACAGGGCGGTAGCGGCGGCAAGTGCCTGGCGGAGGGGGAGATCCTGTTCCGCCAGAACCTGTGCTTCGCGCCACAGGCGCAGATAGGGGTCGTTGAGAGCGGTGTCGGCGCCCAGCATAGCCCAGAGCCGCTCGTTCCAGGTGCCGTCGGTGGCGGCGTCACTCAGGGAGTTACGCACCAGCGTCAGGAAGGCTTCGGCCTTAAGCGCTGAAGCTGAGGTGAAGTGATGGTGCACCTGGCCGGCGGCGATACCCGCTTCACTGGCGATACGTCTTACCGTCATTGCCCCAAAGCCTTCGCTCAGAGCCAGGCTCATCGCCGCCTTCAGGATGGTTTCGCGTCGCGCTTCGCGTTTCAGGTAGGACATCGTTTTTCTCTTAATGACTGGGCTGCGCCGCAGTTTAACAAAAAAACTGGACACTCGTTCAATTTTCAGTGAGGATCGAAAATGGACAGTTGTCCAGCTTTTTAAAGTTGTTTAAAGAGAGTAAGTTATGCAACGTCAGTGGGGAGTACTGGGCATTATTATTCTGGCCTACGTGCCGGTGGCTATCGATGCCACCGTGTTGCACGTGGCGGCGCCGTCGCTCAGCGTGGCGCTACAGGCAACGGGCAGCGAGCTGCTATGGATTATCGATATCTATTCGCTGGTGATGGCGGGGATGGTGCTGCCGATGGGAGCGCTGGGGGATCGCATTGGTTTCCGACGCCTGATGCTGGCAGGCAGCATGCTGTTTGGGCTGGGCTCGCTGGCGGCGGCTTATGCGCCGGATGCCCGACTGCTGATTGCCGCCCGGGCGCTGCTGGCGGTGGGCGCGGCGATGATTCTGCCGGCCACCCTGGCGGGCATTCGCACCACCTTTAACGATACCGGACAGCGTAACGTCGCGCTGGGTATCTGGGCGGCGGTCGGCTCCGGCGGCGCCGCGTTTGGGCCGCTGGTCGGCGGCATGGTGCTGACGCATTTCTCCTGGGGCGCGGTCTTTTTAATCAATATTCCCATTGTGGCTCTGGTGCTGCTGTTGACCTGGCGTTGGGTACCGCATCAGGCCTTCCGTTCCCAACAGAAACTGAACCTGCCACAGGCTGTCATGCTGGTGGTGGCGATTCTGGGCGTGGTCTGGTCGGTGAAAAGCGCAATGAAGCCCGATATCGCCGCGCTGCAAACGCTGGGCATCCTTATTCCGGCGCTGTTGCTGCTGGCCTGGTTTGTTCGCATCCAGCGAAATTCGCCATCGCCGATGATCGATATCGCGCTGTTTCGTCACCGGGTGATTCTGACCGGCGTGGTGATGGCGGTGACCTCCATGGTGGCGCTGGTGGGCTTTGAGCTGTTAATGGCCCAGGAACTGCAGTTTGTGCATGGCCGTACGCCGCTCCAGGCCGCGCTGTTTATGCTACCGGTGATGTTGGCCAGCAGTTGCAGCGGCCCGCTGGCGGGAATGCTGGTTTCCCGGTTGGGGCTACGCAGGGTCGCTACCGTCGGTATGGCGCTGAGCGGGATAAGTTTCCTGGGGTTGGCCAATGCCGATTTTCACCATCAGCAATGGCTGGTGTGGAGCTGGATGGCGCTGCTGGGCGTCAGTGCGACCATCGCGCTGCTTTCCGCCACTTCGGCTATTATGTCGGCCACGCCGAAAGAGAAAGCGGCTGCGGCAGGGGCGATTGAAACTATGGCCTACGAACTGGGCGCTGGTCTGGGCATTGCGCTGTTTGGGCTGGTACTGGCCCGCAGCTACAACGCCGTCATCGCGCTGCCGTCGGGGTTGAGCAGGGACGAACAGATCCGTGCCGCATCGTCCATCGGCGAAGCGGTACAGGTGGCTGCGGGGCTGGCGCCAGGGCGCGGTCTGGCGGTGATGGAGGCCGCCTCTCGGGCCTTTACCCATTCTCACAGCGTGGTGCTGCTTTCCGCCTGTGTGATTTTGCTGGTGTTGTCAGTCGCCGTCTGGATCGCGCTAAGCGGCCTGAAGCGCGAACGTAGCTAGTCAGGAAACTTTGGTAAACCAGCGGCTCAGATCGCGCAGCGGGCCGTCGCCGCGAAACTGTCCGCCGCCTGCGTAGTGCAGGGTGGCGGGCCACGAAGGCTCCCGACACACCCGGGCTTCGAGCACCTCGAATATAAAAAAGTTATAGTCGCTTACCAGACTGTCGTCGTAGAGCCGGCATTCGAAGCTGGCGTAGCATTCGGCAATGGCTGGCGCCCTCACCTTAACGCCCGGCTCCGGGGTTAATCCAAAACGGTCGAATTTATCCACCTGCGCGCCGCTGCAATTACCGATTTGCGCAATGGTATCGTCCAGCGTTTCAGTGGGCAGATTCAGCACGCATTCCTCGCTATGCAGCACCATATCGAAGCTGTGATTGCCGGCGGAAATCATGCAGCCCACCAGAGAAGGCGTAAACGCCATGATGGTATGCCAGCCCAGGGTCATAATGTTATTTTTCCCTTGCCAGCGGGAGCTGACCAGTAATACCGGGCCAGGCTCCAGCCAGCGTCGCACGTCGCTGACAGGCCAGGTTGTTTTGTTCATCATCCGCCTCTCCTGGTTAGAAAACCCTGATAGAGGAAGCGTAGAAGAAAAGCGGCCCTTGTGCTTTGTGGCTCAAGACCGGCGCAGTTCGGCCAGAGGCTGGCGTTGTATACCCCGTTGGTCGAAATTGGCGGGCGACAGCCAGCGCTGCAATGCGGCGTTAAGGCACGGCCATTCGCTATCGATAATGGAATACCATGCGGTGTCTCTGTTGCGTCCTTTATAGACCAGCGCCTGACGGAAAATGCCTTCGAACTGAAACCCCAGGCGCTGCGCCGCGCGGCGTGAAGGGGCATTCAGGCTATCGCACTTCCATTCATAGCGGCGATAGCCCAGTTTGTCGAAGGCATAACGCATCAGCAGCCAGTGGGCTTCGGTTGATAGCGGGCTGCGCTGCATGAGCGCAGAGAAGTGTACGTGGCCGACTTCCATCACGCCATGCTGCGGCACAATACGCATTAGTGCCAGCATACCGACCGGGCTTTGGCTGGCGTTATCGATCACGGTGAAGTGGAGCGGATCGCTGGACGATGCGGCTTCCGCCAGCTGACGGGCAAACGCCCCGACATCGCGTGGAGGCTCCAGAGGAAGCCAGGTCCAGTGACGGTCATCTTTGGCCTGCGAGAAGGCGCTATAGAGCGCGGGTGCATGTTCCAGCTGTAGCGGAGTCAGTTGGCACCAGGTTCCTTTCAGCGTTCGGCGCCGGGGGGTAGGGCGGGGTTGCCAGTCGGGCAGGCTGTCGCCCACCGGCTGGCCCCAGATATTTAGCGGCATGGCGTTCTCCTGGCGGGGCATGCCGCACGGTGTTACGCAGGTGCGGCCACGACTTTTTGGACTGCGCTGGCGTGTTCCAGCGACCAGATATCATAAAAAGAGATTTCTCCCTTCGAGGCAACCATTTTGCGCAATAGCGCTTTTTGTTGTGCAGTGACCCGGGGGGAGTTCAGGATGCTATCGATTAACGAAGTCGGGGCCGAACGGGTGTTGTACCACTCGCCGTTATAGCAGACACGCAGATCCAGAACGTCGATATCGCTGTAGTGATAGCGGGGATTCACATCAAAGAAGAAAAAACCGTTCAGCAAAACGAACAGGACGACCAGCAACCAGACAGAATCGGCCAGGGTAGGGGACAGCAGCATGACCGTCAGCGTGGCGAACCAGCCGAGGTACATAGTGATAAACAGCCAGGGGTGATTACGGATAAAACTGATACTGAGCCGCGGACGGTTGTCACGCTTCTCCCGATGATTGATCTGTTCAATGGTGGCGGTCAGCAGGCGCTGTATTTCACTCATAGAGGACCTTTTGATAATACGCGACGCGCGCAAGGGCGATGCGCTTATGGTAGAAGGCCCTGCCGTTGATAAAAAGTAACAGTTGCGCAGCGAAAAGTAATAACAGTCGTTCATGTTATCTTACCTTCCGGCGGATCCATCCTGTGCCAACATCGGGAATAACGATGATAATTCTTAATTTAGTCTTAAGCCTTATTGTTATCAGGTATAACTCTTATTTTAGATTCTTACCCGGGGCTTTTTTTCTCCTGAAAATACGCACAGTAAAGCATCAACCGGCAACCAAACGGCGCTGGTGCTTAGGCTTTCACTTATTAGTTAAGGCTGAGGAGTCGTTGCGTTATCGGACAAATTTCCACACAGACGTCGGGATTTTATCGTAGAGTTTGTTCATGGTAAGTTCCGCCAGACGGTGGTCTGCGGCTGAATAAAATACCGCCAGTTCATGGTCTGATAATTCATATTTATTTTTTTCAATAACGCGCTCAAGCGTATCGATGGTCTGACAGCGGCGCAGACGCATCAGATAGTCTGTCTTAGTTAAGGGCTTAGTTGTCATGAAATCACCTCAAGTGCTTCTAAAATTATTAAAATGAAAGGCTTACCGGATGGGCTTTGCTTTCATTGACGAAACACCGGAACAAGCGATTGCTGGATTTGTACCATTGCTGCAAATCCTGTGCATTAATGCCGTAGTTGCTAAACAACATGAAGGTATCGTCCAGGTATTCGTCTATTTGTTGGGTCAACTTACTCTCATCTTCATACTTAATCTTGTAATTAAGTGCGAAGGTTGCTATGTGCTCAATCAAATCATTCAACTGCAGGTTGACGGTGGAGGTTGGATCATTAACCCAGCCGGGAGTGCCATCGTCGAGCCTTGTCAGGCAGTCATGATACAGATTTTCGCAGAGATATTTTAGCTGCGCTATATCATGCCGCTTCGGTGAGTATTCGTCCATATGCTATCCCCTTTTATCGTATAAATCTGATAAAGGATCCGGTAAAGAGCACCGTCATAATGTGGAGATTTAACGCACATTTTCAACTACTGATAAATTATAAATCAGTATTTGAGAATTTTCCCTACGATATTACGAAAAATTACAATCAGACAGCGAAGCAGCTTATTAATGATTTTACCTCTAACCTTCCAGTCTGTGAATAGCTGTTTTCATAATTGGCGATTTATCAATGTTTTCAGTATGTTGGCCTGTTTGTTGATTGAGGGCAAATTTTGCAAAAACGACGTGTGGTTAGAAAATGACAATAAGGTAACTATGATTAATCTGTAAAATTAATTTAATTTAACAATAACGGATGTGGATGATTGAAGCGGCGAAATAAAATTTGATCTACCAGAGAGGTTGCTGGCGGCAGGCATAAAAAAGGCCGCTTGCGCGGCCTTTTTTCACTACCCTTGTCAGGGTTATACGTCGTTTTCGGAATTCTTCTGCTGCCCGGTTTCTTCAACCTTCTTACCGAAGCGGCGGCGTACCACCACGAAGAATACCGGAACGAAGAAGATAGCCAGTACGGTCGCGGTAATCATACCGCCCATTACGCCGGTACCTACCGCGTTCTGGGAACCTGAACCTGCGCCTGTGCTGATAGCCAGCGGCAGTACCCCGAGGATAAAGGCCAGTGAGGTCATCAGAATGGGGCGCAGACGCATACGTACCGCCTCCAGCGTGGCCTCGATAAGTCCTTTGCCCTCTTTTTCCATCAGATCCTTGGCGAATTCTACGATAAGTATCGCGTTCTTCGCCGACAGGCCGATGGTAGTCAACAGACCTACCTGGAAGTACACGTCGTTGGTCAGGCCGCGCATGGTGGCGGCCAGCAGCGCGCCGACAACCCCCAGCGGAACGACCAGCATAACCGAGAACGGAATCGACCAGCTCTCGTACAGTGCCGCCAGACACAGGAACACCACAATCAGCGAGATGGCATACAGCGCCGGCGCCTGGTTGCCGGAGAGTCGCTCCTGATAGGAGAGACCGGTCCAGTCATAGCCCACGCCGGTCGGCAGTTTGCTGGCCAGCTGTTCCATCAGCGTCATGGCTTCACCGGTACTCTTACCCTGAACTGCTTCACCCAGGATCTCCATGGAAGGCAGACCGTTGTAACGTTCCAGACGCGGCGAGCCATACTGCCAGTGGCCGGTCGCGAAGGCGTTGAACGGCACCATCTGACCGTTGGAACCGCGGACATACCACTTACTGATATCGCTGGGCAGCATACGGGAAGAGGCTTCGCCCATGATGTAAACCTTCTTCACACGACCTCGGTCGATGAAGTCGTTGACGTAGCTACTTCCCCAGCCGGCGCCCAGGGTGGTATTGATATCGCTGATGGAGACGCCCAGAGATTCGGCTTTCTCCTGATCGATTTCAATCTTGTACTGCGGCGTATCTTCCAGACCGTTAGGACGCACAGAGGTCAGAACATCCGGATGCTGGGCCACCATACCTAATAGCTGGTTACGGGCCTGCATGAGCGCGTCGTGTCCCAGTCCGCCCTGGTCTATCAACTCGAAGTCGAAGCCGGTTGCGGTACCCAGTTCCACGATCGCCGGCAGGTTAAAGGCGAACACCATCGCGTCTTTAATCTGCGAGAAGGCTCCCATGGCCCGGCCGGTAATGGCGGTAACCTTGTTTTCCGCGCCCTGACGTTCATCCCAGTCTTTCAGACTGACGAAGGCCAGACCGGTGTTCTGGCCACGGCCCGCAAAGCCAAAGCCGTTAACCGTAAAGACGGAATTAACGTTCGCTTTCTCTTTAGTCAGGAAGTAGTCGGTCACCCGATCCATGATCTTCTGGGTTCTTTCCTGGGAGGCGCCAGCAGGCAACTGAACCTGTACCAGGAATACCCCCTGATCCTCTTCCGGCAGGAAGGAGCTTGGCAGGCGCAGGAACAGCCAGGCCATGCCCACCACAATCAGCACGTACAGCAGCAGATAGCGGCCGGTGCTACGCAGGATGCTGCCTACGCTGTCGGTGTAGTGGTGCGTGCTCTTATCGAACATGCGGTTGAACCAGCCGAAGAAGCCTGTTTTGCCTTCTCCGTGATCGCCTTTTTTCACCGGTTTCAGCAGGGTGGCACACAGCGCTGGCGTCAGGATCATCGCCACCAGTACCGACAGCACCATCGCTGAGACGATAGTGATGGAGAACTGGCGATAGATAGCCCCGGTTGCGCCGCCGAAGAAGGCCATCGGGATAAATACCGCCGACAGTACCATCGCAATACCGACCAGAGCCCCCTGGATCTGGCCCATCGATTTGCGGGTGGCCTCCCTGGGAGGGAGTCCTTCCTCCACCATGACACGCTCGACGTTTTCGACCACCACGATGGCGTCATCCACCAACAGCCCTATCGCAAGAACCATGGCGAACATCGTTAGCGTGTTTATCGAGTAGCCGAAGGCGGCAAGGACGGCGAATGTCCCCAGGAGTACGACCGGCACTGCGATAGTTGGAATCAGCGTAGCACGGAAGTTCTGCAGGAACAGGTACATCACCAGGAAGACCAGCACAATGGCTTCCACCAGGGTTTTCACCACTTCGAAGATAGAGATCTTAACGAACGGCGTGGTGTCGTACGGGTAGACCACTTCCAGACCATCCGGGAAGAAGGGCTTCAGTTTTTCTACCTGAGCACGCACTGCGGCGGCGGTATCCAGCGCGTTAGCGCCGGTCGCCAGTTTAATCCCAAGGCCGGAAGCCGGGTGTCCGTTAAAGCGCGCGATAACGTCGTAGTTTTCGCCGCCCAGTTCAATCTTCGCCACGTCACGCAGACGAACCTGGGAACCATCCTGATTCACTTTCAGCAGGATTTTGCCAAATTCATCCGTAGAGGTCAGACGGGTCTGAGCGATGATGGAGGCGTTAAGCTGCTGACCTTTGGCCGGCGGCGTGCCGCCTAGCTGACCTGCGGCGACCTGGGCGTTCTGGGCTTTAATGGCCGTGGCCACGTCGCCTGGGGTCAGGGAGTAGTTAGTCAGTTTGTCCGGATCCAGCCAGATACGCATGGCGTACTGGGAACCAAACAGCTGAACGTCGCCCACCCCTGAAGTACGGCTGACCGGGTCTTTGATATTAGAGCCGACGTAGTCCGCGATATCTTCCTGCGTCATGCTGCCGTCGGTGTTGATAAAGCCAAGCACCATCAGGAAGCTACTGGAGGATTTTTTCACGTTGATACCCTGCTGCTGCACTTCCTGCGGCAGCAGCGGCATCGCCAGCTGCAGTTTGTTCTGCACCTGTACCTGGGCGATATCCGCGTCGGTACCGGTCTCAAAGGTCAGCGTAATCTCAACGGTACCGGACGAATCACTGGTGGAGGACATATACATCAGGTTATCGATACCGTTCATATTCTGTTCGATAACCTGAGTCACGGTGTCCTGCACCGTTTTCGCATCAGCCCCCGGGTAGGTGGCCGTAACGGTGACAGCCGGCGGCGCAATCGTCGGGTATTGCGCAACGGGAAGCTTAAGTATTGAAAGCAACCCTGCCAGCATGATGATGATCGCGATAACCCACGCAAAGATGGGGCGATCGATAAAAAACTTAGCCATGCCTTAACGGCTCCTGTTTTTGTTAAGACTGTTTCTGTTCGGACTGAGCTGCTGCGCCCTGCTGTTGCGCGTTGGCATCGCCGGATTTGGCTTCTTCAGGCTTAACCGTGGCGCCGGGCTTAATCTTCTGCAGTCCGGAGACGATCACTTTGTCTCCGCTCTTCAGCCCGTCAGTGACCAGCCATTTATCGCCAATGGCCTGACTGGCAGTGACTTTGCGCATTTCGACTTTATTGTCCTTGCCAACCACCATCGCGGTAGCGTCGCCGCGCGGCGTGCGGGCGATACCCTGCTGGGGCACCAGCAGTGCGTCAGGATTGGTGCCTTCTTCCAGCGTCGCACGGACATACATACCCGGCAGTAGCGTATGGTCGGGGTTCGGGAAGATGGCGCGCAGCGTGATAGAGCCGGTGGTCTGATCGACGGTGACGTCCGAGAATTCCAGCGTGCCGGTCTGGTTGTACTGAACGCCGTTGGCGGTGCTCAGCGTCACTTTCGCCTTACCGTTTTCCTGCTTAAGGGTGCCGTTAGCCAGCTCCTGTTTCAGACGCAGAAAATCGTTACTGGACTGGGTGACATCCACATAGATGGGATCCAACTGGGTCACGGTCGCCATCGCAGTTGTCTGGCCGGTTTGCACCAGCGCACCTTCGGTGACGGCGGATTTGCTGATACGTCCACTGATCGGCGAGGTTACCTTGGTGTAGGCGAGGTTAATGCGAGCAGTTTCCACGGCGGCTTTGGCGGCAACGACCGCTGCGTCGGCCTGTTTGGCTTCGGCGGCGGCGTTATCGTAGTCCTGTTGGCTCACATAATGAGTGCCCAGCAGTTTCCGGTAGCGATTCACCGTCAGGCGTGCCATATGGGCGCTGGCTTCGGCTTTCGCCAGATCGCCTTTAGCGCTATCCCACGAAGCCTGATAGGTCGCGGGATCGATCTGGTAAAGTGAAACACCGGCTTTAACGTCGCTTCCTTCGATAAAATTACGTTTCAGGATAATGCCACTGACCTGAGGACGTACTTCCGCAACGCGGTAAGGGCTGGTGCGTCCGGGAAGTTCAGTTTTTATCTGAAGAGGTTCGCTTTGCAGCGTCACAACGTCCACAGGTATCGCCTGAGCCGATTGCTGCTGGGACTGATCGTCATTACATCCTGTAAGCGCTAAACCGCCTGAGAGCATCAGAACGACCGCCAGAGGCGACAACCCTCTGTTTTTGTTCATAGGTAAACCTCGAGTGTCCGATTTCAAAATTTGATCAATGGTCAAAAGTCCATAAACCCATTGCTGCGTTTATATTATCGTCGTGCTATGGTACATACATTCACAAATGTATGTAAATCTGACTCCTGTAAATCCCTTAACCGATGGCACGAAAAACCAAACAGCAGGCGCAGGAGACGCGCCAGCACATTCTTGACGTGGCGCTGCGCCTTTTTTCCGAACAGGGCGTTTCGGCCACTTCGCTCGCTGATATTGCGAAGGCGGCAGGCGTAACGCGCGGCGCCATCTACTGGCATTTTCGCAATAAATCCGATCTGTTCAATGAAATATGGGAGCTTTCGGAATCCAGTATTGGGGATTTAGAGATTGAGTATCGGGCAAAATTTCCCGACGATCCACTTTCAGCGCTCAGAGAGCTTTTGATTTACATTCTGGAAACCACGGTAACGGAAGAGCGCCGACGCCTGATGATGGAGATTATTTTCCATAAATGCGAGTTTGTCGGTGAAATGATGAGCGTACAACAGGCCCAGCGCAGTCTCTATATGGAAGGTTACGATCGCATCGAAGCCAGCCTGAAACGCTGTAGCGATGCCGGCATGCTGCCCGCTACCCTGCAAACCCGCCGCGCCGCGGTGCTGATGCGCTGCTATATTACCGGTATTATGGAAAGCTGGCTATTCGCGCCGGATACCTTCGATCTACGGCGTGAAGCCCGGGAATATGTGGCGATTCTGATTGAAATGTTCCAGCTCTGCCCGAGCCTGCGCCAGGTCGCCAGCGAAAACTAGCTTACGGCCGCCAGGCGGCGGATTAAGAGCATGTCGCTATTTCCGGATTAAAAGGCGTGCTATTCTGCGTCACATCAAAGCTATTGCTTCAGTACATTCTCATCCGGATGATTATGCAGCACGCGACCAGTCGGCGGAAATTCACATCCGCTTTCATTATTACTCTGATATTTATTCTGTTCAGTGGCCTGTTGCCGCTGAACCAGGCGTATGCGCAGTCTAATGGCGATCTACCCTCCCGCAGCGAGATTCAGAATCAGCTTGATGCGCTAGACAAACAGAAAAGCCTGTCGTCCCGGGATAAGCTGGCCCAGCAGGACTTGACTCAGACTCAGGAGATGCTGGAAAAGCTCAAGCGCGTAAAAGAAGAGAGCGGCGATCTTAATAAGCAGATTGAGCAGGCGCCAGTCAAAATGCGTGAGGCGACCCGCAAACTCGAAGCGCTTCGCAAACCGCAGGATGATGCCGCCATCAGCAAACAGCTGGCGCGCCTGAGTCTGCGTCAGCTGGAAGAGCGACTGGGCACGGCACTTGAAGATCTCCAGAACGCCCAGAGCGACCTCTCTACCTTTAACAGCCAACTGGTATCGCTGCAAACCCAGCCTG
This sequence comes from Rosenbergiella sp. YN46, assembly GCF_036620675.1. Classification (NCBI taxonomy): domain Bacteria; kingdom Pseudomonadati; phylum Pseudomonadota; class Gammaproteobacteria; order Enterobacterales; family Erwiniaceae; genus Rosenbergiella; species Rosenbergiella sp. YN46. Next base: position 32,979 of record NZ_JAZHEE010000009.1, read on the forward strand.
AGCGGGTGCAGAATGCCATGTCCAACGCCACTCGCCAGCTTCAGCAGGTTCGTAACCGCCTGAGCGGTACCGCGGCAGGGGATACCGCGCTGCGCCCCACCCAACAGTCGCTATTACTGACCCAGCAGGCGCTGCTTAACGCGCAGATAGAGCAGCAGCGCAAAAGCCTGGAAGGTAACACTGCGCTGCAGGATTCGCTGCAAAAGCAGAAGGATTACACCACCGCATACATCAGTCAGCTGGAACATCAACTGAAGCTATTGCAGTCGGCGGTGAACAACAAGCGCCTGACCCTGACGGAACGCACCGCCCGCGAAGCGGTAACCCCGGAAGAGGCCAGCAATATCCAGAAAAACCCGCTGGTAAAGCAGGAGCTGGATCTCAACCATCAGATCAGCCAGCGCCTGATCGACGCCACTCAGAACGGTAACGATCTGGTACAGCGCAATATTCAGGTCAAAACCTGGCTGGATCGAGCATTGCAGTCGGAACGAAACCTGAAAGAGCAGATCGCCGTGCTGAAGGGGAGCCTGCTGCTGTCGCGTATCCTCTATCAGCAGCAGCAGACGCTGCCGTCGGCGGATCAACTGGAAGATATGACCAATCGCATCGCCGACCTGCGCCTGGAGCAGTTCGACATCAATCAGCAGCGGGATGCGTTATTTCAGCGCGAGGCTTTTGTCGATCGGCTGATTCAACCTGGGAAGGATAAGGAAAAGGCACAGGCCGATGACGAGGTACGCGACGCACTGCTGGAAGTGGTGGATATGCGGCGTGAATTGCTCGATCAGCTTAACAAACAGCTGGGCAACCAGTTGATGCTGGCGATTAATCTGCAGATGAACCAGCAGCAGTTGATGAACGCCAGCGGCAACCTGCAAAAAATTCTGACCCAGCAGATCTTCTGGGTAACCTCTAACAAGCCGATGGACTGGGAGTGGTTCAAAGCTTTCCCCCAGGCATTGAAAGACCAGATTGCAGGGATGAAGGATCTCTTCAGCCATGGCAAAGCGTCGCCGGCTTTGGGAATGGGACTGATTCTGGCGCTGCCGCTGTTGCTGGTGGCGGGACTGGTGCGCTGGCGTTTCCGCTGGCTTAAAGAACGACTGAAAACACTGTCGGACGATGTGGGGCAGTTGCGTAAAGACAGCCAGCTTCATACCCCGATGGCGCTGCTGATTAATCTGGTGCGCACGCTACCGGTGTCATTGCTGATTCTGGGGATCGGCATGCTGTTACTGTGTATGCGCTTTACCTCCAGCGATCTGATGTGGGATATCGCCAAAGAGCTGGCGCTGTTCTGGACGATTTTCGGTCTGAGCTGGCGGGTGCTGGAAAAAGAGGGCGTTGCGGTACGCCACTTTATGATTTCGCCGATGAAAAGCCGCCACTATCGGCGCCAGATGGTGCGAATCAGCCTGGCGCTGCTGCCGCTGTTGGTCTGGGCGGTGATTGGCGGCCATTCGCCGCTGCACCTGATGAACGATGTGCTGGGCCAGTTCGTTATTTTCCTGAACCAGCTGCTGCTGGCCGGTCTGATGCTGCCGATGTGGCGCGACGCCTGGCGCGATAAAGAGTCCCACACCATTCGCCTGGTGGTGATCACCATCCTGCTGCTGGTGCCCATTGGCTTACTGGTGCTGACGGCGACCGGTTACTTCTATACCACGCTGCGCCTGGCGCACCGTTGGGTCGATACCGTCTACCTGGTGATCGTCTGGAACCTGCTGTACCAGACGGTGTTACGCGGTCTGAGCGTGGCGGCGCGGCGTATCGCCTGGCGCCGGGCCCTGGCGCGTCGCGAAGCGATGGCCAAAGAGGGCGAAGAGGGGGCGGAAACCGTGGTGGAAGAAGAGCCGCCGCTCGGGCTGGATCAGGTCAATCAGCAGACGCTGCGCCTGACCACGCTTGCGATGTTCGTCCTGTTCGGACTGGTATTCTGGGCAATCTGGTCTGATTTGATTACGGTCTTTACCTATCTGGACAGCATTGTGCTGTGGGAGTACAGCTCCGGTAGCGGCGGGGCGGCGGTGACGAAAAGCGTCACCATGGGTAGTATGCTGATAGCGCTGCTCTCTTTTATGCTGGCCTGGATATTGATCCGCAACCTGCCGGGGTTGCTGGAGGTGTTGATACTTTCCCGGCTGAAGATGCGTCAGGGCTCCTCTTACGCCATCACCACTATTCTCAACTATGTGATTATTGCCACCGGCGCCATTGCCGTGCTGGGCTCGCTGGGTATCTCCTGGGATAAACTCCAGTGGATGGCTGCCGGTCTGTCGGTTGGCCTGGGTTTCGGGCTGCAGGAAGTGTTCGGTAACTTTATCGCTGGCCTGATGATCCTGTTTGAACGCCCGGTGCGTATTGGCGATACCATTACTATTGGCACTTATTCGGGAACGGTCAGTAAGATTCGCATTCGCGCCACTACGCTTACCGACTTTGACCATAAAGAGATAATCGTGCCCAATAAGGCCTTTGTCACCGAGCGGCTGATCAACTGGTCGCTGAGCGACACCGTAACTCGCGTGGTGGTGAAGCTGGGCGTGGCCTATGGATCCGATCTCGAAAAGGTGAAGAAGATCCTCTACCGGGCCGCGACCGATCATCCCAAAGTGATGCACGATCCGGCGCCAGAGGTTTTCTTCCTGGCCTTCGGTCAGAGTTCGCTGGATCACGAACTGCGTTTCTATGTACGCACCCTGGCGGATCGTAACGCCACCCTTGACGAGGTAAACCGCGCCATTGAACAGCTGTGCCGTGAACACGAGATCGACGTGGCCTTTAACCGTCTTGAGGTGCATATGCTCAACGACAAGGGCGATGAGCAGACCGTGGTGAAACGCGGCGACGGCACCGATGAAGAAGGGGAAGCGCCGTCAGTCTGATTCAGACGGTGTTTGAGCCTGCTTGCGTAAAAAATCCTGACGCACAATTTCCAGCGCCGCCAGTGCGGTGTGGGTCGGGATTTGGTGCTGCTCCAGCAGCATAATCAGATCGACGGCCAGTTTGACTTCGTCTGGGGCCTGTTCCAGCGACATAGGCGTTCTCCGGGTTGCGGTTAAGGGGCTAGCGCAGCTTCCTTTGAGCGCTTCCCGAAATCGTGGCCAGGGCTGTCCGGCAGCGCTCCAGCCGACCTTCCAGGGCTTCCAGCTCGCGTACCAGCCGCTGCTGGCCAGCCAGGGTTTGCTCCCGTGACAGCTGCGCTTTTCGTTCGGCCTTCATCGCCAGCAGACGTCGTTCATAATCCTGGTGGCGATGCAGCCGGGCGCTCAGTTTGCCGGTACTGCTGCGGGTGTCATCATAGCGGCGAAGCGTCCAGGTGGCGGATTCGCGAGTCAGCGCCGCCATCTGATTCGTCAGCCGCTCCGCCAGCCAGGCGCTGCGCGCTTCGTCCTGACGGGATACCGCCTGAGCCAGATGGCGGTAGTTGTTCTCCAGCTCCGCCAGGTAGTCCCCCAGCAGGGTGCCGCGGCAGCTGAACAGCTTCACATCGAAACGCGGCATTAAACTCATATGACCGGCCAGCGGTGCCAGCTCTGCCCTTAACTGCACGATGCGAGCTTCCAGCGATTGCAGTAATTGAGGGGTGTTCATCTTCTCTCCGCGAATCATCCACTGTTACACTTAAAGGCACTATCCGTGGAAAGCGATATGCCAAAAATCATTCTAACCTTCATTGGCTGGGTGGCGGTAGTACTGGCGACCCTGGGCGTGGTGCTGCCGCTGCTGCCGACCACGCCGTTCTTGCTGCTGGCGGCCTGGTGCTTTGCCCGTTCATCGCCGCGCTTTCACTACTGGCTGCTTTACCGTTCGTGGTTCGGCGGCTATCTGCGCTTCTGGCAGCAGTATCGTGCCATGCCGCGGGGCGCTAAACCTCGTGCGGCTTTGCTTATTATGATTACCTTTGCGATTTCGCTGTGGCTGGTCAAACTTACCTGGGCGCGGCTGTTTCTGCTGGCGGGGCTGATGGGGTTACTGGTTATGCTGTGGCGGGTGCCGGTTGTGGATCCGGCAGTTGATAAGGAACAACAAAAGCCGTAAACGACGGCCCTTGCGGTTGCAATTATAGCCCGCAGCCAGTAAATTCTGGCGTCTTCGAGCGCGGCACGCAGGTTAATAAACAGACAACGGAGCAGCAATACGCTCCTGGCGTGCCGTGAGTAACACCGTATTTATCAGGCATTTAATTATGACCGCGACTGCGCAGCAGCTTGACTATCTAAAAAACAGTATTAAAAGCGTTCAGGATTATCCGAAGCCGGGAATTCTGTTCCGTGACGTGACCAGCCTGCTGGAAGACCCCCAGGCCTATGCGTTGAGCATCGACCTGCTGGTGGCGCGTTACAAAGCGGCCGGCATCACCAAAGTGGTGGGAACCGAGGCCCGCGGCTTTCTGTTCGGCGCGCCGGTCGCCCTGGGTCTGGGCGTAGGTTTTGTACCGGTGCGCAAGCCGGGCAAGCTGCCGCGCGAGACTATTAGCGAAAGCTATGAGCTGGAGTACGGCACCGACAAACTGGAGATCCACGTCGATGCTATCGCCCCGCAGGACAAGGTACTGGTGGTGGACGATCTGCTGGCGACCGGTGGCACTATTGAAGCGACCGTGAAGCTGATTCGTCGTCTGGGCGGCGAAGTGACGGATGCCGCCTTTATTATTAATCTGTTCGATCTGGGCGGCGAGCAGCGCCTTTCGAACATGGGCGTTGCGAGTTACAGCCTGGTGCCTTTCCCGGGCCACTAACTTACCTTTCCCGTCAGGCTATTTTACTTGCCATTTTGAATCCGGGCAGTGCTCGAAATCCTCTCGTACTTTGAGTAGGCTCCGGTTCTTCTGCGCTGGCCGTCTTCAAACTGCCTGCGGCAATAGCGCCTGATGGAAAAGGTATTGATTGCTTATCAGGCAGCCTCGCCCAAATGGGTGGGGCTGTGTTAGCATTATCCCCCTGAATTTCCCCGAGAGCCTATATTCTGATGAGCTACCAGGTGCTGGCCCGTAAATGGCGTCCACAAACCTTTGCCGATGTCGTCGGTCAGGAGCATGTCCTGACCGCGCTTGCCAACGGCCTCAACCTGGGCCGTATCCATCACGCTTATCTGTTTTCCGGCACCCGCGGCGTCGGTAAAACTTCTATCGCCCGCCTGCTGGCGAAAGGGCTGAACTGCGAAACCGGTATTACCGCTACTCCCTGCGGCCAGTGCGAAAATTGCCAGGCTATTGAACAGGGACGCTTTGTCGATCTGATAGAGATTGACGCCGCGTCGCGCACCAAAGTGGAAGACACTCGCGATCTGCTGGATAACGTGCAGTACGCCCCGGCGCGCGGCCGCTTCAAGGTCTATCTGATCGATGAAGTGCATATGCTGTCGCGCCACAGCTTCAACGCCCTGTTGAAGACCCTGGAAGAGCCGCCGTCGCACGTGAAATTCCTGCTGGCGACCACCGATCCCCAGAAGCTGCCGGTGACTATTCTGTCGCGCTGTTTGCAGTTCCATCTGCGGGCGCTGGATGCCGGGTTGATTCGCGACCGGCTGGAATACATTCTCAATCAGGAAAGTATCGACCATGAATCCCGGGCGCTGCAGCTTTTGGCGCGCGCTGCGCAAGGCAGCCTGCGTGATGCCCTGAGCCTGACCGATCAGGCTATTGCCAGCGGCGATGGCCGGGTGACCACCGAGGCGGTCACCGGCATGCTCGGGACTCTGGATGACGATCAGGCCATGAGCCTGGTGGAAGCTATCGTTCAGGCGGACGGTCAGCGTGCCATGAATCTGGTTCAGGAAGCCGCCGCCCGCGGCGTGGAGTGGGAAGCGCTGCTGATCGAGATGCTGGGACTGCTGCATAAAGTAGCGATGATTCAGCTGTCGCCCCAGGCGCCGGTCGGCGATATGGCGCAGCTTGAGCCGCGTCTGCGGGAGCTGGCGCGTACCGTGCCGCCCGGAGACGTACAGCTCTATTACCAGACCCTGCTGATTGGTCGCAAAGAGCTGCCCTGGGCGCCGGATCCGCGCATGGGCGTCGAGATGACGCTGTTGCGCGCGCTGGCATTTCATCCGAGCGCGCCGCTGCCTGAGCCGGAACCGGCTGCGCGGGTGCAACCCGCCGCCGCGCCAGCTGCGCCGCCGCCTGCGGCCTCGCCACCGGCGCAGCGCAGCGATACGCCGCTATCGGACACCACCAGTCAGGTATTGCAGGCCCGCAGTCAGCTCCAGCGTCAGGGGGCTGAACGAGCAAAAAAGGGTGAACCGGCGGCGCAACAGCAGCGTTCAGCGCGGCCGGTAAGCTCCTCTGCGCTGGAACGTCTGGCTTCGGTCACTGAACGGGTACAGGCGCGCGCTTCCTCGGCGGTTGCAGAACAGGAACAGCCTGCGAAGAAAGAGGCCTATCGCTGGAAGGCCCAGAACAAAGTGGCGGTGGTGAAAGAGAAAGTCGCCACCCCGAAGGCGCTCAGAAAGGCGCTGGAGCATGAAAAGACGCCGGAACTGGCGCTCAAACTGGCCGAAGAGGCTATTGCGCGGGATCCGTGGGCGGCAGAGGTCAGCCGCCTGAAGGTGCCTAAACTGGTCGAGCAGGTCGCGCTCAATGCCTGGAAAGAGCAGACCGGCGAACATCAGGTGTGCCTGCATCTGCGTTCCAGCCAGCGCCATCTGAATTCGTCTGGCGCGCGCCAGGCGCTGAGTGAGGCGATGTCAGCCCTGGAAGGTGCGCCGGTAGAACTGACTATTATTGAAGATGACTCCCCTGCGCAGCGCACGCCGCTGGAGTGGCGCCAGGCTATCTATGAAGAGAAGCTGGCCCAGGCGCGGGATTCGATTACCGCGGATGGCAACATCCAGACGCTGCGTCGGTTCTTCGACGCGGAGCTGGATGAAGAGAGCATCCGCCCCGTTTGACGCGGTTTTTTAGCGTCGAATTATTTTTAACGCCGCCGTTACGCGGCCCGAGCAAGAAGAGAGACTGATATGTTTGGTAAAGGCGGTCTGGGCAATCTGATGAAGCAGGCCCAGCAGATGCAGGAAAAAATGCAGCAGATGCAAGAGGAAGTCGCCGCCATGGAAGTGACCGGCGAATCCGGCGCGGGCATGGTGAAAGTGACCATTAACGGGGCACATAACTGCCGCCGGGTGGAGATCGATCCGAGCCTGCTCGAAGATGATAAAGAGATGCTGGAAGATCTGGTCGCCGCCGCGTTTAACGACGCCGCGCGCCGTATCGAAGAGACCCAGAAAGAGAAGATGGCCTCCGTCTCCTCCGGCATGCAGCTGCCGCCGGGCTTTAAGATGCCGTTCTGATGCAAACCAGCCCGCTGTTGACGCAGCTTATGGAAGCGCTGCGCTGTCTGCCCGGGGTCGGGCCGAAGTCAGCGCAGCGTATGGCGTTTACCCTGCTGCAGCGCGATCGCAGCGGCGGTATGCGCCTGGCGCAGGCGTTGTCTCGCGCCATGTCGGAGATTGGCCACTGCGCTGACTGCCGGACTTTTACCGAGCAGGATGTCTGCAACATTTGCTCGAACCCAAGGCGTCAGGAAAATGGTCAGATCTGCGTGGTGGAAACACCGGCGGATATCCACGCCATTGAACAGACCGGGCAGTTTTCCGGCCGCTATTTCGTGCTGATGGGCCACCTGTCGCCGCTGGATGGCATCGGCCCGGACGATATCGGCCTCGATCGCCTGGAGCAGAGGCTGGCCAGCGAGTCGCTTAAAGAGGTGATCCTTGCCACTAACCCCACGGTGGAAGGCGAAGCGACCGCCAACTACATCGCCGAGCTTTGCGCCGAGTATGGGGTGGACGCCAGCCGTATCGCCCACGGCGTGCCGGTCGGCGGTGAACTGGAGATGGTGGACGGTACTACGCTGTCCCACTCTCTGGTCGGGCGCCACAAGATCTCTTTTTAATCAAACGGGGAGCGAACAACCGCTCCCCGCTTGAATTTATTTCCCCCTGTCCCCATCTCTCCCTCAACGCATTTTTTCACCCTGTTTTCATTAGTTGAGGAATCACCACTATGAAAGGACAAGAGACTCGCGGTTTTCAGTCAGAGGTTAAGCAGCTTCTGCATCTGATGATCCACTCTCTTTATTCGAATAAAGAAATTTTCCTGCGTGAGCTGATCTCCAACGCTTCGGATGCGGCGGATAAACTTCGTTTCCGGGCCCTTTCTCAGCCGGATCTGTATGAAGGCGATGGCGAGCTGCGGGTACGTATCTCTTTTGATAAAGATAACCGTACGCTGACCATCTCTGATAACGGTATCGGAATGAGCCGTGACGACGCCGTCGAACATCTGGGCACTATCGCCAAGTCCGGCACTAAAGCTTTCCTGGAATCCATGGGTTCCGACCAGGCGAAAGACAGTCAGCTGATTGGTCAGTTCGGCGTGGGTTTCTATTCCGCCTTTATCGTGGCGGATAAAGTCACCGTTCGCAGCCGTGCGGCCGGCGCCAGCGCCGACAGCGGCGTGTTCTGGGAATCGGCGGGGGAAGGGGAATACACCGTTGCCGATATTACTAAAGCCGACCGCGGTACTGAAATTACCCTGCACCTGCGCGAAGGGGAGGACGAATTCCTCGACGCCTGGCGGGTACGCTCGATAATCGGCAAATACTCCGACCATATCGCGCTGCCGGTCGAGATCGAAAATCGCGAAGAGAAAGACGGTGAAACCGTTGTCTCCTGGGAGAAGATCAACAAGGCCCAGGCGCTGTGGACCCGTAATAAGTCAGAAATCAGCGAAGACGAATACAAAGAGTTCTATAAGCATATCGCCCATGACTTCAGCGATCCGCTTGCCTGGAGCCATAACCGGGTGGAAGGGAAGCAGGAATATACCAGCCTGCTGTACATCCCCTCTCAGGCGCCCTGGGATATGTGGAACCGCGATCACAAGCACGGGCTGAAGCTCTATGTGCAGCGCGTTTTCATTATGGATGACGCCGAGCAGTTTATGCCCAACTACCTGCGCTTCGTACGCGGGCTGATTGATTCCAACGATCTGCCGCTCAACGTATCGCGTGAAATTCTGCAGGACAGCAGCGTGACCCGCAGTTTGCGCAGCGCCCTGACCAAGCGCGTACTACAGATGCTGGAAAAACTGGCGAAGGACGACGCGGAAAAATACCAGACCTTCTGGCAGCAGTTTGGCCTGGCGCTGAAAGAGGGACCGGCGGAAGACAGCAGCAATCAGCAGACCATCGCGAAGTTGCTGCGTTTTGCCTCGACCCATACCGACTCCGCGGCGCAGACCGTTTCGCTCGAAGAGTATATCGGTCGTATGAAGGAAGGGCAGGAGAAGATCTACTTCATCACTGCCGACAGCTATGCGGCCGCCAAGAGCAGCCCGCACCTCGAACTGCTGCGTAAGAAAGGCATTGAAGTGCTGCTGCTTTCCGACCGCATCGACGAGTGGATGATGAGCTACCTGACCGAATTCGACGGTAAGGCGTTCCAGTCGGTGGCGAAAGCCGACGAGTCGCTGGAAAAACTGGCGGACGACGTGGATGAAAGCGCCAAAGAGGCCGACAAGGCCATGGAGCCTTTCGTTGAGCGCGTAAAAACGCTGCTTGGCGATCGGGTAAAAGAGGTGCGTCTGACGCATCGTCTGACCGATACTCCGGCCATCGTCACCACCGATAATGACGAAATGAGCACCCAGATGGCGAAGCTGTTCGCGGCGGCCGGTCAGGCCGTGCCGGACGTGAAGTACATCTTCGAACTCAATCCGGATCATCCGCTGGTGAAGCGTACCGCGGATACCCAGGACGACGCGCAGTTTGGCGAGTGGGTTGAGCTGCTGCTGGATCAGGCGCTGCTGGCCGAACGCGGCACGCTGGAAGATCCCAACCTGTTTATTCGCCGGGTTAACCAGCTGCTGACGGCATAACTTTTCGCCTGACCGACAGGCGTCAGCAGGTTAAAGCGAAGAGACCTGGCTGATTCAAAAAATCCGTAACCATCTGTGATGGTTACGGATTTTTTTTAATCTGACGTTTCCCACAGCCAGGTGGGGAGATTGATGCAGCGCCGCGTGACATCCATCCCGGTTGGGCAATCCGCTAAATCGCAGGGGTGAGGGTGCATTGGCGTGGTAAACCAGACGCCAACCTCAACATTTAGCGCCGTCTCCAGCGTTGATTTTGCCATGGCCTGCGGCTGTGGGGTCAGGAGAGGGTAACGAAGCCAGCTATTTTCTGCATCAGGGCGGGGAGTGGGGCCCTGTAAGCCTTTCTCGCTGGCCCATTTTTGCCAGAACGCGGCGCCACGCCGCCGGCGGGCCAGAATTTCCGGCAGAGATGTCAGCTGCAGGCTTAATAATTCAGCTACCGGTTCCGCCATTCGCCAGAGATATTGCGGGCTGAGCAGGCCGCGCAGTTCGTCCTGCTGCATCTGCGGCAGCAGTGGCTGCGAAGGGGCGGGCGTCGCGTCTGAATGCAGCGAAGCGCAGGCATGACGCAGCGTATGCAGCAGGCGGGTAATAAACCGGGCGTCAGGGCAGGGGCTGGCATCCTGAATCTGTAACAGCCGTTGGCCCAGTACCGGATGGCGGGTTACCACCCAGCCGCCATGGATGGTATTGACAATTTTTGAGCGTTCACTGCTGAAGAAAGCGATATCGCCCAGCGTACCCAGCAGTTGTCCCTGCCAGCGCCCGCCGGTTGCGTGGGCGCAGTCTTCTACCACCCATAGTCCGTGTTGCCGGGCGATGGCCAGAAGCCGTTCCAGATCGCGGCAGACCAGGCCAAAAGTGTACTGAATCATAACGGCCCGGGTACGCGGGCCGATTGCCGCCTTCATTTGCCCGGCATCCATACCCAGGGTTTCAGACTCAATATCGACAAACCTTATGGCTACGCCGTTAAAGGTGATGGCATTGGTGACGCACTGGCAGGTGAATGCCGGAATTAACACTTCATCGCCGGGCTTAAGCGCCAGAGCGCGGATAACCGCATACAGCGACGCTCTTCCCCCCATAAAGCTGGCCACCCACTCGCATTGCCAGTCGTCGGCAAGCTGTTGATGGAGCCGGGCTACGGCTTGCCCTGGTGAATAATCCCGCTCATCGCGCTCCAGCCAGCGGGCGGCGCAGCGATCTTCGCGCGGGGTCAGACTCATATTCAGCAATGGAACCCGCTTTGTGAAAGGTAATTCGTCCATTCCAGCGCTCACTTATTCACCCTGATGATTGTCGTTAATTTGAACATCTGTTATAAGCAATAATTACAGTCAGGTGCAAGTCGTACTCATTAAAATTACACACAACAGCAACCGAGAGTTCGAGTCAATATGGATATTTTAACTAATTGTTTTGAAAAGAGATGGTTCTGCATTTTTATGGGGATGTACCTCCTTATCATGCTGCCGCTGCCGTGTTTTTTTAGCACGGAATATCGGCCGGGATGGCTGGGGGTTCCCCTTTTTGTCTATGGTTGGTTAGTACATGGTATAACAGTTTTTGCGCTCATTTTGCTGTTTGCCCGCCAGTGTCTGAAGCGGCCGGAATATCAGGATGACGCGCTGGAGGATCGGGGATGAACGATCTTTCACAAATGCTGCGTCCGGAACCGCTACCTTTTTATACCGTTCTGATTCTTTTCCTGCTCCTGCTGGGGATCATTGGCTGGCGCGCCGCCCGGGCCACGCGTTCGCTGAGTGACTTTCTGGTCATGGGCGGAAAAGCGGGCGCGCTGGTGGGGGGATTCGCCTGGTTCGCCAGTCAATACAGCATGAGCACCTTTATGGGGGTGCCCGCCATGACTTACGGCACCGGATTCGCCGGCATGAGCATTTCAGTGCCGGGGCTGGCTTTTTCTATGATAGTCCCCATGCTGTTAGTTGGCCGTAAGCTGATGCTGATGGGCCGACGCTATAACCTGATGACCATGAGCGATTATCTGGCCGATCGCTATGAATCCGATGCTATTCGCGGCATTCACGCCGTGATGATGGTGGTGTTTCTGTTGGCGATGATGGGGGCGCAGACCGTAGGGGCTGGCGTTATCCTCAACACCTTTACCGGCCTGCCGGAATGGATTGGCGTGGTGGTGATGGGCATAGTGGTGATTTTATACTGCATGACCGGCGGCATGACCGGCGCCATGATGACCGACGTTTTGCAGGGCGCGCTTATGGTCGCGACGGCCATTGTCACCTTCTGGGTTTCGGTACAGGCCGGAGGCGGCATGGAAGCGATTACGGCAAAACTTGCCAATACGATGCCATCCCATCTGAGCCATCCGGGAACGAAAGGTGATTTTCCGTGGCAGACCTATGTCTCCATGATCGTCATGTGGAGCTTTTTCACTATCGGTCAGCCGACGCTGTTTACCAAATTCTTTACCATGAATGGCTACCGGACGATGTTCCGGGCGGTCATTCTGGGTACGATGGGAATGCTATTTTCCGCGACGCTGATTGAGTGGTCTGGCGTTAACGCGGCGACATTCATCCACGGATTAACCGGCAAAGATGCAGACTTCATCGTACCGCTTATTTTGCAGCAGAATGTTTCTCCCTGGATTTCCGCTCTGCTGATTACCGGTATTGTCTCTGCCGGGATGTCGACGATCTCGGCGCTGCTGGTGGTTTCGACCGGAGGCATCACCCGCGATATTTACCAGAATTTGTTTAATCCCCAGGCGACTCAGCGCCAGGTTCTGACCCTGTCGCGCTGGTTCACTATCCTGGTTGGTATCGCCGCTGTGATTATCGGCATCATGAAGCCAGCCGGTATCTTTTCGCTGATACGCTTCGCTTTTGGTGGGCTGGGTATCTGGGTGGCGCCGGTTATTCTGGGCATGTACTGGCGGCGCGCCAGCCGTAGCGGCGCTATCAGTGCGGTGATCGTAGGGGAATTGCTGTTTGTCGCGATGAAGCTATGGTTCCCGGGGATGGCGATGGGATTCGATCCGTTGATTATCTGCTGGGCCATTACCATGCTGGTGATGATCGCGGTCAGTCTGTGTACGCGTCCGGCGACGCCTGAAACGCTATGGCGGCACTTCGACGCGCTTAAAGCGTGCGTGACCCGTCGCCAACAACAAGACAGTTAGAGGAATGAATGACGCTCTCAATCGATAAAAGTCTGCCCGTTGCGCTGCAAACCCAGATTGTCGGGGCCATTGAATACGGCATTATGGCCGGGGAGTTTTTTGATGATGGCGCGCTGCCGTCAGTGAGAGCATTAAGCAAACAGTTAGGCGTTGCGCAGCTTACGGTCAGTCAGGCCTACAACACGCTAAAAAGCATGGGGCTGATTGAAACGATACCGGGTAAGGGAACCTACGTTGTTCGCGATCGACGGGAGGTTTCCCTGAGTCACCAGGTCGGGGAGCTGCGTGAACGCTTTCGCCAGTTGGTTGATGAGGCCGCCTCGCTTGGACTGTCGCCGTCGTTTTTTGTCGGTGCGTTGAATCATCCCTGTGCGGAATCGCCGCTTCCCCTGGCCTTTTCCATTGGCTTTGTGGGCAATTCGCGGCGTATTAACCGGCGCTATCTGGAAGCGATTGGCGAAACGCTGGGGATGAAAATAAGCGCCGATGTCTGGACTTTTCAGGAATTTGCCGCGCTGCCGCCGCATCAGGTGGAGCGCTATGATTTCTGGTTGACTATCCCGCACTGCATACCGCGCCTGCGTCAGCGTCTGGCTGAAGGGGTACCGGTTTACGCTCCCTGGCTTATACCTTCGGAAACCACCCGTACCCGTCTGGCGGCGCTTCCCGCTGACATGCCGGTACTCCTGGTTTCCCGTTATCAGACCTTTATCCCCGCAATGGTGGAAGGGGTCAAAAAATTTGCGCCACACCTGGGAAAAATCAGCGTGATTACGCTGGATGATAAAAAATTGCCGGAGACGATGGCCCGTTTTCAGGCGGTGATTTACAGCACCGGCTGCCATAGCGTCATACAGCGTCTACCGCCAACAAATATTTTGTTTGAATATCAACATACGCCTGAGCCTCGCTACCTGCGCGAGGTCCTGCTGCCTGCGTTGCATCGCCAGGCCAGGGAATCAACACAAGGACATTGACCATGCAATTCCAGAATATGAACTGGTTTCAGGTGGAAGAGTATCTGAAGCATCACGATCGGGTGATTCTGCCTTTGGGCAGCACCGAACAGCATGCATACCTGAGCCTGTGTACCGACCATGTGCTGGCTTCACGGCTGGCGACAGAGGTGGGCGAACGTTTGAGTATTCCCGTTTGTCCCGGGTTGCCGTTCGGAATGGCGCCGTATTTTACGGCGTTTCCCGGCACGATAAACCTGCAACCGGCAACCTACAATGCGCTGATTAACGATCTGCTGGATAGCCTCTATAACAGCGGGTTTCGGCGTATTTTTTTGATTAATGGCCACGGAGGCAACAGCCCGGTTCAGGCGCAGATTCATCACTGGTTGAATCGACACCCGGATGCGCGGGTACAGCTGCATAACTGGTGGGCCGCTCCGGCGACGATGGGAATGGTGAAACAGATTTCCGCAAACGCCAGTCATGCCTCATGGATGGAAAATTTCCCCTGGACGCGGCTGGAAGGCGTTGTCATGCCCCAGGAGGAGAAAGCGCCGCTGACCGTTTCCCGGTTGGCTCAGCTACCAGCCCGGGCGGTACGGGACTATATTGGCGATGGCAACTATGGCGGGCAGTACCAGCGTTCCGATGATGAAATGCACCGGATCTGGCAGGTCGCGCTGGATGAAACCTGTCAACTTCTGGAGGAGGGATGGATGTCATGACAGATTCGACTGGCTTCACGCTACTCAAGAATGCCCGACTGCTGACCCCTGAGGGGGGGCGGCAGAGCGCGCTACTGATGGGGGCCGGGAAGATCCTGGCCGTCGCGCCGGATCTACTGGCGCCGCGTCAACCGGAATGCCAGGTGGTGGATGCCCGGGGACGTTGGGTGGTGCCCGGCATCATCGATCAGCATGTGCATCTGACTGGCGGCGGCGGTGAGGCTGGATTCCATACCCGGACGCCGGAAGTTATGCTCAGCCAGTTACTGAAGGCCGGGATTACCGGCGTGATGGGACTACTGGGAACCGATGGCATCACCCGCCACGTCGCTTCGCTGTTTGCCAAAGTGATGGGGCTGCGTAATGAAGGTATTTCGGCCTGGATGCTGACCGGCTCTTATGAAGTGCCGACGCTCTCCATCACCGGCTCCGTGCGCGACGACATTGCTTTTATCGAACCGGTACTGGGCGTTAAAACGGCGATCTCCGATCATCGCTCATCGCAGCCGACGGTTGAAGAGCTGATTCGTATGGCGACCCAGGCGCGATCTGCGGCGCTGCTGACCCAAAAGCCGGGGCTGGTCGTGATGCATATGGGCAATGCCAGTAGCGCGCTGGCGCCGCTGGAAGAGGTGCTGGCGCATAGCGAGATTCCCGTTGGGCATTTTTTACCGACCCACGTTAATCGCCAGCGCCATTTGCTGGAACACGGGATAAAACTGGCCAGGACGCAGGGCGTCAACCTTGATATCACCTCCGGAATCAGCCCGCTTATCGGCGCCAGGGGGGCGGTGAAACCTTCGGAAGCGGTGCTGGAAGCGCAGGAGCAGGGCGTCGCGCTGTCGCAGTTAACCTTTAGCTCCGACGGTAATGGCAGTATTCCGGCCTTCGATGAGCAGGGGAACGTTTGCGGCCTGACCGTGGCCGGATTCGGTAGCCTGCTGGAAGAGGTTCGGGATCTCAGCCAGAGTCTGACGCTGGAGCAGGCCTGGCCTCTTGTTTCTTTAAACGTGGCTCAGCGTTTGAAACTGCCGCATAAGGGATGCATCGCGCCTGGCTATGACGCCGATTTACTGATGCTTGATGAGGCATTCTGCGTGGAGCGACTGTGGGCCGGAGGGCGGCTGATGGTCGACAATGGTCAGCCGTGCGTGCGGGGCACCTTTGAATAACGATCCGGCAGAATGCGAATATTTTGTCACCTTTCTTGAGCCAGCGGGGCCTCTGGTGGTAATGTTTGACCCCTTATTCAAAGATGATATCTAAGGGGAACTACGCAATGCGTATTATTCTGCTCGGTGCGCCCGGCGCTGGTAAAGGTACTCAGGCACAGTTCATTATGGAGAAATACGGAATTCCGCAGATCTCCACCGGTGACATGCTGCGCGCCGCGGTAAAATCGGGCTCCGCACTCGGCAAACAGGCTAAGGACATTATGGATGCCGGGAAACTGGTTACCGACGAACTGGTGATCGCGCTGGTGAAAGAGCGTATCGCTCAGGATGACTGCCGTAACGGCTTCCTGCTGGATGGCTTCCCGCGTACCATTCCGCAGGCGGACGCTATGAAAGAAGCCGGTATTCAGGTGGATTTCGTGCTGGAGTTCGACGTACCGGACGAACTGATTGTCGATCGCATTGTGGGTCGCCGCGTGCATGCCGCTTCCGGGCGCGTTTATCACGTAAAATTCAATCCGCCGAAGGTGGAAGGTAAAGATGACGTGACCGGTGAGGAGCTGACCACCCGTAAAGACGATCAGGAAGAGACTGTTCGTAAGCGCCTGGTGGAATATCACCAGATGACGGCGCCGCTGATCGGCTACTACCAGAAAGAGGCCGAAGCCGGTAACACCCGCTACGCCAAAGTTGACGGGACTCAGGCCGTTGCCGCAGTACGCGCTGACCTGGAAAAAATTCTCGGTTAACGCAGCATTTGCTCCATCCCGAATGGGGTGGAGCGCCTTCCCGTCAGGATCCCGCTTTTTGTGCTATCCCCGCTCCCTTTTGCTGCGATTGGTTTCGCCCTTCGGCTTTTCAGATACAATTATCCCCGTCATTCTTCAGGCCGCAGAGGCGTTAGCTGCGTGCGCTCACCCGGGGCACATGGTCATCTATGCGCCCGGCGATTCACGAGTTTGCCGCCTTTCGGCTACCTGAATTATTCAGGGGAATCCCTGTTACAGTGATAAAGAGGTAGAGCTTTGCGTCAGGAAAAAATGGGAGTATTACTGGCTAATCTGGGAACGCCGGACGCGCCGACGGCGAGCGCGGTAAAAGGTTATCTGCGTCAGTTCCTGAGCGACAGACGGGTGGTGGATACGCCTCGTTTGCTGTGGTGGCCGCTGCTGCGGGGCGTAATACTGCCGCTGCGTTCTCCCAGAGTGGCGAAGCTCTATCATTCGGTCTGGATGGAGGGCGGTTCCCCGCTGATGGTTTACAGCCGCCGCCAGCAGCAGGCGTTGGCCCGGCAACTGGCGGATATGCCAGTGGCGCTGGGTATGAGCTATGGCCAGCCGTCGCTGGTATCGGCGCTGGACGAACTGCTGGACGCCGGGGTGGATCATATCGTGGTGCTGCCGCTCTATCCGCAGTATTCCTGCTCTACGGTGGCGGCAGTCTGGGATGAACTGGCGCGCATTCTGGCGACGCGCCGTCGCCTGCCGTCCATCTCCTTTATCCGCGACTATGCCGATCACCCGTTCTATATTCAGGCGCTGGCCGAATCGGCGCGACGCTCCTTTGAGCTGCATGGCGAGCCGGATATGCTGCTGCTTTCATACCACGGCATTCCCCAGCGCTACGCCGATGAAGGCGACGACTACGCTCAGCGCTGTCGCACCACCACCCGGGAGCTGGTATCGGCGTTGGGTCTTTCGCCGGACAAGGTGATGATGACGTTTCAGTCGCGCTTTGGCCGTGAACCGTGGCTGACCCCCTACACCGATGAAACCATGAAGATGCTGGGCGATAAAGGGGTGAAGCACGTTCAGGTGATGTGTCCGGGATTCGCCGCCGACTGCCTGGAAACCCTGGAGGAGATTGCGGTGCAGAACCGGGAGTTTTTCCTGGAGGCGGGGGGAGAAAAGTATGAGTATATTCCTGCCCTTAATGATGAAGACGCGCATATCGCCATGATGGCGGAGCTGGTGGGGCGCTACCGGTAATCGCGGTCGGGCGGAGACTGTGCTAACATCGCCGCCTTTCGAGCGCACCTGAACGGCTTCCATGAAATTTCCCGGTAAACGTAAATCCAAACATTATTTCCCCGTCAGTAACCGCGATCCGCTGCTGCAACAGGCGCCGCCAGAAAGCGAGCAGAGCGCCAGTTGGGTGGTGGGGATCGATCAGACCCTGGTTGATATCGAAGCCCGGGTCGATGATGATTTCGTCCGCCGCTACGGTCTCAGTATGGGCCATTCGCTGGTGATCGAGGACGATGTGGCGGAAGCGCTCTATCAGGAGCTGGTGCGGGACAACCTCATTACCCATCAGTTCGCTGGCGGCACCATCGGTAATACCATGCACAACTATTCGGTGCTGGCGGATGACCGCTCGGTGCTGCTCGGCGTGATGTGCAATAACATCGAAATCGGCGGCTACGCGTACCGCTACCTGTGTAATACCTCCAGCCGTACCGATCTCAACTACCTGCAGGGCGTGGATGGCGCCATTGGTCGCTGTTTCACGCTGATTAACGAGCACGGCGAGCGTACCTTCGCCATCAGTCCGGGGCAGATGAACCAGCTGCGTGCCGAAAGCATTCCCGAATCGACCATCGCCGGAGCTTCGGCGCTGGTATTAAGCGCCTATCTGGTGCGCTGCAAAGAGGGCGAGCCGATGCCGGAAGCCACCATGCAGGCCATTGATTACGCAAAACGCCACGACGTGCCGGTGGTACTGACCATGGGGACGAAGTTCGTGGTGGCTGACGATCCGCAGCGCTGGCAGGCGTTTCTGCGCGATCACGTTTCGATCCTGGCGATGAACGAAGAAGAGGCTGCAGCCCTGACCGGCATTGAGGATCCGCTGTTGGCTGCAGATCGGGCGCTGGAGTGGGTGGATCTGGTGCTGTGTACCGCCGGGCCGCAGGGACTCTATATGGCGGGTTACACCGAAGAGGAAGCGAAACGCCAGACCCGCCAGCCGCTGCTGCCTGGCGCCATCGCCGAATTTAATCAGTATGAATTCAGCCGGGCGATGCGTCGCCACGCATGTCGGCAACCGCTGCGAATCTACTCCCACATCGCCCCCTATATGGGCGGGCCAGAGAAGATTATGAACACCAACGGCGCAGGCGACGGCGCGCTGGCGGCGCTGCTGCATGATATTACCGCCAACCGCTATCATCGGGTAAAGGTGCCCAATTCCAGCAAACATGGCTATAACTGGCTGACCTATTCGTCGCTGTCTCAGGTGTGTAAGTACGCCAACCGGGTAAGCTATCAGGTGCTGAATCAGCATTCGCCGCGCCTGAGTCGCGGGCTGCCTGAGCGGGAAGACAGTCTGGAAGAGGCGTACTGGGATCGCTAATGCGCTAAACAAAGGGCGACTTCTGTCGCCCCTGATTGATTAATTCGTAACCGCACTGTCCGACATCACCGGCCGTTGGGCGGAATCTTTTAGCAGCGCCAGCATGGTGCCGGCGATTTCCCGCTCGCCCATCACCACCTGGTTAGCGCCGCGTTCGGCGATGTAGTCCACTTCGTCGTCGTAGTGGGCGCGGGCGATAATTTCGATATCCGCATTTTTCTCCCGGGCAGCGGCCACAATTTCGCCGGCTTCGTAGCCGTTTGGAATGGTCAGCAACAGCCAGCGTGCGCAGTCCAGATGCGCCAGCGCCATAATCTCTTCATTGGCGGCATTGCCCAGCACGGCGCGGATACCGCGCTCGCGCAGCGCGTCCACCCGGGAGCGCGAAGTCTCTATCACTACCAGCGCAACCCCCTTTGACAGCAGCTTTTCGCCGATCAGACTGCCGACCCGGCCATAGCCCACCAGCAGTACGTGGTCGCAGATATCCACCGGAATCTGCTTTTCGTCTTCCAGCGCCTCTTCCAGGGTCTGCTCTTCCAGGGTTTCATTCTTACGCAGGTAGTGTTCAAGCAGGGTAAACAGAATCGGATTGAGCATAATCGACAGGATCGCACCCGCCAGCACCAGGTTCTGACCGGTTTTGGGCAGCAGATCCATCGCCATACCCAGACCGGCCAGAATAAAGGCGAACTCGCCAATCTGCGCCAGGCTGGCGGCGATGGTCAGCGCGGTACGCTGGGAATGGCCGAACATTCTGACTAACAGGAAGGCGGCCAGCGACTTACCGAAGATGATAATAGCCACCACCGCCGCTACCGCCAGCGGCTCTTCCAGCAGGATTTGCGGATCGAACAGCATGCCTACCGAAACGAAGAACAGCACGGCGAAGGCGTCGCGCAGCGGCAGGGTGTCGTGAGCGGCGCGGTGGCTCAGTTCTGATTCATTCAGCACCATACCGGCGAAGAAGGCGCCCAGCGCAAAGGAGACGTCGAACAGCTCCACCGCCCCCATGGCGATACCGAGCGCCATAGCCAGCACCGCCAGGGTAAACAGCTCCCGGGAGCCGGTGGCGGCACTACGGGCCAGAATCCAGGGCACCAGTCGGCGGCCGACCACCAGCATCAGGGCGATAAAGGCCGCCACTTTGCCGATAGTCATCAGCATATCCAGACTCAGGGAGACGAAGCCGACGTTACCTTTTTCCAGCATGCCCGCTACCGCCGGTAGCAGCACCAGGGTCAGCACCATCACCAGATCTTCGACAATCAGCCAGCCGATGGCGATCTGCCCACGGTGGCTGTCGAGCAACTGCCGCTCTTCCAGGGCGCGCAGCAGCACCACGGTACTGGCGGTGGAAAGACACAGACCAAAGACGATGCCGGTCATCGGCGACCAGCCCAGCCACCAGGAAAGGCCCATCCCCAGCAGCGTCGCCACCGCGATTTGCAGTACGGCGCCGGGAATAGCGATGGATTTAACCGCCATCAGATCCTTCAGGGAAAAGTGCAGCCCCACGCCGAACATCAACAGAATCACGCCCAGTTCAGCCAGCTCCGGCGCCAGTTGCGTATCGGCGACAAATCCGGGCGTAAAGGGCCCAACCAGAACTCCCGCCAGCAAATAACCTACCAGTGGTGATATGCGCAGCCTGTTGGCGAGCATACCCAGTAAAAAGGCCAGCACAAGGCCGCCGACAATGGTGGTAATAAGCGGGGTGGCATGATGCATTCCGTCTCCTTTGGTCCGTGGTCAATCCAGAATCCGTCCGCGAAGGGACGGGGCGCTATGTAATAGTTTATGACAATTTTTCATTCGCGTTTGTTTTCAGGTGTTGGTTTTTTACGAAAACACGATTTTTTTCATAAAAATGCACTGAAGGGAGTAATTATTGGCTTAATTTTGCCTGGAGCATTGGGGGATATGGAGTTAAAGAACGGCCAGATCAAGCATCTGGCCGGAAAAATCAATCTTTTACGCGGTTATTCGGAAGGAATACCGTCAGAATGCCAAGAAGAGGCAGGAAAGCGCAGATTTTATAAACCAGCTCGATACTGGTCCGATCGGCAATCAGACCCAGAACAGCGGCGCCAAGGCCCCCCATTCCAAAGGCGAACCCAAAGAACAGACCGGAAACCATACCGATGCGTCCGGGCATCAGCTCCTGGGCGTAGACCAGAATGGCGGAAAATGCTGAAGCGAGAATAAAGCCGATGATCACCGTCAGTACCCCGGTCCACCACAGACTGGCCCAGGGAAGCATCAGGGTGAAAGGCGCTACGCCAAGGATAGAACACCAGATCACCGCTTTACGGCCAACTTTATCGCCCACCGGCCCGCCAATTACGGTACCAGCCGCCACCGCAAACAGAAAGGCGAACAGATGGAGTTGGGCATTTTGTATCGACAGTCCGAACTTATGCATCAGATAAAAGGTGTAATAGCTGCTGATGCTGGCCAGATAGAAATACTTGGAAAAGATCAGTACCAGCAGCACGCAGACCGCCTGCACCACTTTATTGCGCGGCAGGGGGGAAATCACCTTCTGCGCCGGGCGGCTGCGGGCTATTCGGTGCTGGGCTGCGTACCAGCGACTGACCTGGAGCAGCACGATAATGGCCAGCATCGCCGCCAGTACAAACCAGGCCACGTTGCCCTTGCCATAGGGGGCGATAATCACCGCCGCCAGAAGCGGCCCCAGCGAACTGCCGAAGTTGCCGCCTACCTGAAACAGCGACTGGGCCAGGCCGTGACGGCCGCCGGAGGCCATCCGCGCCACCCGGGAGGATTCCGGGTGGAACACCGATGAGCCAGTACCGACCAGCGCTGCCGCCAGCAGAACCTGCGGAAAGCTACCCGCCATCGCCAGCATCACCAGACCGCTCAGGGTAAAGCACATGCCGACAGGCAGTGACCAGGGCATGGGATATTTGTCGGTATAGTACCCTACCAGCGGCTGTAGCAGCGATGAAGAGACCTGGTAGGTCAGGGTGATAAGACCCACCTGAACGAAGCTCAGGGAGAAGTCGGCCTGCAATAGCGGATAAATCGCCAGCAGCAACGACTGAATCATATCGTTCAGCAGATGGGAGAGGCTGATAGCCCCCAGGATGCCGAACGCGGTGCGGGGTTTGGGCGGCGCGATGTCGGCGCCGCCCAGCGAAGGGTTTTGTTCACTCATGCCATAGTTACCTGAAAATTATGTTTATTTTATATACTCTGGATTATTCGACCGGCTCGTAACCGTTGGAAGCAGCCAGAACCGGGGAACGGATGCAGGCGGTCGTTCCGTGCGGGATGCACCCTGCTACCATACCTGCACCCGGGCGCAGAGAAAAGTCGCAACGGCTATGCGCTGTGGCTATGCTATGAGAAGAGTTTACACAATGAATATGGAGATACTGAGATGCACTCAGGGGTGAAGCGCGCGCTGATAGTCGCGCTGGTGGCGATCGGCATAATAATGTCGGGGCAGCCTGCGTTCGGCTGGGAAAAGGATAAAACCTATAAAATCACCATCTTGCATACCAACGATCATCACGGCCACTTCTGGCGCAATGCGCAGGGAGAGTACGGCCTGGCGGCGCAAAAAACGCTGGTGGATCGGATTCGCAAAGAGGTGGCACAGCAGGGGGGGAGCGTGTTGCTACTCTCCGGCGGTGATATCAATACCGGGGTGCCGGAGTCTGACCTTCAGGATGCCGAACCCGATTTTCGCGGTATGAATCTGATTGGCTACGACGCCATGGCAGTGGGCAACCATGAATTCGATAATCCGCTGGCGGTGCTGCGCCAGCAGGAGAAGCTGGCGAAATTTCCCTTTCTTTCCGCCAATACCTATCAGAAGAGCAGCGGCGAACGGCTATTTAAGCCCTGGGCGCTGTTTACCCCGCAGGGATTGAAGGTGGCGGTCATTGGCCTGACCACCGACGATACCGCGCGCGTCGGCAATCCCGAGTATTTGCAGGATATTGAGTTTCATCCCCCGGCCGGTGAAGCGAAGCTGGTTATCCAGGAGCTTCAGCAGAACGAAAAGCCGGATGTCATTATCGCCGTCACCCATATGGGTCATTACGACAACGGGGAGCATGGATCCAACGCGCCGGGCGACGTGGCGCTGGCCCGCGCCATGGATCCCGGGGCGCTGGCGCTTATTGTCGGCGGTCATTCGCATGATCCGGTTTGCATGGCGGCGGAAAATAAAAAGCAGCGTGACTATATTCCTGGCACCGCCTGTAAGCCCGATCGCCAGAACGGTACCTGGATACTCCAGGCCCAGGAATGGGGGAAATATGTCGGGCGGGCCGATTTTGAGTTTCGTAATGGCGAAATGAAGCTGGTGAACTATCAGCTGCTGCCGGTCAATCTCAAACGCACTATCGACTGGGGCGATGGCAAGCACGAGCGGGTTCTGTATGCGCCGCAGATCCCGGAAAATCAGCGTATGATTAGCCTGCTGGCGCCTTTTCAGCGTAAAGGGCAGGCCCAGCTTAAGGTGAAGATCGGCAGCGTCAACGCGCGGCTGGAAGGGGATCGCGACAGGGTGCGCTTTGAGCAGACTAATCTGGCGCGCCTGATCCTGAACGGATTAATGGCACGTAGTGACGCCGACTTCGCGGTAATGAGCGGCGGTGGCATTCGCGACTCTATCGCCGCCGGGGATATCACCTATGCCGATGTGCTGCGGGTTCAGCCGTTTGGCAATACGCTGGCGTATGTCGATATGAAGGGGAGCGACGTGGTGCGCTATCTGACCGCGGTGGCGCAGAAGACGCCCAATTCCGGGGCTTACCCGCAGTTCGCGAATGTGGGAATGCAGATTGAAGGTTCGGGGATCAAGGCGCTGACCATTAAAGGGCAGCCCATCGACGCCAATAAGACCTATCGGATGGCGACCCTGAGTTTTAACGCCGCCGGGGGCGATGGCTATCCCCGGCTTGACGATCATCCGGGCTACGTGAATAGCGGTTTTATCGATGCCGAAGTACTCAAGCAGTACATTGAGCAGAACTCACCTATCGACGCCAACGCCCTGGCGCCGAAGGGCGAGGTAAGCTGGCGTTAATTCGTCTGGTTCATCAGGCTATTTCATGGATCAGCGCGGATTAGCGTGGAGTGTTCGAAAGTGGAAAAAAACCGGCAGAATATGATGATGCAGTGGGGTGGGGGCCCCACTTCCTTCCAGGGAGAGGGCCGGGGTGAGGGTGACAGACAGCTATGGCGCCCGGTTTCAGAATAAAAGCGACATATGACGATGCGGCGGGTGTTCCGTTCATTGGCGGGGAACTCCCTCTCCCGTTTCGGGAGAGGGCCGGGGTGAGGGTGACAAGCGGCTCTGGCGCCCGGTTTCAGAATAAAACCGGCAGAATATAATGATGCGGTGGGCTGGGGGCCCCCTCTCCCTTCCAGGGAGAGGGCCGGGGTGAGGGTGACAAGTGGCTCTGGCGCCTGGTTTCAGAATAAAAGCGGCAGAATATAATGATGTGGTGGGCTGTTCCGTTCACTTCAGGCAACTGCTTCTCTGTTAATCCACCGCGGGTGAACGGGCCAGGGGGCTCAGTCGCCGCTCCCCTGGCGACCCGGGCTCCCCGGCGCTAAAAAACGCCGCTGATGCGGGCCCCTTCGCTTATCACGCCGGGCTTTTCGGAACGGGCAAGAGTCGCCCTCCCTGGCGACCTTGCCCTGTCGCGACATCCTGTCGCTCCTCCGGCCCTTCGTGAACGCTACGGCGTTTTTTAAGCCGGGTGGCAACACCCTCGTCGCTTTAGACGGGGTGCTCAAATACAACCAGCAATACCTTTACTGATAAATCCGGACAGAAGATTCAGGGCGGTGACTCTCCGGCCTGAAAATCGCCGCAGCGTTCACGGCCGCCAGGGTCAGCCCGACAGGACGTCGGGCTGAGGGCGTGCGGCACAGGGAGGTGACGTCACGCCCGACCCGTCCGGCTGGCGGGAATACGCAGGACAAAATTGCCGGGAGCCATTTTGAACAACGCCGCAGGCGTTGCCCCGAAGGGGCCCGGCCCAGGGAGGGGGCGGGTTAATCCGCGCAAGCGGCGATTTTCACGCCGGAAAGCCGGGTTGTCAGGGGCGGCATTTGAGCCCCTGGCCCGTTCACCGGTTCCGCAACCGACAGATAAAAATACCCTTAAGGTGAACGGAACCTTCTCCTGCGCTACATACTCACCCAGAAGCCAGGGCAGCCGCCGGTCACTTCAGCTTCACGCCAATCCGCGATGAACCAGGTGCTCAGTCGCGGCGGGCGATATCGGCGAACTGAGCATTTAGCAGTTTCGCCAGATCCACCGCCGCCAGTTCAATATCCAGGCCGCGTTTGCCGCCGGAAATATAGATGGAGGCAAAGTCGGCGGCCGGAGCGTCGATTGCCGTTGGTAGGCGCTTTTTCTGCCCCAGCGGGCTGATCCCGCCCACCAGGTAGCCGGTGGTTCGCTGCGCGACCTGCGGGTCGGCCATCGCCACTTTTTTTACGCCAAAGGCTTTCGCTACTTTTTTCAAATCGAGCTGGCTCGCAACCGGCGTCACCGCCACTGCAAGGTGCTTCATATCTTCATTCAGCGCCACCAGCAGCGTCTTATAAACCTGTTCCGGGTTGAGCCCCAGCTTGCGTACCACCTCGTCGCCGAAGTTGGTCTCAGTGGGATCGTGGTCGTAAGTGTGAATCTTAAAGCTGACCTTATTCTTTTCCAGGAGTTTTACGGCGGGGGTCATGATTTCCTTCTTGTTAATCCGGATGGCGCGACCTGCGCGGATTAGCGCTGCCTGAGCAGGCTGGGGAGATTACTCTCGCCATAAAGGTGCAGCGCGCCTACGGCCACCACATAGTGACCGGATGGAAGCGTATGCAGGAAATCGTACCACTGCCGGTTGCGCTGTACCATCAGCACATCGTAGAGCTCATTGCTGAAGGTGCTGGGCAGCGAGGGGTCGGGCGCCGCAGGCGGCGATTTCAGCCACCAGCTAATCATGGTTTGCAGCAGGCGGGCGTTGGTGTGCCAGTGAATCAGGGTATCCTGCAACAGTCCCAGCCCGGCGTCCGGCAGCGTTTGCAGCAGCGTTAGCTGATTGTCGGTGCCTTCCAGCTCCCGCACTGGCCGCTGAAACTGGCTCGCCGCCTGAATCAACTGATAGTCGATGCCGTAATCCGGGCGCAGGCCCAGCTTCTGGGCCTGATGAGCCTGAAGCAGCAGCGCTATCTGCCACAGCGGCAGGTTATCAACGTTCTCCAGCGGAATATTCAGCTCCTGCAGCAGCTTCAGGATGTGCTCCAGCGTTTTTTGATTCAGGCGCTGTTCCAGCGGCGGCTCTTCGCCGTGGCTGGAGAATGGCGAATCGCTGCCGCTGATATCGGCTTCGACCACCAGCGCGTCGGCTTCTCGCAGCTTGCGCACCAGGCGTGTCGGCAGCGGCGCCATATCGGGCGTACCCATATGAATGCTGCCCACCAGATGCAGGTGGCGCTGGCCGGGAAGGGTAATATCAAGGGCGGGCCAGGGATAACGGTGGCTCCCGAACCGGGAAAAGAGAGTATGGAGACGGCTTAGCAAACCCATGGCGCATTCCCTGACTGAAAAGGTCATGCTAACGCCCCGCATGGCGGGGCGCAATTGCCGGTAGAGCTATCGGAGCATTCCGGCTCAGGGGAGACCATTGACAAACCTGAGCTGAACGCGTTCGGGCAGAATGCCAGAAAAATAAACAGGGAAAATCAATTCATTGATTTTCGGCTGATAAACATTAAAGAGGGAAAAACCACGTTTTTTCCCTCTTTGTCATCAACCTGACGCCCCGCATGGCGGGGCGCAATTGCCGGTAGAGCTATCGGAGCATTCCGGCCTGGTTACCGTTCAGGCTTAAACCGCAGCAGCCGGTTGGCGTTGCTCACCACGGTAATGGAAGAGAGCGCCATGGCGGCGCCTGCCACCACCGGATTCAGCAGGGTGCCGGTCAGCGGCCAGAGAATACCAGCGGCGATCGGGATGCCCAGCGAGTTGTAAATAAAGGCGCCCAGCAGGTTCTGCTTCATATTGCGAAGCGTAGCGCGCGAGATAGCCAGCGCGTCCGCCACGCCGGTCAGGCTGTGGCGCATCAGGGTAATGGCCGCGGTTTCGATGGCGACGTCGCTGCCGCCGCCCATGGCGATGCCGACATCGGCCTGGGCCAGCGCCGGGGCGTCGTTAATGCCGTCGCCTACCATCGCCACCTTACGCCCCTGCTGCTGTAGCTGAATAATCGCCTGAGCTTTGCCGTCTGGCAGAACGCCGGCGATCACTTCGTCGATGCCCGCCTCCCGGGCGATGGCCCCGGCGGTGGTCGGGTTATCGCCGGTCAGCATCACCAGCCGGTAGCCTTCGCGATGCAGACGCGCCAGGGCGGCGGCGCTCTCTTCGCGCAGCGGATCGCGGATGGCGAACAGCGCGGCGACGGCGCCGTCCAGCGCCAGCAGCACCGGCGTGGCGCCTTCGGCGGCATGGGCTTCGATACGCGCTTCCAGCGGGCCGCAGTCGATGCCCTGTTCGTTCAGCAGAGCGCGGTTGCCAAGCAGCAGGGCATGCCCCTGTACGTGACCGCTGACCCCCAGGCCGCGCAGGGTACGAAAGCCGTCGACCTGCGGCAGCGCTTGTGCCCCCGCCTTTTCCAGGATGGCGCGCGCCAGCGGGTGGCTGGAGCCCTGCTCCAGCGCGGCGGCCAGTAGCAAGGCCTGGTCGGCATCGATCTGCGGCGCGGTTTCTGTCGCCACGACCTGCGGTTTGCCTGCGGTCAGGGTTCCGGTTTTATCAAACACCAGGGTATCCAGCTGGCTTGCGCGTTGCAGGGCGTCGGCATCACGTACCAGCACGCCGAATTCCGCGGCCCGACCCACGCCGGAAATAATCGACATCGGCGTTGCCAGCCCAAGAGCGCAGGGGCAGGCGATAATCAGCACCGTGGTGGCGATCACCAGGGTATAGACCACCTGCGGCGCCGGGCCGAAAAAGTACCAGATGGCGGCGCTGAGCAGTGCGATGGCGACCACCACCGGCACGAAGATAGCGGAGATGCGGTCTGCCATCTGACCAATTTCCGGCTTACTACTCTGAGCCTGGCGAACCATGCGAATGATGCGCGCCAGAGTGGTATGGCCGCCTGTACGGCTGGCCTGAAACAGTACGCTGCCGTCCTGTACCAGGGTACCGGCGTGAATCTCTTCGCCGTTGGCTTTCTGCTGCGGCACTGGCTCGCCGGTCAGCATCGCCTCATCGAACCAGGCTTCGCCCTGGGTGATAGCGCCATCCACCGGCACCCGGTCGCCGGTGGTCAGGCGCAGGACCATCCCTGGCTGCACTTCTGACAGAGGAAGCGTGCGTTCGCCCTGGTCATCCACCACCCGGGCGGTGGGCGGCGTCAGGTCCAGCAGCCGCTCCAGCGCTTTTGACGAGCGCTGACGGGCCCGGGCTTCCAGCATATGGCCAAGGTTAATCAGGCCGATAATCATGGCGCTGGCCTCGTAGTAGAGGTGGCGCGCCGCTTCCGGGAAGAAATTTGGCCACAGGTTAACGCTGATGGAGTAAAGCCAGGCGGCACCGGTACCCAGCGCCACCAGGGTATCCATGGTCGCGCTGCGGTTGAGCAGGCTTTTCCAGGCGCTGCGATAGAAGTGGCCGCCGGCCACCACCATCACCAGCAGGGTGAGCAGACCGATAGTAAGCCAAAGCCCGTGGTTCTCTTCGGTCAGCATCATATTGTCGCCGATCATGCCCCAGACCATGACCGGTATCCCCAGCGCCAGCGCCAGGATAGCCTGCCAGCGGAAGCGTTTAACCGCCGCCTGAGCGGTCTGCTGCTGGCGTTCGCGCCGTTTAGCGTCATCTTCGATGGCTTCAGCGCCGTAGCCGGCGCCTTCCACCGCTTTCACCAGGTCAGTGGCGCAGGCGTGACCCATTATCAACGCCGTGCGCTCCGCCAGGTTTACCCGCGCCTGGCGCACGCCCGGAACGCCCTGCAGCGCGTTTTGCACCCGGGTGACGCAACTGGCGCAGCTCATACCATTGATGAGCAACTGCAGGCTGTCCTCATCGTCGTCGCTGTTGGCAGAAGCTGCCGGAAGCTGTGAGGAAACCGCTGCCGGCGCTTCCGACGGGATTGACGACTCCGTCAGCGGTTTAGCCTTTGGGTGGCTGAGCTCTGCGCCGTATCCGGCTTGCTGTACGGTGGCGATCAGATCTTCGGCACTGGCGCTACCGGTGACGGTGGCGTGCTCGACGGTGACTTCCGCCTGTTCAACGTCCGGGCGCTGTTCCAGACTCTCTTTAACGCGTTTTACGCAGTGACCGCAGGAGAGGCCATCCAGCGTAAGATCAATGACGTGAGACATATCAGACTCCTCGATTCCGGGCCGTAATGTGGCCCGCCTTAGTGACTGTGACCAAGCTTAAACCTTCCCGCAAGGGGAAGGTCAAGTAAAGGGGCTTTTAAGAAGTAAAATAAAGGGGGAAGTAGTCATATCCCCGGCCCCCTGCATGAAATTTCATGGACATAGCCGACTCGTTTAACCGCGGTGGCAATTCTGGATGTCCCGGTTTTTGATAAAGGTAAACAGAATAAAAAAATACGCGTTTTCCCTGAGCTCCGTTAGCGGGCCGTTTAGAGAGGAACCGGAAATTAAGGATGATTACGACTCACCGGGGTCAGCCCTCCGTTTCATGTCCGGAATATTGGCGGCAGGCTGGAGACGTTCCGCACCTTGTGTTTGCTGTTTTACTGATTAATCAGGATACGCTTCCTGCTACTGGTTTACGGCTTCTTCAAACCCACCTTGCCTGGATACAACACCCTCCCTCCACATTAAACCCCACTTACATTTTTAACGTACTTCATTTCATATGAAATCACTGTCGTATGATGGTGATGATAACCCCCAACAGGGAGGCTTGCCGTTTTTCATCTCCCTCGTGTTCAGAGAGGGAGGCGGAAAAATAATGTGCAATGATTAACGGGATGATGGGCTGTGCTTAAAACGCGTGATTTAACTATCAGCACTCTCTTTTTTGATGCCTCAAAGATCGTGTCAGATTTATTTTTATTAAGATTTTTCTCCGTCTTTTTTTTAGTTTGATGGATGGTTTTGTTTTGTTAGGAATAATCCCTTTCTTTTTTTCAGACAATCCGTTTCATTTTCTTATAGGACTATTCCTATAAAAAGGTGTTTAAAATACAATGTTGCATTTGTGTTATATGTTATTGCGGGTCTCTTTTGGGTTTTTAAAATGAAGCATGAAATAACATATTGATTTAAATCAAAAAAATAAAATTATGCTTTTTATTCATTACATTTAACGATCAATTATTTATGTTTGATAGCCAAAAACTATTAAACATAAATAATTGATCGGTAATAACATTTTCCCACAACAGGAACTTTTACTAACATACGTAAAGAAAGTTCAGGAATATATTAAGTCAGAATGTCAGTTTTCTTTTTTCCGCAGAGAGGAAAGATGGAGGCCTTTATTAAAATAAAGGACGTGTTTTTAAGAAACGCTGATTCATTATTATGTGAAAGACAGGCAGTAACAGAGAGAAATTCTGTGTTTCCGGTGTGATTCTGACTCACAGAGAAACTGGAGGCGTAATGGTAAATATTAAGGGTGACGATCGTTTTTTTGTTCTTGGCGTACATACAGTAATTGAACAACTTTATCGTGAAATGGCAGCTCGCTTTATGTCAGTTTCTGCACTGCCGGATGTTTGGGTTTTTACTGAAGATACCCTGACGGAGTTGCAGCCTTTTATTCAGCAGCTCCATTATGGCCGTCCCTGTATTGTTTTTGGTACGGATCGGCATCACCGGGTACTGAGTGAAATTCCAGGGCTGGAAAAATTGCTGTTTATTGATGTTGGTACTTCAGGAATGGCGGCCGCCAGGCATATTCGCGATGCCATGCGTTCAGGATTTCGGCCGGGTATGACATTTAATTCGAATTATCGGCACAGGCGTCTGACGCCCAAAGAGCAGAATATCCTGGATCTTCTGCTGCAGGGCGGGCGGGTAGATGCGGTGGCCCGGCTCTGCGGATGTAGCGGCAAGGCCGTCAGTTCCTGTAAGCGGCGAATAATGAAAAAGTATAATGTCATGAATAATCAGGAGTTGATTATTAAATCCCGGATATTAGGGAACGCCTGCCATACACCGGGGTAAACAATAAGTAACGCTGTTCTGAAAAAAATTAAATTGGTTTTGGCTCTTTAACTCACGGTTAAAGCGCCGGAAGTTCTGTGTCCGGATGGCCGGACGCAGAGGGTGACACTGTGTCTGTAATATGAAAACAAGGTAATCAAGTAATGAAAATGAAAAAAACAATTCTCGGTCTGTCCCTGCTGGCAGCCATGGGCGCGTCTTCTGCTTATGCTGAATCCACCGGGACCATCAACTTTAATGGTGAACTGACTGATACCACCTGTGACGTCAACATTGAAGGCCAGGGGCCGGATGCCACCATCACCCTGCCGACCGTCAGTATTAATGAGCTGACAGCAGCGGGCCAGACTACCGGACGGACTTCCTTCAACATGGCGCTGACTAACTGTCAGGTAACCGCCGCTGATGAAGAAAATGGCGTGGCGGCGGGGCCGTCCAAGGTTTCTGCCTTCTTCCAGCCGGGCGATACCGTGGATCTGAGCACCGGTCGTCTGCTGAACCAGACCGCTGATGGCGCCACCAATGTGGATCTGCAGCTGCTGGATGCGTCCAACGCCTATGCCGCCATTAACGTGGGCAACACCAGCCAGGTGAATGATACCGCTTACGTGGATATCGATACCGCCACCGGTACGGCTGAAATCCCGTACGCCGTTGAGTACTACGCTACCGATGCCACCACGGCCGGTAAAGTGACCAGCAGCGTCGTTTACAACCTGCAGTACAAGTAATCTTCCCTGTCAGCCACCGGGGCATCAGTCCCGGTGGCCTGGAGTCTGGCTCATGTATTTAAAATCCTTTTCTGCCGCACTGCGGATCGGTGCATGTCTGTTTGCGCTTTTCGTCCTGCCAGGACAGGCCAGCGTGGTGATCAGCGGTACTCGTGTGGTGTATCCGGGAAATGAAAAAGAGGTCACTGTCAAACTGACCAACTCCGGCACGCTGCCGGTATTGGTTCAGAGCTGGGTGGATACCGGTGACGTCAAAGCCAAACCCGAGAAGATCCAGGTGCCATTTATTCTGACGCCGCCCATTAACCGCATTAATCCATCCAAAAGTCAGACTCTGCGTCTGAGCTACACCGCGACACCGGCTCTGCCGGAAGACCGGGAATCGGTCTACTGGCTGAACGTGCTGGAGATCCCGCCGGTCACCAAAGAGGCGGCGCCGAACCGACTGCAGGTGGCGTTTCGCACCCGTATCAAACTGTTCTATCGCCCGGGAGCGCTGACTGACAAAGAGAAGGCCAATGAGGCCGGTAAACAGTTGCGCTGGAGCGTGAGCGGGGGCGAGCTGCGGGCCAGTAATGCTTCCCCGTATTTTGTCTCTCTGGTGAGCGTCACCGTGAAGCAGGGCAGTCGCAACACCACCGCCGAAGGCGAGATGGTGCCGCCACGGGGTGAGCACAACTTCCGGATGAAGGACGGCGGACTGGTGCGGCCTGGCGCCGAGGTTATCTGGCAGTACATCAATGACTGGGGCGCCGTTGAAACCGAAAAAGGCACGCTGTAAAGGCCGGTTCAGGGGTATTCACTTTTGCAGGTGACTGCATTTTCAGGATAACAGGGGCGTTACGATGCGTCGTCATTTTCACTATTCACTGCTGGCCAGCGCCATCTGGTCAGCCATGCTGCCCGGCGTGCTGGCTGCAGAAGCCGGCATGGATGCACCTGCTGCGCCAGCCAGTATACCCTCTCAGCCGGATCCCGGTGCCGGCACGGATACCGTGACATTTGATCCGGCATTTCTTGGGGCATCCGGAGACACCCGGGTCGACCTGAGCCGATTCGAACATGGCGATTCCGCCGTGCCTGGTACCTGGCCCACGGATATCTACGTGAATGACGAGAAGGTGGCGCATGAGAAGGTGGTGTTCGCTGAACAGCCTGATAAACGGGTTCGCCCCTGTCTGTCGGTGGAGATCCTCAAACAGATCAACCTTAACTACAGCCAGCTGCCGGCCGCGTTTAATGAGGCCCTGAAGCAGGGGCGCCAGTGCTACCCGCTGCAGCAGCTCATTCCACAGGCATCGGTTATCTATGATTCCGGCACCCAGCGGCTGGACATCAGTATTCCCCAGGCGATGATGGATAATCATGCCCGGGGCTACGTCAGCCCGGAACTGTGGGACGAGGGCGTTCCGGCACTGCTGTTCGGCTATAACGCCAGCGCCTACACCACCCGCAGCGGCGGCAAAAGCTACAATTCGGCCTATGCCGGGATCCATGCAGGGATGAACCTGGGCGCCTGGTACTTCCGTCATGACGGCAGCTATAACTGGCAGGAGCAGTCAGGGGGCAGCTATCAGTCCACCAATAATTACGTCCAGCGAGATATTCCGGCCATTAAGGGGCGGGTGCGTATCGGGGAAACCAGCACCGGTGGACAGCTGTTTGACACCCTGCCGTTCCGGGGGGTTGAGCTGGTCAACGACGACCGGATGCTGCCCCAGTCCCAGCGCGGCTATGCGCCAGATATCCGCGGTACCGCCAGAACCAACGCCCGGGTGACCGTACGTCAGAATGGTCGGGTGATTTACGAAACCACGGTATCGCCCGGTGCTTTTGTGATTGATGACCTGTATCCCAGCGGCTACGGCGGCAACCTGGACGTGATGGTGACGGAAGCGGACGGCACGGTTCAGACCTTCCAGGTTCCCTATGCCTCTGTCACCCGGTTGTTGAGACCCGGCGCCCACCATTACGATCTGGTGGCGGGGCGTTACAACAGCGCCTCACTGTCTTCAAAACCGAACCTGTATCAGGCCACCTATGAGAGGGGGCTGACCAATATTCTGACCGGCTACGGCGGCATTCAGGGCAGCGGCGCGGATTACTACGCCATCCAGGGCGGGCTGGCGGTGAGCACGCCGGTGGGGGCATTCTCGGCGGATGTGACCCAGGCCCGTACTCATCTGAAGACCATGGAAAGCGGCAGCAGCAGCGGCCAGAGCTATGAGCTGAGCTACAGCAAATTCATTCCGGACACTAACAGTAACCTGACGCTGGCGGCCTATCGTTTCTCCACGTCCGGGTACTACGACTTCCAGACCGCCATGCAGGCGCTGGACGAAGAAAAACATGGTCGTTCCGCGAACAACATCTGGCGGCCGAAGAACCGGTTCAACATCACCATGAACCAGGGGCTGCCGGAGGGCTGGGGTCAGGTCTATATGACCGGTTACACCCAGAATTACTGGAATGAGGACAAGACGGATCTGCAGTATCAGTTTGGCTACAGCAACAGCTGGAAGCGGCTGAGTTACAGCCTGAGCGCCGGGCGCGTGCGCGACATGGACGGGCATATGGAAACCACCTGGATGCTGAGCATGACGCTACCGTTGAGCAGCGAGATGGCGGATAACCCGCCGCTGATGACGGCAAGCCTCAGTCGCGACAGCGGCGGACGTACCGGCGGTCAGGTAGGCGTATCCGGTACTGGCGGTGATGAACATCAGTACAGCTATGGCGTCACCGGCAGCAGCTACAACCAGGGCACCGGCAGCAGTGTTGCGATGAACGGCGGCTGGCGTTCGCCATACACCAGCCTGACGGCGACCTACGGCGCCGGGAAGCACTACCAGAGCGGCTCGGTGGGCATGAGCGGTACGGTGATCGGCTGGCCGTGGGGCGTGGTGGCTACGCCATACACCGGGGATACCTTCGCCGTCGTGGAAGCGAAGGGCGCGCGTGGGGCAAAAGTCGGGGGATATTCGGGGATCCATATCGATCCCTGGGGTCATGCGGCGGTGCCATATCTGAACCCGTATGAAATGAATGAAATCACCATCGATCCGAAGGACGCGGATTACAGCGTCGATCTGGAAAACACCAGTGAGAAGGTGGCGCCGTACGACGGCGCGGTGAGCCATATCGTGTTTAAAACCGACACCGGAATACCGCTGTTGATTATGGCGACAAGCGGTAACGGCCAGGCGGTACCCTTTGGCGCCCGGGTGCTGGACAGCGCGGGGAATGTGGTGGGCAGCGTAGGCCAGGCGGGTCAGATATATGCCCGGGTGGAGAAGGCGCAGGATCGCCTGACGGTAAGCTGGGGTGAAGGCGCAGGCCAGTCGTGCACGGTGAATTATACGTTGCCGGCCGGGAAAGTGGGTCATCCCTCTAATGACATTGTCCGGCTCAGCGCGCAGTGTCGCTGAATACCGTCGATTCGACTATTATCTGGAGCGTGATTATGAGACGAATATCCGTTTTAGTGGGCATCTTGCTACTTGTTTTAACAAAATCCGTATGGGCTGTCTGTACACTGCATAGTGATGGTGTTGAAACGGCACCAATGCCGCTGCAGTCGGGAGCTATTACGGTGGGAGCCGACTTACCGGACGGAACCATATTATACAGGCAGACCTATAACCTGGATTTTACAGCAGGAAATCAGGCGATTACGGTAGATTGTACCGGTAATGGCAATCCGAGTGGCCACTACACATATTCTTCCACGCCTCTTCCACTCAGTAGCTGGAGCAGTGGTGTGGAGGCAGGAAAGGTCTATGAAACGGGGGTTCCCGGTATCGGGGTCTGGGTACATCAGGGAACCACCGGCGATGCCGCCCTTCCGGTAAGCAAACTCCTGTCCAACAGTTCTGATGTTCACTGTAATTCTTCCCAGGGGATTAATGGCTGTATTGTCTTCGGGGGATTTAAGCGCTGGGATGTGTATCTGATAAAAACCGGTCCTGTTCAACCTGGAACTATTTCGGGCAGTAACCTTCCCTGTGTCCGGGTTAATTATAATGATAACGGCAGTTCATCAGATGGTCTGGTGGAAGATAATATATGTATGACCGGAGCCATTAATATTGTTGCCAGTTCCTGTAAAACACCGGATGTGACGGTTCCAATGGGAAGTTATGATATCAATTCCTTTACCGGAAAAGGCAGCGCAACAAAATGGGTTGATGCTTCCATTAAATTAACGGACTGTCCGGTATATTATGGCTATGGCTCTTCCGGCTCATGGTATGTGGATAACACGGGTTCAAATAGCGGTGGTACACCAACCCAGAATGCCATAACTGTGCAGCTGATTCCCACCACTGCCGTGGTTAACAGTAGTCAGGGCATCTTTGAGTTTACGGACTCAGCTGGCAGTGCAGGCGGGGCCGGAATACAACTGGCATATGGCGCCAGCGAATCACCTGAGCCTGTTGATTTTGGTACAACAAAAACCTATCAGATGGAGCTGGGAACTTCAGGGATGACATCCGTTCCGCTGGTCGCCCGATATATTCAAACAGATTCCAGAGTCACGCCGGGAATAGCAAATAGCGCAGTGACATTTATTATTAATTACCACTGATGGTTTGTCTTGACATTCGGCGCTTATTCCACACAGGGATGAACGCCGACGTATTTCTTATAGTGCCAGCAATAACCGGTAATGATTTGAGATAAACAGAATGAAGATTTATACCGAGAATCTTTTCTTACGTGATGCCCTTTCTCAGCAGATAAATATGTTTCCTGCGGATTTGAGGGATGCGGATATTACTATTCTGGATACCTCTTCACCGGTGTATGTCCCTGAGGAGATAGCCCTTAATCCCGGTATGCTGGTGTATGTGGTCAGCGGCAGCATTACCCCGGCAGCCCGGGTTTTGTACGCCCGTAAATTACGCCGGGGATTCTTTATCAGCCTGCGGATGTCAGTGAATGAAATCGCTACCGTCCTGCGCCGTGCCCTTAGGGGGGAACCGCCGCCAGGTCCTCAGGAAAGCGATGAGCTGCTGACGCCGATGGAAGTTAACGTAGTGTTCTTTCTGTGCCTTGGGCTGTCGACCCACAAATGTGCCCGTTTGCTGAAAATGAGCACGGCTGTGCTCAGCGGTCATAAACGGGGAGCTATGCGCAAGCTGGGCCTGAACTCTGACATGGAACTCTGGCGCTTTATGGCGCCGGTAGCCGGGCCTTCAGGTATGGCCGCTCCGGCTGTCCTGACCCGGAATTAATGATGCGAACTCTGACTGCGGTTGGCGTGGCGCTGCTGATATTCCTGGCGGGGAGTGCGACGCTGGCCGTCCGGATGACTTTCAGCCTGCGGGAGCAGACCTCACAGATGGCTACCCGGGTGATGAGTCAGGCAGACGGGTTGCTGACGCAGGCTCGTCAGGCGATGGAGCCGCTGACGTCCCGGGCCGGACAAGCCTGTACGCCAGAGCTGCAGCACCAGCTTGAGCATCAGCGCCTGCAGTCGCCGTATATTCAGGGCATTCACCTGTATCAGGGGCACCGGGTTTACTGCACCTCCACGCTGGAGACATTTGCCCTGTCCGAGCCGTTCACGCCCGGAGCCCGGGAGCAACTGTACCTTCAGCCGGAAATTCCTCCACAGCCGGGAGCGCCGGTTCTGATCTATGCCATGGGACGCAATGAGAGCGGCGTGATGGTGACTCTGTCCACGACGCCTCTGGTTCAGCGTCTTACGTGGAATGAGGGCGTGGCGGGATTGCAGACCGGTACCCGGGTGTTGCTGGCGGATAACCGGGTGATGCGCCTGCCGCCGCAGTGGGGCGGTGTCACCTGGTGGTACTCCGGGCTGTTTGACTACAGCGTGTTTACCCGGGAGTTCCGCGAGCCAGGGATGGTTCGGCTGTGGCAGGCTGGCAAGTGGTTTGTGCTGACAGGGCTGCTGGCCCTGGCGGGCGGCTGGCTGTGCCGGCGCTATCTACTGGCGCCCCCGGCGCTGTCCGGCCAGCTTGGCGAGGCCATCCGGAAAGGGGAGATAGTGCCGTATTACCAGCCGGTGATGGATGCCCGAACCGGGCGGGTTTACGGGGCCGAGGTGCTGGCCCGGTGGATCTCCGGCGGGCGCGAGGTTGCCGGGCCGGATGCGTTTATTCCGCTGGCGGAAGCGAACGGCCTGATGGTACCTCTGACCCGGGCGCTGCTGTCACGGGTGCTCAGTGATATTCAGCCTCTGGCGTTCCGGCTGCCGGAGGCGTTCCACCTGGGGGTAAACCTCAGCGTGGCGGGTGAGGATGTCCGGGAGCTGGAATGGGATCTGACAAACCTGCAGAAAAGCCTGGGGCGCCGGGTACAGATGGTGGTGGAAGTCACCGAGAGCGCGCCGGTCGCCCCGGACTCGCGAGTGGCCGTTATGCTGCAACGGCTGCGTCTGGAAGGCATACGGGTGGCGCTGGATGACTTTGGAACGGGGTACGCCAGCCTGGCGCACCTGGCGCGGCTGCCGCTGGATTTTCTGAAGATAGACCGGATGTTCGTCCGTTTACTGCAGGAAGGGGAAAGTGAAACCGTCCTGGTAGACAGCATCATCAGCCTTGTGGAAAAGCTGCGTCTGAAGGTGATAGCCGAAGGGGTGGAGACGAAATATCAGGCTGAATATTTGCTGATACGGGGCGTCAGGCTACAGCAGGGGTATCGCTGGTCACGGCCGCTGCCCGCAAGTGAATTTGCCCGCTACCTGATATGGGGCGGTCAATCCGACCATAAAAACGCGACCGGCTTCAGCAGCCGGTTCTGACATATTACAGGGGATTTGTAAGTGAGGGAGTCCATGCATACCCGCTTTTCCGGCAGCCGTATCCGGCTTTTGCTGCTGATGACATTTTTATTTACGGCTGGCTGTACGCCTGCCCATCATACTGCCACCGTACCTCCGGTGACGCTTTCCACCTCCACGCCCGGGGCTCCGATGCCTGCTGGCTCTGATCCGTCATCTCCGGGTGAAACCGTCGGCGGAGAGGAGCAGCAAACGGATCCCGTGGCTTCCTGCCGCCAGGCACTGACTTCTCTGAACCGGATAAATGCGGCCCGGGGGATCCCCCTGAAGCGACAGTTTGACGGGCTGGTTAATGCCGCTTCTGAGTACAGCGCCATTCGGGCCGAAACGGCCGGCGATATCCGTCAGACTGTTGATGCTATGTATGAGTTTAAAACGGCCCGGTTATGTGCGGATATCCGCAAGGCGCTGCTGGACAGTCTGGTTGAGCGGGGAGGGAAATAATGATGCCGCCGCGCTATTTTCGTCGGGTACTGGCAGCGGTGCTGTTGAGCGGCGCCCTTGGTGGTGCCGCTGCCGATCGTGATATGGCTGATGTGGTTAGCCGGTACCGGCAGCATGCCCCGGAGGTTCCGGCTATTCTGCTCTGGTCTCAAAGCGCTGGCTCCGGAAGTGAACCGGTACACCCTGGCCTGCCCGATTCCGGTTCAGAAAAAATGACCGGAGCACTTTCCTCTTCCCGGGAACGGGCACTCCTTAAGCGGCAGACGAAAGAGATAGCCCGTCTGCAGCGCCAGCTGGCGGAAAGTAAGGCTGCGGCGGCAACGGTGACGATGCTCAAACAGCAGCTTGAGCGCAGCGAGAAGCGCCGGCAGGATGCAGAAGCAGCTCTGGCAGAGCCTGAGCATCAGGAAAGAGCGCGACGCAAGCAAGACAGTAACGCGGAAGTGGCCGGGCTGAAACAGCAAATGGCGGCCGCACAGGAAGCCATACATAACCGTGATGCGGCACTGGCCCTGATGAAGGCTCAGCACCAACAGATGACGGACAGCGATGGCCAGCTGGCCACCCTGAAAAAGGAGCAGGCGGCTGAAAAAACGCTGCTCGATGCCCGGGAAAAGCTGATCGCAGAGTATAAACTTCGCGCTGAAAAGCAGAAGGCGGAGCAGAGCCATCTTCAACAGCAGGTCAGTCAACAAGAGAGTGATATGTCCATGCTGCAGATGCAGTTGAGTGATGTGACCGGGCGGCTGGTTGCTTCAGAGGGCAAAGTGCTGGCCAGCCAGAATGCTGTCAGTAAAATACAGACCCGCCTGGACCAGGCAGAGAAACAGGCGCGTGAGAAAGATGCGGCGCTTGTGGCCATGAAAAAGTCAGTACCTCCTGCACCTGCCGGGGCCGATTTATCCGAGGCCGGTAATCGCCGTGGCTATGCGGTGGGGGTGTCACTGGGTAAAGAGATGCTGCGTGGCCTGGTTTCACGGGAGCGGCAGGGGATGGCGCTGCAATATGATGTGGTGCAGCAGGGTATCCGGGATGCCTTTAACGGAAAACTGAAGCTGGATAATGCGACTATCAGGGATGAACTGTCTGCAGACAGTCAGGCGCTGGCGGAAAATATCAACCGGATAAAAGCCAGGGCCGAGGCCGAGGGCGCCGCGTACCGGAAAAAATTTGCCCGTCAGAAAGGGGTGAAGACCGGTGACGGTATCTGGTACCGGACAGAGCGCCAGGGAAAAGGCCAGATTGGCGACGGTGATACGGTAGCTGTACGAATGACGGAAAGCCTGCCGGACGGCACCGTTACCGCGGATATGTCATCGGGCAAGCCCTGGGTACAGCCGCTGGAGAATTA
The DNA here is from genome assembly GCF_036620675.1 of Rosenbergiella sp. YN46. Lineage (NCBI taxonomy): Bacteria > Pseudomonadati > Pseudomonadota > Gammaproteobacteria > Enterobacterales > Erwiniaceae > Rosenbergiella > Rosenbergiella sp. YN46. The sequence continues at coordinate 73,773 of NZ_JAZHEE010000009.1, forward strand.
TCCTGCGGTGTTTCGGGAGGTTCTGTCAGCGCTGGGTGAGCAGGGCGAAGCTACCCTGGTGGTGGCGCCTGAACGGGCATACGGTGATGCCGGACAGCCCCCCAAAATTCCACCGGGAGCGACCCTGATTTACCACATCCGGGTGGAGAAAGTCAGCCGCGTCAGGAATCCGTAATGTGACATTGATAGCCCGCCCCGAAGGACGGGATTTTACCTGATAGCGGATAATTTCCGGCCTTCAGATTTTCCTTTGATGATTCAGAGAGAATGGTTGACTCCGGGGAAGTTCAAGCCTGGCCGGAAAAGAGTACATGGAACTAAAGCGGATCTGTTCACATTCTCGCATTGTCATTTCGGGGGAATATATTATCCCCCTGTCCGGTTGAGTTAATGTACCTTATCTTTGGTACCGGGCTGGCTCTTTTCTGTCGATGGCTCGGGTGGTGTCACATTGACCGTGGGCGGGGGGCCAAAATCCAGTTTAAGTCCCTCCATTTTGTCAATAATATTTGTCGTGATATCCAGGGTGGGATCGGCTGCCAGTACATTTTCACCGGGAATAATGATGGTTCCCGGATTTTCATGGAGCCAGGCAGTTACGGCCTGGCGCATGGCCTCGTATACCACTTTTCTGGCATGCGCTTTTTCCGCTGCCTGCTGAAGAGTTATTCGTTGTAGTCCTTGTTTCAGAACGCTTTCGGTGGGGTGGGAACCCGATGCGCCGTATACCGCCTCAATCTGTTTAATCCCTTTATTCAGGTTTTCCGTTACCTGCGCCAGATGCTGTTTTCCCTGTTCCGAGGGGGCGGAGTTATCCATGATCCATTGCACGTTTACTATTGCCAGCCTGTCCATATTATCCTTCTCCTTTTGATGTTGGTCGCATCCGCTGAGCAGCATGAAGCCTGACAGGGCAAATAAGATGGCTATCCCGATCCCTGTATTCTTTTTCACCATATATCTCCTTTATCGGGGAGGGAGCCTCCCCGATGATTCTCCCATCAGAACGCTATGCCGTAGTTAAGGGTAAAGCCTTTGTCACTGATGCTGTCTTCCGTCCAGCGGTAGGCATTAACAGACAGCTGATGATTGCCATGGTTGTAATTAACCCCCATTTCAGCCACGCCGTTGATGCCGCCGCCTTTCTGACCGTCATCAATGCTGAAGCGCGCTCCTCTGGCTCCCTGCAGGGATGCGGTACGAGCATTCTTGCTAAAGCTCAGGTTTGGCCCGCCTTCCAGTTTTGCCGTCGCCGACCAGCCATTCTTACCGGCGTAGTCAAGTTTCAGGCCAACAACGGAATCCACCGCGGTCTCGGTGCTGCTGCTCATGGACAGGTTGAAATCGCCAGCGCCGTGTTCACTCATTGAGCCATTAACGGTATGGCGCATCTTCAGGCCCAAAGACGGAGTCAGGTTGAGTCCTTCAGCCAGGGCGATCTGACGGCTGCCCTCAGTCCGGTACTCCATATATTGCTGAGTGTTGTTGGATGATGCGACGCGGCTGACATCGCCATAGCGGATGCTACGGTTACTGTTCAGATCGTGGCGGTCATAACGCAGGCTGTTACGCCAGGCGTAATGATCCCCTTCGCCAAAGTTCAGGGTGTGGCTTAACCCCATAAACTGGCTGAATCCACCGGTTAGTCCATTGTCGCCGGCCTGACGGCTGCCGTTGCCGTTCAGGCGCGCCATCCCATACTCCATACCCAGGGTTTGATGGTTGTCGAGTGCAAAGGACTGCTTCAGGGCGAACATGTCATAACGCACGTTGTTGCCCAGTTCGGCGCGTTTGTCATTACGGGACATGACATTAAACGCCAGTCCGCTCCCCATAGGGGTTGCGCTTTCAGCCAGCCGGTCGAAGCGGGAGGTCAGAACACGGGCATCGTTAAATGCCGATGTGGCCTGAGAGCCTGAGATCTGGCGCAACGCCTGGCTCAACTCCCTGCTGGTCTTCACGTTCAGGCTGGTGAACAGGCTGTTGCTGGCGTATTTGCTGTCCAGCGCATTCGCCACGCTGGCTACGCTGGCATCTTGTGCTACATCGGCGTAGTTATTTTTGGTCAGGGTGACGTCGACATTGCCCTTACTGTTCAGTGTGGACTGTGCGGCCCAGACGGCGCTTTCAGAGCGAATATTTTCCGCGCCCTGAATGTTCTTCCCGGTCACTACGTCATTAAAGGTTACGGTGCGTTCAGCTGTGCCTGCGGTAAAACCAGTATTGACGCTGACGTCTTTCAGCAGGGCATTACTGGCCATCAGGCGCCCGGCATAGCCGCTGGCCGTGGTACCAATGGTGTATCCTTCAATGACGTTGAGCTGTGCTGAGCCCGACGGGCGTGTTGGTGCGGTGTAGTCGGTATGTACGCCACTCTCAATCGAGCCTGCCAGCTCCGTCTGTTTAATAATGCCGGAGCCGGTTACGCCATCGGCAATCACCACCTGACCGTTGTTAATTATACGGCCGTTTGCCCCCTCCTTACTGAAGGCGAAAGAGTCGTTCGCGTTGATGTTGATAGTGCCGTTGTTCTCCAGCACAGACGCTGCGTCAGCACTGCTCCCCAACCGCATGGCGATCATACCGCTGTCTGTGGTGCCGGGCGTTCCCAGATTGATGGTACCGTTGTTAATGGCCTTATCGCCCCGGCCATTAATGCTCAGGCCGATGGCGCCGCTGCCTGACAGGTTCAGGGTGCCGTCGTTTATCAACGTGGAGTTTACAGAGCCACTGGCTGTCACGATTGCGTAATTATTACTGCCTGCCAGGAAATTTACTGTTCCTTTATCGGTATTCCAGAAATCAGTATTTAGTTTGGAGGAGTTAAATATGATAGCGCCCTTATTACCATTTCCGATGGTGCCATCGTTAATAATATGGGTATCGGCAGCGCTTACATTAAATAACGTTGTCCCCTGACCGCTGATGCGATCGACTTTTCCCTGGTTCCAGAATGTACCGCCCACGAAGTTACTGTCTCCGGCAAAGCGCATATCACCATCTACGCCATTAATAATGGTGCCGCCTTCATTGGCCGGGAAAAGGGCGTTAATGACGTCCGTGTTGGTAAAGGTGCTGCCAGCTTTTCCGCCGTTAACCAGTGCATTGGCACGGGCGTCGCCATGCTCTTCCGGCAGCGCTGGCCGGGTGAAGCTCTCTTCTGTACCGCTCTCAATCGTCTCTTCCATTCCGCTTTGTTTAAATATACCGGAACCGGTGACGCCATCGGCAATGGATACGCTACCATTGTTGATAATTCGTCCGTTTGCCCCTTCCTTACTGAAGGCGAAGGAGTTGTCGGCATTGATATTAATCATGCCGTCATTGACAAATACGGTTTTATCCGTAGCACTTTTGTCCAGACGAACGGCAACAAGGTTTGTGGAGCCGTCTCCTGCGGTACCGACATTAATGGTGCCGGTATTCAGCGCCCGGGTATCCCTTCCCATATAGACAGCGCTGGCGTTACTGCCACTCAGGTTTAATGTGCCATCATTGATGAAGTTATCAGCGCCTGAGCTATTTGCCCTCTTAATAATAACAGCGGCGCTATTGTTATCCACCGCGGTGAAATTGATCGTTGCCCCTTCGGTATTCCATAGCGAAGTATTGGGGGTATTCATTGCAATAAAATAAGTGGTTCCTTTACCGCCGCCGGAGATCTCCCCGCTGTTAATTACGGAGCTGTTTGCGTTGTTTATCTGAACAGAGTATCCGGGAGCGGCTTCAATTTTTCCGCCGCGCTCATTATAGACAATTGCGTTACTCCCCAGGCGAAGGTTGCCACCGGAAGCGTTAATTAGCCCACCGGACTTATTATCCAGAACGCCCCAGATATCCAGGTTGCCGCCCGTGATTGTTACCGTACCGGTGTTATCAAGGCGGGCCAATGCTTCCACCGCACCGGTGCTATTCATGGCGCCGTTATTCATCATATAGCCATTCTGCGCTATATTTATATCGCCATTCTGGGTACCATTATTCTCCATATAGCCATACTGCGCTACGCTTACACCGCCATTCTGGATGCCATTATTCGCCATATAGCTATGCTGCGCCAGGCTTACATCGCCATTGATGGCGCCATCATTAACAATATTACCCCAGTTATTAACAAGAATATTGCCGGTAATATTGCCGCCACTGGCGTTATCCAGGGTATCTGCGAAACCCGTCAGTTGAATATCCCCGGAAAGGGTTCCCTGGTTGCTGAGCGTATTGCCCCGCCCCGCTGAAGTGATGGCATTGTCGATCGTTCCTTCGGCCCCATTAGTCAGCGTGCTCCCCTTGATCAGAGAAATCGTTCCACCCGTAAGCGTTCCGGTATTGCTGGCAGCATATCCGGGCAGTATTACCAGACCATTGTCCAGGGCACGGCTTTCACCGCCGGCCGCCAGAACTTCGCCATTGATAGCACCATCAGTAAGGGAAATTCCGCTGGCGGCATTCCAGGTTGCCGCATCCTGACAGGCTTCATCGCCAATACAGATTTGTCCCGAATTTATAATACGGCTGTTGGCGTTGTCGTCCTTATAGAAGGGATGAGCGATAACGTCAGTGCCATCGGCGGTCGGCGCATTTGCCGCCGTAGTGATAATGATTTTACCCTGTTCGCCATTCACCACGGTGCCGCCCGCAACGGCTACCATACCGTAAAGCTGGTCATGGCTATCGGTTACGCCGGGCTCCACATCCAGCGTAATGGTGCCCTGATTGGTGACCACCGCACCGCTGGAGGATGCCATCATCCCGACGCCGCTGTTGGTAACGGTAATATCGCCGGTATTGACCGTATTAACGGAAGAATTACGGCCCAGGATGGCGGCCCCCAGACGCATCTTATCTGTGTCTGCGCCAAAGCCCGCCACGCTGCGCGGGTTAATACCGTCAATATAGCCATTCAGGGTAATGGTACCCGCATTACTCAGGCCGCTCAGGCCAGCCACGCCATCCCCCTGGGAAACCATACCGTATGCCGGGCCGTTCAGTTCAATGGTGCCCTGGTTGATGGTTTCTCCATTGCCTGATACAGCGGTAACGCTGTTAATACGCTCTACGCCGTAGACGGAACCCATCTCAGTCACTCCCGCAGGGTTGCGCCCGGTGCTTAACTGCACGAGCCCGTCTTCTGTATTGATAAGGGTTCCGCTAACGATTTCACTTATCAGAACCGCTATTCCATCATCCACACCGTCGCCGCTGCTGGTGGCGCGGATAGTACCGGCGTTGGTAAACTGTGAATGAGCTCCCTTGTAAATATGGGGCGTAACCTCACTTCCCGTGGCATCGATCGTGCCGTTATTAACGACGGAACTGTCAGTGGTGTAAATCAGCGGAGCGCCAGAATAAAAATTGGTGTGCGTTCCCCGCTTCTGCTGGACGGTAATTTGTGAGGTATCCGTTAATATCAGCGTGCCGTTCCCGGTCACCTGGGCCAGTGGGAGACCATAGCTGGAGATGTCATCCCCTTCGGCGGCTCGTGTAATGACGGATGACACCCCACCAAGATTAACCTGGTTATTACCGGTAATGCGTATTCCTTTAACTCCGGCCTGCCCATAAGTGGTTTTATCAAGGCTGATACCGCCGTTGACGTCCACAATATTCCGATCGCCTGTAACATTTAATGCCTGGGACTGTAATTCTCCGGCATTGATTGTGTTGCCATTCAGATCGTCAAATGAGCCGGTAAGTTTCCCTTCCAGTACAACGTGGTTACTGGTTCCCCGAACCGAAACACCGGTTAGCAGCGTGCTATTTTCGCTGTAGTTTGCGGATGCTATCGCGGTTGACAGGGGGGAGTTGGTCAGGGCAACGTTTCCTGTAATATTGACGGTATTATTGTCTCCGCCAACTCGTATTCCGGTGGCGCCATCCAGTACGGTATTGTCGGTTTTATTCACCCGGGCATCTACCTGAAGGTTACCATCCAGCGTCACCGTATTACCATTGCCATTAATGTCGGCGCCGGTTGCCATATTATGAATAATCCAGTCACCGGTATTTGTGAAGGCGCCGTTGTCGCCGGTCATTTTTATACCCACTGAATCGGCATCTTCCACGCTGACTTTCAGTGTGTTATTCACGCTGGCATTGTTACCAGTGACGTCAAAGCCTGTACCGGCGTTAGTGACGTACAGATTACCACTCTGCCGAACAGATGCGCCTTCGCCCTGGATAGAGACACCTACCGAATCTGCGCCATCAACATACATATCACCATTTGCGTTAACGGTTCCCTGATCTCCGGTAATGGCGACACCCGTCGCCCCTTCGGCAGTCTGGAGGGTACCATCAATCACCAGTAAGTTATTATCCCCCTCCATCAGGGAGCCAGTACTGCCGTTACCCGTTACTGAACTATCACCAGTCTGGTTCAGCGTGTTGCCGTCACCAGTAACTTTATTACCTGTAGCACCATCGGCAATTACATTGTTACCCTTCTGATTAAGGGTATTTCCCGTGCCATTAACAATGACGCCCGTTGAGCCCGGATTTGCTACATCAAGATTTCCCAGACTGTTGATAACAGAATTCGTTACGTTATCGATAATGGTGCCTGTCGCACCATTGCGAATAACCGAATCTCCTTCAATATCAACATCCTGCTTTCCTCCTTTGCCATCAATATAATGGCCGGTTTCACCATTATCCAGGCTGCCAGGAACGATAACGGTTATTTTTGATGAAGTATTATCAGTGCCGTTATCCTCATTCCCGTTACTCCCGTTGTTATTATTATTGTTGTTGTTGTTGTTGTTGTTGTTGTTGTTGTTGTTGTTGTTGTTGTTGTTGTTGTTGTTGTCAGGCGGAAGAGATACATCTCGTGATGAAGAATGATGGCTACCCAACCCGGACATTCCTGCGCCCACGCCAACGGCGGCCACGGCCCCGGCAATCCATGCTACGTTCGCTTCAAGCCAGGATTCATCAGTATCATCCGCGAGACATTTCGGAGATTGTTCTCCCTTCTGAGCGTCCTTCGCTTTACATTCAGCAGCAATATTTTTTTTTGCTGGTTTCATACCCGCATCTGTAGCGCTGGCATGATGGCTGATAGCCAGTGCGATACACAAAGCTAACGCCTTCTTTTTTGTCGATATCATTAAAATAAGTTCCTTTTTTGAGAGAACAAGACAATACTTATTTGGGGGTGGTTTTTTCTGGCGTCCCGCCATTTTTATATATGCAGTTCACAAATGCTTTTGTAGCAAAGTTAGTCATATCGGCTTACTGATTAAATAAATGGTTTGCTGTGATATTCAGTCACCAAAAAATCCGCAATGGATAATTTTCTACGTCCCTGAGATGACATCCACAGGGGCTCATACTTGTCATCAGCGCCATATCGCCATGAAATCCATGCATCACAAAAAAATACACTTTTGGCTTTTGCGTTATCAAACCCCATTTTTTTCATGATGGTATGTTTTCGGGCATATAGCGATTTTACTGGTGCCCCTAAAAGCCCGGCGATCTGATGCATATTGCACCCTTTGCTTAATAAGTGAACAAGCCGGATATCCCCATCAGTCAAGGAGATATTGTTGGTATACCCACTCTGAATATGTCTTACCAGGGCACTAAACGTTGTCTGTGGCGCCATATATTTAGAGATATAGCCACGGAATATCGTTCCGGGTTCTGTATTGTGAACATCAAAGACATGAATGACATTTTTCATGCCGGATATTCTTTTTCTAACCTCGGCGCCAAATTGTAAACTTTCTATTGCAACAATATAGAGCAACACCTCCTGGTTATCTGGTAATCTATTTATCTCATCAACACCTCTGCAGGTATGAACACTTATGTTCTTTCCCGTTAAGATGGAATGGAACCCATTGCTGTAATAAAAATCATCGCAAAAAAGAACAACTCTATTCATCCTGTCTCCTTGGAACTCTGGTTTTTTTAAAGCGTCCAGTGAATATCTCCAGAGTCAGCACAAACTATGAAATACCATTAGAAAATTGAAGTCATGTATATAAGCATATGGTTGATAGCTGTCTGTACTGCACCTGAATTCTTATTCATAACGGACTTATCTCAAAGATGATTATTCTGATGATAAGCTCATGATTGATAGGTTTTGGCTATTGTGAGTAGCTGATTGATCACTGGATGTTATGAAAATTCCTGGTGATATAATGATTGTCATTAAAAAACAATATGTTATTCCTTATTGGTTTGGGAGGTGTTTGTTAACATAAAATAAACAAAATAGAAAAAAAATGTATTTTTTGAAGTGTATTTTAGGAATTATCTGACTCACACCAGGATTTTTTATGTGAAAAGAAAACCCGGCAGAGTAAAAACAGGTAAAGCTATGAAAAAAAAGAATATGTATCTGGAATCGATGTTGGTGGCGGAATTAATAATTGAGTGTCGACCCTCTATGGCACTAAAGGATAAAGCAGGTGCGCAAGGTGTAAAATTCTGGCAAGGAATACTTTAGCCGACCTTCGGAATTTTCATCGGATAATCAAAGTAACCATCAGTAACAATTAAAGCGACTGGTAACATTATTTTCTATCCGTATTTTTCATTGATATCACATTTATTATTTCATTAAAAATGCATGTTATATTCAGCCGCAGGGAGACGCTTTTATTTGGACTCTTCCTTGTTGCCTTACAGGAAACCTGTACGTTGGTGATAAAACTCGATGTCCGTTGCGGGAGTAACAGGGGAGTATATTGTTTTTAAAGGTATTTTATTGAAAGTCATGGTGAGGAATGATTCATCCGGTCTGCCCATCAGGAAAAGGGACAATGAGGTATTTTTCGGGATGATCGTGGCGATAACAGCCCGCCGGACGCGTCGCTATCCGGCACAGACGGGGCTGCGAAAGAAGAGGTTCATTCCCTCAAATGGGTTTGCATCAGAAATTCCAGCAGTTCCGCTTTGCGTGCGGGCGTCATGCAGCGGAACAGGCGTGCGCTATAGCGAGCCGTGGCGGTGAAATAGCGCTGGTAGAAGTGGCGTACGATGCGACCGTTCATACTGATGTCTCCTGGCGGTTTCTGTAGCTTCAGTATGGTGATAAAAGGGGATTTAATATATTGATGAGTTCTTTCTTTTTTGTTCCTCTTTTATCTTTGGTGATGGAATCTATCTGATTAAAAATCAATATGTTACATTTTTCCTAAACCTTCTCCCTTAGGTTCTGACCCTATGATCTTTCTATCATATTGATTTTAAATGCTAATTTATTTCTCGTTTTGTTCCTCAATTTTTTACTCATCTTTTCCGCATTATGGCGGGTGGTAAATCGTGAGCCATCTCTAAAACCGGTATGGCGGGCTTTGCTATTTTTAGATTAATGAGCTGTGAATGAAATTGATTCTTGTTTCATTCGAAGCATGGTGAGGGGCTAATCCGGAGAGTGTTATGGCTTCATCGTTCGTGTCATCAACATTACCTGTTGATTATAAAAAGAATATCGTCGATATGAAGCGTACCCTACGGGCGCGAATCGGCGATGTGGAAGCACTGTTTGAGCAGGTGTGCGCGGTCGTTGAAAGAGAGCTCGCCGATGCCCGAATCCAGGAAATGAAGGCGGGCAGTGCCTGGCCTGAGATCGAACTACGGCAGTTAATGGAAGGGGAGATGAGCGAACGGCAGAAAGCGTTAGTCAAACGACGCGGCTGTGTGGTGGTACGCCAGACTTTTCCACGCCAGCAGGCGCGGGCGCTGGATAACGCCATGCTGGATTATCTGGGCGATAACCATTTTGACCAGCAATACCGCGGTGCGGGGGATAATTTCTTTGGAACGCTTACGGCGTCAAAACCGGAGATTTTCCCCGTTTACTGGTCTCCTTCGCAAATGGAGGCGCGCCAGAGCGAAGCTATCGCCCGTGTACAGTCGTCCCTTAACCGCCTGTGGCGTTTTGAATCGCCGCAGGGGCGCTGGTTCGATCCGGATAAGAATATTATTTATCCGGATCGCATTCGCAGGCGGCCGCCGGGAAGCTGTTCGCAGGGGCTGGGAGCGCATACCGATTCCGGGGCCCTGGAGCGCTGGCTGTCGCCGGCTTATCAGAAGGTGTTCGCCAGCATCTTCAACGGCCGTCTGGCGGAATACGATCCCTGGGATGCGGCATGGCGCCCGCAGGCGGATGAATATCATCTGGAGAACACCACCACCTGTTCGGCGTTCCGTACTTTTCAGGGCTGGACGGCGCTGTCGGATATGGAAACCGGTCAGGGATTGCTGCATGTGGTTCCGACGCCGCTGGCGATGGCGTATATCCTGCTGCGTCCGCTGCTGAACGATGTACCGGAAGATGAGCTGTGCGGCGTGGCGCCGGGAAAAGTGCTGCCGGTATCCGAGCGGTGGCATCCGCACCTGATTAACGGACTGTGCTCGATTCCCTCCCTGAAGGCCGGGGATTCGGTATGGTGGCACTGCGATCTGATACACGCGGTGGCGCCGGTAGAAAATCAGCAGGGCTGGGGGAATGTTATCTATATTCCCGCGGCGCCCATGTGCGAAAAAAATGGACGCTATGCGCAACGGGTAAGGGAAGCTTTTGAACGCGGGGCTTCACCGGCGGATTTCCCGCATGAAGATTATGAAGTGACGTGGAAAGGACGTTTTACGGCTGAACAGCTTAATGAGATCGGCCGTCGGGGATTAGGTATAGAATAAGTTTCGATATGGCCGATGACAGTTATTCAGATTATCACCCGTTATGATGGAAAATTCCCAGGGTTTTTCTACCGGGCACTCTTATTCATGGCGGGGGGAAGTAGCGTTTCATTTAAAAGGTTTCACTCATTGTTGGCAAAGGAGCGCTGGCTTTGTTTTTTAATGATTTGATTTTTAATGAGGTTTTATGATTATCACGGCGGTGAATATTATGATATGAAAAGAGCTCAAATATGTTCACCCCCGTTTGGGTTAGAGAGAAATCTTAATTTCATTAGCTGTGCTGATGTCGGGAGGCTGTTAATTTGACATTAATTTTATTTCATTTTTTAGGTGGATGGCAGACAGCGCAATAAATAGGCGGCATAATACTTGACCGCTCCTCCCGATAGGCGTTAAAACGTTTGCCACGAAAATGACATCGCATTTCTCTTTATGAAATTTTTCTACAAGGAAGCAGAAAAATGGGTCAGCCCTGTACGGCGGCGCTGAAATATAGCGCGGTTATTTATATCCTGCTGGCCTTCCAGGCAGCGGCCGCGCCGGATGAGCGTATATTCAATCAACAGCAGCAGCATCAACGCACCCAGCGCGAAGTCGAGGAAGAACAGCTCACGCCCCGGGCGCCGGATATTCATTTGCAGCAGGCGCTGCCGAATGCTGACGGCCCTTTCCCCGAAGAGTCCCCCTGTTTTACGTTAAAGCGTATTCGCCTTGCCGGTCGCGAGGCCTTCCCCCACTGGGTACCGCTCCAGCGCATTGCCGATGGCGGCGTGGGTCGCTGTCTGGGGGTTAACGGCATCAATCAGCTCATGGGGCGGATACAGAATCGCCTTATCGAACACGGCTGGGTGACTTCGCGCGTGCTGGCGCCGCAGCAGGATCTGCGTAGCGGCGAGTTGAAACTGACGCTGGTGCCTGGCCGCATTCGCCATGTCCGCTATGCCGATGGTTCTGATGCCCGCGCCCTGCTGTACAGCGCGATGCCGGCTCGTGAAGGGAAGCTGCTGGATCTGCGCGACATCGAGCAGGGGCTGGAAAATCTGCAGCGCCTGCCGGTGGTGGAAGCCAGCATGGAAATTGTGCCGGGGGATAAACCGGGTGAAAGCGACGTTGTTATTTCGCGTCGTCAGCAGCGGCTCTGGCACCTGAATGCCTGGCTTGATGATTCCGGTACCGAAAGCACCGGGCGCTATCAGGGGGGAGTGATGCTGGCGCTGGATAACCCTCTGGCGCTTAGCGATCTGCTGTATCTATCCGCGACCCATGATCTGGGCTTTAAGGGCGAAAAACAGACCAAAAGCCTGAGCGGCCACTATTCGGTGCCTTTTGGATACTGGCTGCTGGATATTAACGCCGGTAAATCAGACTACGTTCAGACCGTGGCCGGGCAGGCCGGTGATATTCGCTATTCCGGTAAAAGCAAAAACCTGAACGCCGGGCTGAGCCGGGTGATTCAGCGCGGAAGCGCCAGTAAAACCACCCTGCGCTACGGCGTGCTGTGGCGTGAAACCCGCAACTTTATTAACGATACCGAAGTGGAAGTGCAACGTCGTCGCACCAGCGCCTGGCAACTGGGGCTTAATCACCGTCACTACATCGGCAACGCCACGCTGGATGGCGGCGTCACTTTTCAGCGCGGCGTCCGCTGGTTTGGCGCTATGCCCGCCTATGAAGAGCAGCGCGAAGGTGATGATTACGCCACCGACAGGGCAAAAATACTGACCTGGAGCGCGGCGCTTAACTGGCCGTTCGCCATTGGCGAACAGCGTTTTCGCTGGCAGCTCAACTGGCTGCGCCAGACCTCCACCAAGCCGCTCACGCCTCAGGATCAGATCTCTATCGGCAACCGCTGGACGGTACGTGGATTTGACGGAGAGCGCACGCTTAGCGCCAGCCATGGCTGGTATCTGCAAAACACGCTGGCCTGGCAGACGCCGGTGCCGCAGCAGGAGTTCTATCTGGGGGCCGACTACGGGGAGGTGGGCGGCAGCAGCGATGGTTATGGCCTGATCGGCCGTCACCTGGCGGGGGCCGTCGCCGGGGTGCGCGGCAATATTGCGCCGCTGGGCACCGGCTATGACCTGTTTGCCGGAATACCGCTGTCCAAACCTTCCGGTTTTAAAACCGATCCGGTGACGCTCGGCTTTAGCCTGAGCTGGCAATACTAGTTTTTTGCTCCTTACAGGAAGAGGCAGGGAGAGGCAGGGAGTCTGTATGAATAAGTTATGTTATCGCATCGTCTTTAACCGCGCGCGTCGGATGCTGGTGGTGGTTTCCGAACTGGCCCGCGCTCACGGTGGCGCCTGTGGGCGCGGGCCTGGCCGTCGGGCGCTGAGTCTGTGCGCCAGCATTACCCCGCTTAGTTTCGCGCTGTGGGTGGCTTGCGGACTGGTCGGCGGCGCGCAGGCGGCGGGCATCGTCGCCGATAAAGGCGCTGCCGGGCATCAGCAGCCGACCGTCATCAATTCCGCCAACGGATTGCCGCAGGTGAATATTCAGACGCCGAACGATAAAGGCCTTTCCCATAATAAGTTCAGCCAGTTTGATGTGGACAAACGCGGGGCCATTCTTAATAACAGCAGCGTCAACACAAAGACCCAGCTTGCCGGCATGGTGGCGGCCAACCCCTGGCTGGCCAAAGGCGGGGCGAAAGTCATTCTGAATGAAGTCAACAGCCGCAATCCCAGCCAGTTAAACGGTTTTGTGGAAGTCGCCGGGAAAAAGGCCGATGTGATTATCGCGAACCCGGCGGGGATTACCTGTAGCGGGTGCGGCTTTATTAATGCTAACCGTTCCACCCTGACCACTGGCGCCAGCCGCATTGAAAACGGTCAGCTAAAGGGCTTTGACGTTGAGGGCGGGCAGATCCGCGTAGAAGGCGGCGGTATGAACGATCAGAGTGACTATACGCAGCTGATCGCCCGCTCTGTGACCGTGAACGCCCGGCTACAGGCCAATAATTTGCAGGTGACTACCGGGCGCAATCAGACCGACGCTGAGGGCAATGTTACCCGGGTGAAAGCGGATGACGGCCAGGATAAGCCCGCTTATGCGCTGGATGTGGCGGCGCTTGGCGGCATGTACGCCGGAAAAATCGCGCTGGTCGGCACCGAGCGCGGCGTTGGCGTGCGTAACGCCGGTGAAATTGGCGCAGGCGTTGGTGAGTTTAGCCTGAGCGCCGATGGCCAGTTAACCAACAGCGGTCGTATCAACAGTCAGGGAACGATGTCGGTCGCCGCCACCGATATGAATAACAGCGGGCAATTGCGAAGCCAGGGCGCGATGAAGCTGGATGCCAGCGGCGCGTTAACCCACAGCGGCGGCCTGCTGTCAGGCGGGAATGCGCAAATTAACGCATCACGCATCACGGCGACCCGGGAAAGCGTGATGGCGGCCGGCGTGGATGAACAGGGCAAAGCGAGCCGGGCGGGACGGCTTGCCCTGAACGCTGGCGGCCAGGTCAGCGCCAGAGGCAAGCTGCTGGCCCGGGATCGCATTAGCGCCGGGGGCGCTCAGCTTGATTTACAGGGCGCTCAGGCTCAGGCGGGCGATATCGACCTGAACGCGAAACAGGGCGATATCGATACCCGAAACGCGCGGCTGGCGGCGAGCCAGACGCTTTCCGCCGCCAGTCATGGAACGCTTAATAACGACGGAGGCGCGCTTCAGGGCGCGCGCCTTGCGCTTTCGTCAGCGGGCATCAGCAACCGCCAGGGAAGCATTGCCCAGACCGGCGGCACAACGCTTGCGATTGATACCGGGCGGCTGGATAACGATAGCGGCTCTCTGACCTCGGCCGGGGGAATGAGCCTTCGGGCCGATACGCTCAGTAACCTTCAGGGGCAGCTTGGCGCTTTCGCCGGGGATATGCGTATCGCCGCCGGGGCATTGAATAACCGCCAGGGCAAAGTGATTTTGCAGGGCGATGGCGCGCTGGATCTTAGCGCGACGACGCTTTCCGGCGATAGCGGTACCCTGGTGAGCGATGGCGCTCTACGGATAGCGGCACTGACGCTACAGCTTAATAACGCCTGGACCCAGGGAAAGCAGGTAGAGATAACCGGGGACACCCTGGCGCACCGCGGCGCAACGCTGCTTCAGAGCGGTAACGGGCTGGCCCGTCTGAGCCTGAGCGGCGGGCTGGATAACGCTGGCGGCAAGCTGCTCTCCCAGGGGGGACTCACGCTGTCGGGAACCACGCTGAACAACCAGCAGGGTACGGTGAACAGTGCCGCCGGGCCGCTTTCGATGACCTTTAGCGGCGAGGTGAACAACGCCGGGGGCGAGATTGCGGCGCGTCAGGCCAGCATCCGCAGCGCGGGCTTTATCAATCGACAGGGGCTGTTGCAGACCCAGGAGACGCTTACGCTTACCACCGACTCACAGGGGGTGGATAACAGCGATACCCTTGAGAGCGGCGGTATCCGTAGCGCGGGATACATGGTGATTCGCGGCGGCGCGGTGAATAACAACGCGGGCCTGGTGGCGGCAGGAACCCTGGATGCCAGCGTCACCGGCTGGGATAACCAGAACGGCCAGACGGGCGCCGATCGCTGGCTGCGGCTGGAAAGCCGCACCCTGGATAACCGACAGGGACTGTTCAGCGCCGGAAGCGAACGGCTGGAACTGGCGATCGCAAACAGTGTGAATAATCAGCAGGGCGTACTGCAAAGCGCCGGTGCGCTGACGGTGGGCGGCGGCACGCTGGACAACGCCGGCGGCACGCTGCTGGCCGCCGATGGCGCGGCGACGCTGCGGCTTACGGGAATGCTCAATAACCAGTCGGGGCGTATCGCCGCCCGTCAGGGCATCAGTCTGCAAAGCCAGACTCTGGATAACCGCCGGGGGACGCTTACCACGCCCGGCGGTTCGCTGACCGTGAACTCCACGGCCGCCGTCAACAATCAGGACGGCGTGATGGAGAGCAGCCTTAACCTGGCGCTTACGGCGGAAAGCCTGGATAACGGCGGGGGACGCCTGCTGGCGGCGGGCGGCGACGCCGCGCTCCAGCTTTCGGGGGCGTTGAACAACGCTTCCGGGCGGCTCAGCGCCGGGAAGGGGCTGACCGTTGACAGCGGCGCGCTGAATAACCGGGCCGGGCTTATCAGCGGCGAAAACCTGGACTTCAGAACGGCGGCGCTGGATAACAGCGCCGGTCTGATTCAGGCGAACCGAACTCTCAACCTGGACACCGGCGTCAGCGCGTTAAACAACGCAGACACCAACGGCAGCAGCACCGGGCTGCGCGCCGGAGAGTCGTTGACCCTTCGCAGCGGCGAGGTGGATAACCACAATGGACTTATTGCCGCCGCAAGTCTGGATGCGCGCGCTCACGGCTGGAACAACCGCCAGGGGCAGATAAACAGTCTGGATAATCTGCATCTGGAAGGTCAGTCACTGGATAATACCGGCGGCCAGCTGCAGGCCGCAGGCAGTATGGATGTAGCGCTTAACGGCGGACAGTTGATTAACCAGCAGGGGGTGATGCTGGCGAATAAGACCCTGAGCCTGGTGAGCGGGGGGCTGAATAACCAGAGCGGCACGCTTCAGGGCAATCAGACGCTGGCGCTGCGCGCGACCCAGGTTGATAACCGCAGCGGCAACCTGCTTTCCGGCGGCAGCCTGACGCTTAACGCCGCCAGCCTGGATAACCGGCTGGGGCGTCTGTTCGCACTGAGCCGCGGCGAGGCTGTCCTTTCCGGCAATCTCAATAACCAGCAGGGATTTATTAAGGCGAACGATGCCCTGACGCTCAATGCCGCAGCTATCGATAACCAGCAGACCCGAAGCCAGGGCAAGGGCATTGAGGCCGGCAGCCTGACCCTGAAGGCGGCAACGCTCAACAACCAGAACGGGGCGCTACGCGCCGCGATGCGGCTGGCCGCGGATATTCAGGCGGTACTTAATAACCGAAGCGGTCTGATCTCTTCGCAGCAGAGTCTGGAGCTGAAAGGAGCGCAGCTCGCGTTGCAGAACCAGGGCGGCGACCTGGCTTCCCAGGATAGCGCCACGATTCAGGCGGACAGCGTGACGGGCGTTGGCCATATCGCGGCGCAGCGTGCGCTGACGTTAACCACAAACCGGGCGCTGGTTCAGGATGGCAGCCTGGCGAGCAATGGCGATATCACCCTGAACGCCAGGGGCGGCCTGACCAACCGCGGCGAGATTACGGCGCTGGGACTGCTGGCACTGACCGCGCCGCGCCTGGAAAACACCGCCGACGGCGAAATTAACGGTAATCAGACCCGCATTCGGGTTGATGAACTGCTGAATACCGGCCTGCTGGACGGCGGCGAGAACTGGATCACCGCAGGTCAATTGCACAACACCGGCACCGGTCGTATTTATGGCGATCGGCTGCTGATTGATGCGCGTAGCCTGGTGAATGATAAAGACGCGACCAGCGGCAAAGCAGCGGTTATCGCGGGCCGTCAGCAGGTCACTATCGCTGCGGGCACGCTTGAAAACCGCGACCGGGCGATGATCTACAGCGACGGCGATATGGCGATTGGCGGCGCGCTTTCATCGGACGGCGTGCTTTCCGGGCTGGCGGCAAAAGTCCAGAACCTGAGCGCCGATATTGAAGCCATGGGGGCGTTAAGCCTGAGCGCCACGCAGATCGAAAATCGGGATCTTCATTTGCTGTTAAGCGATGAGCCTGTTCTGGTCTGGGTTTCCGATGAAGTGGATGAATTCCAGTACTGCGAAGGCGACGGCGACGGCGCCTGCTTTGGCGGTGACGGTAAGCGTTACACACTGGCGCCGGGCTGGGAGGGGCGCTACCGCTATGCCATCAATGCCGATGGCAGCAAAAACCCCGACGTCTATCTGAAGAAAGAGTCCGGTAACAGCAAACGCATCCGCTTTTATATCAACGGGGTAGGTATCACCAAACACTACTACGAATACAAATATAAAACCTACGTCTATGAGACGCAGGTGGTCAGCAGCGATGCGGCGGTACTACGCAGCGGCAAGGATATGCGCCTTACCGGGAACACCCTGACCAATCAGGACAGTAAGATCGTGGCGGGCGGCACCCTGGCGGTTCAGGTGGCGAATCTGGACAACCGGGAAACCCAGGGCGTGCGGCGCACCGAAGAGGTCGGCGACGCCATCTCTTACTATAAGGGCGGCGGCGACTGGAAAACGCGCGAACGCTGGGATGCGTACGACGGCAATAACCGCCAGGAAGCGCTGGGAATGGGGCTGATGACCATCCAGCAGCAGGCCGGGCGGGGAGCGGGCCAGAGCGTGGCGGGGCGCGACCAGAACGGCGCGCGGGTAGACGCCGACGCCGTAACCAACGGCGTAGCGCCCGGCGGTCAGGCCAGTGGCAGCGGCACGGTATCGATCAATGGCGCTTCCGTTAGCGGCACCGGCGAACTTCAGGAGCCGCGTCCGGGGGGCATTACCGATATTCCGATCGACCTTCCCGGCACCGACAGCGAGCTGGTGGCGCGCAGCGTGGCGCCTGATACCCAACTTCCCGACAACAGCCTGTTTGTGGTGCACCCTGGCAGCGACAGCCGCTGGCTGGTCGAGACCGACAGCCGCTTTACCGACGGTAAAAAATGGCTTAGCAGTCAGGATATCTGGGGCGATCAGCTGCATAAGCGGCTGGGCGATGGCTACTATGAGCAGCGCCTGGTGCGCGACCAGTTGATGCAGGCGACCGGTTCGCGGTTCCTGCCGGGCATGAATGATGATAATGAGCAGTACAAATGGCTGCTGAATAACGGTAAGGCCTTTGCGGAAAAGTACGGGCTGACGCCCGGCGTGGCGCTGAGCCCGGAACAGATGGCGCTTCTGACCAGCGATATGGTCTGGATGGTGAATCAGACCGTCCGGCTACCGGACGGAAGCCAGGAGGTGGTGAGCGTTCCCCAGCTCTATGTGCGGGTTAAGGCGGGGGACTTAAGCGGCGGCGGCGCGCTGCTTTCCGGCGACCGGGTGCAGCTGGTGAGCCGCGGCGATGTGACCAACAGCGGCACCATCAGCGGGCGTGAGATGACGCAGATAAGCGCCGATAACCTGACCAACCAGGGCTTTGTGCAGGGCCGGTCGGTTACGGTGCTGGCGAACAACGATATTATCAACAGCGGCGGTACGCTGGTGGCCGGGGACAGTCTGACGCTTCAGGCGGGGCACGATATTATCAGCCGTACCGAAGGCGGCAGCGCGGGCACCGAAGCCTGGCTGGACCGCAGCGCCGGTATTTACGTGCAGAACGATAAAGGCGAGCTGACGCTGAAGGCGCTGAATGACATCACCCTGACGGCCAGCGAGCTGATTAACCGGGGCCAGGAGAGTACGACGCAGATTATCGCCGGGCGCGATCTGAATCTGGATTCGCAGGGGCTGAGTCATGCCACCGATTATACCCGTGACAGTAAGCGGTACGATCGCACGCTGACCACGCAGGAGGCGGGGAGCCGCATTGATGCAGGCGGGGTGCTTGCGATTGCCGCGGGCCGGGATATCAACGCCCGGGCGGCGGAGATAACCGCCGGGGCGGCGTTAACGGCGCAGGCCGGGCGTGATATTAATCTGACCAGCGGCGAAGCCACTTTCGATCACGAAGGGCGCAGTAAATGGAGCAGTTCCGGTTTTCTGTCGAAGACGAAGCATGAGCTGTACGGCCACACTTCGCAGCGCGAAGCGCAGAGTACGACGGTGAGTGGCGAGCGCGTACAGATGCAGGCGGGGCGGGATCTGACGGTGCAGGGCAGCAATGTGGTGGGCACCGGGGATGTGCGGCTGGCGGCGGGGAATAACCTGACCCTGACCACGGTGGAAGAGGCGCAGCACGATACCCTGGTGAAGCAGAAGAAGAAATCGGGGCTGATGAGCACCGGGGGTCTCGGGTTTACGGTGGGCAGCCTGAGCCAGAAGGTCAGTACTGAAAGTGACAGTAATATTCAGAAGGGCAGCACCGTTGGCAGCAGCGGCGGGAATGTGTCGCTGAGCGCCGGGAATCTGGCCACGGTTCACGGCAGCGATGTGGTGGCGGGGCAGGATATCAGTATTACCGGTCGCGATGTGGCGATAACCGCGGCGCAGAACAGTCATACCGAGCTGACGAAGACCGAGACGAAGAGCAGCGGGCTGACGCTGGGGCTTTCGGGTTCGGTGGGCAGCGCGCTGAATACGGCGACGCAGCAGGCGCGGGCGGCGGGTAAGGAGGATGATGGCCGGCTGGCGGCGCTGAAGGGGACCCAGGCGGCGCTGACGGGTTATCAGGCAGTGCAGGCGGGCAGGCTGGCGGCGGTGTCGGACGATAAGAAGGACGGGAATACCGTTGGTGTGATGCTGAGCTATGGCAGTCAGAAGTCGACCTCGGAGAGCCGTCTTGAGCAGAAGAGTTCGTCGGGGAGTACGCTCACTGCCGGGCGGGATATGCAGATAACCGCCACCGGCCATAATGGCAACGGCGGTGACCTGGCGGTGCAGGGCAGCCAGCTGACGGCGGGGCGCGATATGGCGCTCACGGCGAACCGGGATATCAGTCTGAGTTCGGGGCAGAACAGCGAACGGCTGAGCGGCAGCAATAAGAGCAGCGGCGGCAGCGTGGGAGTGGGTATCGCGGTGGGCTCGGGCAGCGCCGGTTTTACGGTGTCGGCGAGCGTAAACCAGAGTCAGGGGCGCGAGAAGGGCAACGGTCTGACCCATACGGAGACCACGGTGGACGCGGGTCGCCTGGTGAGTATCAGCAGCGGGCGGGATACGCTGTTGCAGGGCGCCCAGGTGAGCGGTGAGTCGATAAAGGCGGACGTGGGCCGTAACCTGACGATGAAGAGCGAGCAGGACAGCGACCGCTATGATATGAAGCAGAGCGGCAGCAGCGCCGGCGCGAGCGTGACCTGGGGCGCGGGGGCCAGCGGCTCGGCGAGCGTGAGCGCCAGCCGTGACAAAATGCACAGCAATTTTGATTCGGTGCAGGAGCAGACGGGGCTGTTTGCGGGTAAGGGCGGCTTTGATGTGACGGTGGGCGAGCATACGCAGCTGGATGGTGCGGTGATAGCCTCGACAGCTTCTTCAGACAAAAATAAGCTGGATACCGGCACGCTGGGCTGGAGCGATATTCACAATCAGGCCGACTATCAGGTGGAGCACCAGAGCGCGGGGCTTTCCACGGGCGGTAGCGTGGGCGGTCAGTTTATTGGTAACGCGGCGAGCAGCCTGCTGGTGGGGATGAACGGCGAGGGGCATGACAGCAGCACCACGCATGCCGCCGTCAGCGAGGGCGCGATAACCATCCGGGATAAGGAGAGTCAGCAGCAGGATATCGCCACGCTTTCCCGGGATACCGAACATGCGGCGAACGGTCTGAGTCCGATATTTGATAAGGAGAAGGAGCAGCAGCGGCTTCAGGAAGCGCAGCTTATCGGGGAGATAGGCCGCCAGGTGGGGGATATTGCGACGACGGAAGGGCAGATAGCCGGGATGAAGGCGAAGCAGGATCCGGCGGCGCTGGCAGAGGCGAAAGCGCAACTGGAGCGGGAAGGAAAACCGTTCAGCGATAAGGATGTGGCGGAGCGGGCCTACAACAATGTGATGCAGCAGTTCGGTACCGGAAGTGCGTTGCAGCAGGGTATTCAGGCGGCGACAGCGGCGGTGCAGGGTCTGGCGGGGGGGAATCTTGCTCAGGCCATCAGCGGCGCGTCGGCGCCGTATCTGGCGGAGCAGATACACAAGCTTGCGCCGGACGAGGCCAGCCGTGCGATGGCGCACGCGGTGGTGGGCGCGGTGACTTCCTGGGCTGCGGGTAACAGCGCGGCGGCGGGTGCTGCCGGAGCTGTGAGCGGTGAAGTGATGGCGCAACTGGTGATGGGGCAGCTGTATCCGGGTAAGAAGGTCAGTGAACTGACGGAAACGGAGAAGCAGACCATCAGCACGCTGGGTACGCTGGCGGCAGGTCTTGCGGGTGGTCTTGCCGGAAACAGTACGGCGGATGCCGTGGCAGGGGCGCAGGCCGGGAAGAATTCGGCGGAAAATAACTATCTGAGCAATGCCCAGCAGGCTCAGAAGAAAGAAGAACTGGCAGCCTGCAAGAGCGCAGCTTGTAAAGCTCAGACGCAGGCGAAATGGACGGCGATCGACCTGGGCCAGGACGGCAGTTTTGCAGCAGGTATGGTCGCCGGGGTTCCAGCCGGGTTGTATGATGCCGTGGACAGCATTGTGAAAACGGCCAGCAGCCCGGTTGAAACTTACGAAGCGCTGAAATCGCTGTTTAACAGCGGTGACGTGCTCGGTAATGTCTCGGATGCAGTGAAGCAGTCCTATATTGATCGCATCGATCGAATGGAAGCGGAGTATCAGAAAGCCGGGGCCAGCGGATCGTTTAATGCGGGTGTTGAGGGCGGTAAGCTGGTCACCGATATCGCGGGGCTGCTAGCTGGCGGTGCCGGAGTTGTGAAAGGTGGTGCGGTACTGACGGAAAAGGTTGTTGCGAAAACCACTGGTATGGTGGAAACAGCATTAAAATCTTCGGTTGTTAATAAAATTCTGGAAGCAGAACGAATTGGCAGTGGGCTAAAACCAGACCCTACTCATAGAGGTGCAAGTTATTTGAGCCGTGAGCAATTGATGGATGGGAAAGTTTTCACTATCAAAGGCGGTGATGGTATAGAAAGAAAATTACTGCAAGCTGAAGGCTTCTTTAATGATAAAAAAGGTATATTCGAATATATCTATGATAATAAAGGGAACGTAACACACCAAAGATTTATTGAAGGTGGGCGCATTACTGGCATCCCTAATCAACGATCTCCGAAGGCAAAATGACATGAATTTATATCCAATACCTTTTAATTTTATTGATAAGAATATTTATCTTTCATGGTGTGATGTAAAGTGGGGTTATGAGAATAATTTCATAACATCAGAAGTGCCAATAAAAAAAGCAGAAAATAATGTCTTGACAGGAAGTTATACTAATTCTGAGCTTGAATTGTCATTCATTATATCTAGTGAAGCAAATCACGTGGCTCCTTTGTTAAAGGAGCTGTGTTCAGAAAGTGAGCAGAAAGATGAACTGATAATCAAAGGAAAATGGTTGTTTATTGTTCTGAGTTGGTTGTGGCATAACCGTGATAAATTTGAAGATCCGTTAGCTGAAGTTGAGATTATTTATGCTGATTTTGATTATCCATCAGAGATAGAAAGTTTTATTAAATACATGCCTCCTTCTGATGGGTATGATCCATCAATACACTCTCAAGTGGAAAATGTTAATCATTTAATGGATAAGTGGAAAAGTTATTTGGAAAGAGGAGCTGCTATATTTAAAAGCTAGATAAATCCCGGCCTCAATACCGGGATTGTTTTTTATCAGTCAGTTACCGCTTCCTGGATGCTGTTATCCCCTCAATAAAACCGGCCACCTGTTGCTGTTTACGGGGGGAAAACTTACAGACCCGCTTCAGCGTCTGCATAATCTCCGGCACTGGCGCCGGTGCCGGTTGTGCTGTCAGTACCAGGCAGCCATTCATCACCCGCACCTGAAGCAGCGTTCCGGTTTCAAAACCTGCCTCTTTAAGCCAGTGACCCTTAAGGGTTATCTGCGGCAGGGGATCGGGCTGGCCGCCGTTGGGGCGGTAGCCAACGGTACACTGACGCAGTTGTGTCCGGGGTGTGACGGGCTCTGATTTACCGTTTTCGTGACCTGTGCTGGTATATTCATTTTTCTGGTTACGTTGTGTTTTGGAAATAACCGTCTGTGGCTTATGATGTGTATCAGCCATAATAACTACCTCCGATAGTTGTTGTGGTCAGCGGCCTGTCAGTGTTTGCAGCACTGGCGGGCCGCGTCTGTATTAATAAGTGAGCTTCTCTGCTGTCTTCCTTCGTTAATAAATTATGCGCTGTCGTTATTTTAACCTGTAATAAAATACAGTGGTGTGATGTTTTTCTTTTTTCTGAATCTGGTTCGCAATATTTAAATGGATTTTCAGTGTTGTTCCATTCTCGGAATGATATTTCATGGTGGGTGTAATTTTCAGGGGGAATATGTTCTCACGGTGAATATTCCGTTCACTTTGCGTTTCTTTTTCATATGCCAGTTCCGGCACCGGTGAACGGGTAAGGAGGCTCAAACGCCGCCTCCTTACGACCTGGCTTTCCGGCGTGAAAATCGCCCTTCGGGTACCCTCCGCTAATTCCCGGCAGCCGGACGGGTCGGGCGTGACGGCACGTCCGTGTGCCGCACGCCCTCAGCCCGACGTCCTGTCGGGCTGACCCTGGCAGCCGTGAACGCTCCGGCGATTTCCAGGCCGGGATGGGTGCCTTCGTGCCAGTAGTACCGTTGGCAGCAGCGGCGGGAATGTGTCGCTGAGCGCCGGGAATCTGGCCACGGTTCACGGCAGCGATGTGGTGGCGGGGCAGGATATCAGTATTACCGGTCGCGATGTGGCGATAACCGCGGCGCAGAACAGTCATACCGAGCTGACGAAGACCGAGACGAAGAGCAGCGGGCTGACGCTGGGGCTTTCGGGTTCGGTGGGCAGCGCGCTGAATACGGCGACGCAGCAGGCGCGGGCGGCGGGTAAGGAGGATGATGGCCGGCTGGCGGCGCTGAAGGGGACCCAGGCAGCGCTGACGGGTTATCAGGCAGTGCAGGCGGGCAGGCTGGCGGCGGTGTCGGACGATAAGAAGGACGGGAATACCGTTGGTGTGATGCTGAGCTACGGCAGTCAGAAGTCGACCTCGGAGAGCCGTCTTGAGCAGCGTACGTCCTCCGGAAGCACCTTAACGGCGGGCAGGGATATGACCATCCGGGCCACGGGAGACGCCAGCGGTCAGGGCGGCGACCTGGCGGTGCAGGGCAGCCAGCTGACGGCGGGGCGCGATATGGCGCTCACGGCGAACCGGGATATCAGTCTGAGTTCGGGGCAGAACAGCGAACGGCTGAGCGGCAGCAATAAGAGCAGCGGCGGCAGCGTGGGAGTGGGTATCGCGGTGGGCTCGGGCAGCGCCGGTTTTACGGTGTCGGCGAGCGTAAACCAGAGTCAGGGTCGCGAGAAGGGCAACGGTCTGACCCATACGGAGACCACGGTGGACGCGGGTCGCCTGGTGAGTATCAGCAGCGGGCGGGATACGCTGTTGCAGGGCGCCCAGGTGAGCGGTGAGTCGATAAAGGCGGACGTGGGCCGTAACCTGACGATGAAGAGCGAGCAGGACAGCGACCGCTATGATATGAAGCAGAGCGGCAGCAGCGCCGGCGCGAGCGTGACCTGGGGCGCGGGGGCCAGCGGCTCGGCGAGCGTGAGCGCGAGCCGTGACAAAATGCACAGCAATTTTGATTCGGTGCAGGAGCAGACGGGGCTGTTTGCGGGTAAGGGCGGCTTCGATGTGACGGTGGGCGAGCATACGCAGCTGGATGGCGCTGTGATAGCCTCGACGGCATCCCCGGACAAAAATAAGCTGGATACCGGCACGCTGGGCTGGAGCGATATTCACAATCAGGCTGACTATAAGGTGGAGCACCAGAGCGCGGGGCTTTCCACGGGCGGTAGCGTGGGCGGTCAGTTTATTGGTAACGCGGCGAGCAGCCTGCTGGTGGGGATGAACGGCGAGGGGCATGACAGCAGCACCACGCATGCCGCCGTCAGCGAGGGCACCATCACTATCCGGGATAAGGATAAGCAGACTCAGGATGTGGCAGAGCTTTCCCGGGATACTGAACATGCGGCGAACGGTCTGAGTCCGATATTTGATAAGGAGAAGGAGCAGCAGCGGCTTCAGGAAGCGCAGCTTATCGGGGAGATAGGCCGCCAGGTGGGGGATATTGCGACGACGGAAGGGCAGATAGCCGGATGAAGGCGAAGCAGGATCCGGCGGCGCTGGCAGAGGCGAAAGCGCAACTGGAGCGGGAAGGAAAACCGTTCAGCGATAAGGATGTGGCGGAGCGGGCCTACAACAATGTGATGCAGTAGTTCGGTACCGGAAGTGCGTTGCAGCAGGGTATTCAGGCGGCGACGGCGGCGGTGCAGGGTCTGGCGGGGGGGCAATCTTGCTCAGGCTATCAGCGGTGCGTCGGCGCCGTATCTGGCGGAGCAGATACACAAGCTTGCGCCGGACGAGGCCAGCCGTGCGATGGCGCACGCGGTGGTGGGCGCGGTGACTTCCTGGGCTGCGGGTAACAGCGCGGCGGCGGGTGCCGCCGGAGCGGTGAGCGGTGAAGTAATGGCGCAACTGGTGATGGGGCAGCTGTATCCGGGTAAGAAGGTCAGTGAACTGACAGAAACGGAGAAGCAGACCATCAGTACGCTGGGTACGCTGGCGGCAGGTCTTGCGGGTGGTCTTGCCGGAAACAGTACGGCGGATGCGGTGGCAGGGGCGCAGGCCGGGAAGAATTCGGCGGAAAATAACTATCTGAGCGTGTCAGAGAAAACAGAACTTGAGATAGCGAAGCAGAAGCTCCAGAACAGCAAAGACCCGGCAGAGCGAGAGAAAGCGCAGCAGAAAATCAATGAACTGCGCGAAAAGGATATCGCCAGTGACAAGGAAGTGATTGATGCGTGTAGCAATGGCAATGCAGGGAGTGCGGCGTGTGCGAGTGCAAGACTGAAAGTTATTGAAGCTAAAGAAGGGTATGAGGGCCTCGGTAACTACAACTCGAAAGCCAGCCAGCAGTATGCGGATGCTTACGGGCAGATAGTGAACCTGCTGAATATCACCAGCGTTGATGCACAGAATCAGCAGCAGGTGAAGGATGCGATGGTGAACTATGCCATGGTGCAGCTTGGGGTTGATAAGGCGACGGCTGAGAACTATGTCGAGACCTATGATGGGATGAAGACGGTTTCGGCATCAATGACGCCCGTGTTGGGCGCTGCAGTTGTTGGTAAACTCAGCTCGCTGGCTGAAAAAATTGTTGTTTATCCATCAGGAATTAATTTCAGAGTTGATCAACCCAAGCATCTGGCAACCGTAGATGGTTTTACTCAGAAAAATGGGATTTCGGGTGGTCATAACGCCAATGCGTTTTATGATGCAGCTAAAGAGTACAATGTGAAGATAGTCAGTGAAACCCCGACAGGAGTGAAGGGTATCACTGAGGTGAAATATCTGGTTCCAACCAAGAATCGGGATGGAAGCCTTACGGGGGAATATAAAACTACTGTTGAGAC
The DNA here is from genome assembly GCF_036620675.1 of Rosenbergiella sp. YN46. Classification (NCBI taxonomy): domain Bacteria; kingdom Pseudomonadati; phylum Pseudomonadota; class Gammaproteobacteria; order Enterobacterales; family Erwiniaceae; genus Rosenbergiella; species Rosenbergiella sp. YN46. Next base: position 100,565 of record NZ_JAZHEE010000009.1, read on the forward strand.
TAAGACTATCTATGATCCTAATGTATTCACCGACCAGAAAATCTTAGAGCTTGGGCAACAGGCCGCTGCTAAGGGATTCAATGAGGCAATGTCGAGTAAGAGTGGTCAGGCAAATGTAACCGTGGATGGTGTTAATTTTAGAATTTATGTAGATAAAACGACTGGAACAGTTCGTAACTTCCATCCTAATTGAGGTGACTCATGATAAAAGAATTATTTACTCAACAAGATGTAGATGGTGGACTCAATTTAATTGCTGCGTCCTATTTTGACAGAATGTACGAGGATGGTGATTTTATTGAAGCTCTTGAATTGTTTTCTAGTGGCGGCTCTTTAAATAAAGATGGTGCTTACTGTAACTTTCCCGACATGAACAGCTACGATGAAAGCGAACATTTCGAGGGGGTGGAGTTTGCTGTAGGTTACCCTCCTTCTGAAGCGGAAACCGTCATTGTCAGTGAAGAAACCTGTTATCACTATGTCCGACTAGCCTGTGAAAGATATCTGAAGCTTCACCCGGAAGATACAGAAAAAGTAAATAGTTTACTGTCAAAACTTCCTTCTTGATAAAAAGATCCCGGTCATTAAGCCGGGATCTTTTTACCTGTTATTCAGCAGGCCGGATAACCAGTTGCCTTTAAGGTGCAGACTGGGTGACCGGCTGTAGTAAGTGGTCACGCCGGTAGTGGAATTTTCGTGACGTATGCTGGTATATCCGACTTTCAGGTTGCGTTGCGTTTTGGAAATAACCGCCTGTGGCTTATGATGTGCATCAGCCATAATAACTACCTCCGATAGTTGTTGTGGTCAGCGGCCTGTCAGTGTTAGCGCACTGGCGGGCCGCGCCTGTATTAATAAGTGAGCTTCTCTGCTGTCTTCCTTTATTAATAAATTATGCGTTGTCGTTATTTTAACCTGTAATAAAATACAGTGGTGTGCTATTTTTCTGCTTTCTGAATCTGGTTCGCAATATTTAAATGGATTTTCAGTGTTGTTTCATTCTCAGAATAATATTTCATGCCGGGTGCCGTTTTCAGGAGAAATATGTGCTCGCGGTGAATGTTCCGTTCACTTTGCGTTTCTTTTTCATATGTCAGTTCCGGTACCGGTGAACGGGTAAGGAGGCTCAGGCGCCGCCTCCTTACAACCTGGCTTTCCGGCAATGGAAACCGTCGCTGCGCGATTCCCTGCGCTTTTCCCGGCAGCCGGACGGGTCGGGCGTGACGGCACCTCCCTGTGCCGCACGCCCTCAGCCCGACGTCCTGTCGGGCTGACCCTGGCAGCCGTGAACGCTCCGGCGATTTCCAGGCCGGGGGGCCGTTGTAACCGCCGAAGCCGGAAACCGTCCGGAGACCGGCATCCTGGGGGAGCGATATTCACAATCAGGCTGACTATAAGGTGGATCATCAGAGCGTGGAGCTCTCTTATGGCTTAAAAGCAAAATATTAAACCAGTTTTTTCTCTTTATTAAGATGGATTGCGGTGAATTTTAATGAAAGAAAAACTTTTAATTTTGAGTAATGCATTTTTAGTCTGTATAACACAGGGAAAATGGTAGCCAGGCGAGTAAAGTAAAGCGATATTAACGATTAAGAATATATAAGGAAAAGTTTATTGTAATCTCATCGTGGAACATTAAAATGGCTTTGTCCTCTGGGTGGCAACAGTGGGTAGAGATACGTTTATGTATTGTTATAAAATTCTCTATTGTTAGCATTGTAGCGAATATTCCTAAAATAAGTAGTTCTTTAGACGTTGAGGTGGGGCTTATTCCCCTTTTCCAGCTTTTATATAACATTCTGATGTCTGTAAGACATTGTGCATCCAGGCAGGATAGCGATTTATTCCATTAGAATTTTTAAAGGAAATAAAAATAGTATGGTCAACAAAGTCATCATAGCTTCACTTTGCTTTAGCGCTCTATTGCTTACCGGTTGTGCTACAGAATCCCATCGCTCAGTGGAGGTCGCAAAAGTTGCGGCTTATCAATCGACATGGCAGGGGCCACGCAGCCCGATCTCAGTTGGCAAATTTGATAATCGTTCTGGATATATGAATGGCATATTTTCCGATGGTGTTGACCGGTTAGGCAACCAGTCAAAAACTATTCTGGTTACCCATTTACAGCAGACCGGTCGCTTCAATGTGCTGGACCGTATGAATATGGATGAGATTAAAACTGAAGCGGGTATTAGCGGCAAGAGCCAGCAATTGAAAGGGGCGGCCTGGGTTATTACGGGGGATGTAACTGAGTTTGGCCGTAAAGAGACTGGCGACAGGGCCCTGTTTGGTATTCTGGGGCGTGGTAAATCACAGGTGGCTTATGCGAAAGTCGCCCTGAATGTGGTTAATGTCAGAACGTCGGAAGTGGTTTTCTCTTCACAGGGGGCGGGGGAATATGCGCTGTCTAACCGTGAAATACTGGGTTTTGGCGGAACTGCCAGCTATGACTCTACGCTGAATGGAAAAGTATTGGACCTTGCTATTCGTGAAGCGGTTAATAATCTGGTTGCTGGTATCGAGAATGGTCGCTGGAACCCCTCTGCTATAAATTAAAAGGAATTAATCATGGAATACTTAAGCAAGGTTGCTGCTTTTAGCGCAGCGTTATTGATGCTGGCGGGCTGCACCACTAAGGCCCCAGAGAAAATTTATACATGGAGAAGCTATCAGGATTCGATCTACCACTATTATACCCACGAAACCAGTCCACAGGAGCAGATCGCTGAATTACAGAAACTGATTGAAGAGTCGAAAGCGACCAACAAGCCGGTTCCTCCTGGTGTCCATGCCCAATTGGGCATGCTCTATAGCAATACAGGAAATGCAGACCGGGCTAAAGCTGAATTTAATGCTGAAAAAATGCAGTATCCGGAATCGACACCTTATATCGATTTTCTGACCATGAAAAAAGGGATTGAATAAAATGAAAGGATTCTTGCCGCTATTAGTCATTATTTCTTCCCTGATAGTAACAGGGTGTGCAAAAAACACTCAAAAAGCGACTGACTACTCGGCTTTCCGGGAAAGTAATCCTCGCAGCATTCTGGTGCTTCCTCCTGTCAATAAGTCACCGGATGTCAATGCCAGTCAGAGTTTCCTTAGTGGTGTCACTATGCCGCTAGCCGAATCTGGCTATTATGTGTTCCCGGTAGCGGTTGTCGATGAGACATTCAGGCAAAACGGCGTCACGGCCCCGGAAGATATCAGCGCTATTCCTCTGAAAAAGCTACAGGAAATCTTTGGCGCTGATAGTGTTATGTATATTACAGTTACGGACTATGGGACGTCATATCAGGTTGTGAACAGCGATACGCGGGTAACGGCAACGGCGCGTTTAGTGGATGCGCGTTCTGGCAAAGAGTTATGGAAAGGCAGCGCAACAGCTTCGACGAATGAAGGGCAGAATAACAATAATGGCGGATTGTTGGGCATTTTGATCACGGCAGCTGTGGCTCAGATTTCCAATACGGCAACCGATAAAGCACATGATATTGCCGAAGTGACCAGTATACGGTTGTTTAGCGCAGGGAAAAATGGTGGCTTGTTGTATGGCCCCCGTTCACCAAAATATGGCCAGACGGCGCAATAGCGACCATTAATAAAATAAAAAAATGGCCATTATCTGGCCGTTTTTTTCATTATCATCTCTAAACCACCTCCAGGGGAGGTGGTGATTTATTTTGTGTGGTACTTCCCGCTACCCCTGCTGCGTGGTACTTGCCATCTCAGGCCTGTCATTTTTGACGGCGGGCGCATCGAATATTTTACGGCACACCTTGCTGTTGCCCCAACACTCTTCATAGCGATAGCCGATTAACTCTTCCATTACCGCGCGTACCTCTGGCGCCACCTGGGCTATTTCGCCGCCCGCTTTAATTCTTGCCACTTCACCAAGCACTATCAGGTGCGTTTTGCGGTTCAGCTTCATCTGATGACTGAAAATCATCCCCACGATCGCAAGCGAGATAACGCCAATGCAAAATACTGCGGCAATCGCCATTACGGCGCTTTCTGGCTGGGTATGGGACTTAGACTGGAAGCCGTAGAAACTGAGAATCGCGCCCATCACGAAGACGATAACCGAGCGCATCAGTTTGCCAGAGAAGGTCATCGCCCCCGCGTAGATCCCTTCCCGGCGGCGTCCCGTAAAGGCTTCATCAATATCCGCCAGAAAGGTGTAAACCGTCCAGGGAATGTAATAAACGCCGCCGGTACCGATACCGAACACGACGGTGATCGCCAGCATCGCCGCCGTGGCATACTGCTGTGGTACCTTAAGTACATAGAGCAGGCTATAGCAAATAACAGAGAATATAACGATGGACAGCGCCAGAATATAGGGTTTACTGAAGCTGTGTTTTACACAGATGGCAATAAAGATCGCGGTAGAGAAAAGCTGCAGCATGGAGTTCAGGCTGCTTAATCCGGCCACCATCGCCGGGTCGTATTGCAGTACGAAAATGATGAAATAGGTGAAAACCGAAGCGAACAGCCATTCTGCGCCGAAGCCGCACAGGTACATACCCAAATGCTTACGAAATACCCGCAGGTGGAAGGTCGATTTTATGTCGCACATCAGGGCTAACATTGTTCGCGCCAGCGTCATTTTTTTCTCTTCGCGTGGCGCGCTATCTTGCTCCTGACGCTCCCAGGAAAATAGATACAGCATGCCGATGGCACAGAATAAAATAGCGCCATAGGTCAAGGCGGTGAAAAAGAAAGGCGCCGCAGAATCTTTACCATAGATCAGAATGAACTGTCCCGGAATGAATGCTGCCAGAAAGTTGGCAATTTTACCAAAAATGGCCTTGTAACCAGTCAGCCTGGAGCGTGCTGCAAAGTCGGTGGTCATTTCTGTGGCAAGCGTTTCATAGGGCACCATGACCGAGGTATAAATCAGTTCGAACAGTACGTAGGTGGAAAGGTAATACCAGAAGCCAAAACCTTCTACCCACAGTAGCGGGTAGACCATCATGAGTGGAATACCGAGCAGGATGAAGAAGCGGCGGCGGCCAAATCGCTTACCGAGCCTGGTTTTACCAAAATTGTCAGAGAGGTAACCCATTAGCGGATTGCTAATAGCATCTATGATGCTGGCGACAGAGAAGATTGTCGTCGCCTGTATCAGTGTCAGACCACAGAAGGTGGTGTAGAAATAGAGTAACCAGATACCTGCGATAGCCAGAGCGCCGCTACCTAATAAATTTCCCCCTCCATAGGCCAGCTGATGCCGTAATAAAATGGGTTTTTCTACGTTCATAAACGCCTCGCCATTAAATAAAACAATGTTTTGTTTTTATTGGTTGTGCGTTTTGTATTATTAGTTGAGATGTTTTTTTGTGATTTTTGTCCCATTTACAGTAATCAGTCGGGGTTATCAGGTGAGTTTGGGATGTAGTTAACAGTATTGCCTTTAGATATTGATTGCCAAATGAAACTATTAGCATTTGTGATTTTGCCGTGATGAAGAATGACAGGAGAGGGGCTTTTTCCTCAGCCGGCTATCGCTTGCCCCCATGGTTATTGCGCGTAAACTAGCCGGTAGCAACATACAGGAGGCAGCATGAACATTAGCGACGTGGCGAAACGCACCGGGCTGACCAGTAAAGCGATCCGTTTTTATGAAGAGAAGGGGCTGGTGACGGCGCCGATTCGCAGCGAAAATGGCTATCGCAGCTATGACCAGAAGCATCTTGAGGAGCTGACGCTGCTACGCCAGGCGCGCCAGGTGGGCTTTAATCTGGAAGAGTGTCGGGAACTGATTAGCCTGTTTAATAATCCCCGGCGCCACAGCGCAGACGTGAAAGCACGTACTCTGCAAAAGGTGGCGGATATTGAACGCCATATCGAAGAGTTGAAGGGGATGCGCCAGCAGTTGCTGGCGCTTGCGGAAAGCTGTCCGGGGGACGATGGCGCCGACTGTCCGATTATCGATAACCTTTCCGGCTGCTGTCGCCGCTCACAGGCCTGAGGCGCAGGCCTCTATTCGCAGCGTGATCCCCTCTATCGCCACCACTTTTACCCGCGATCCGGCGGGCAGATCGTGGTCGGCGACTACCGGCCAGCGGCTGTCGCCGACCCGGGCCTGGCCGCGCCCGTTAATCAGGGCTTCATCCAGCACCAGCACCTGGCCAATCATTGACTGGCCGCGCTGGTTGATGCCGTTAGCGGGCTGTTCGCGGTTGCGTGCGGCCATCCAGCGCCACCAGCAAAAGGCGCACAGCACTGTCAGCAGCGCGAAGCTGGCTCCCTGCCATTCCCAGCTCAGGGGCAGCAGCCAGCTTAAAACGCCGACAATCACGGCGGCGATGCCGCTCCACAGCAGATAACCGCCGGTGCCCAGCATCTCGGCAGCCAGCAGTAAGCCACCCAGCGTCAGCCAGAAAACGTGCGGATGTTCGACCAGCATGGCGGCAATCATGATGGCTTACGCTCTTTCGCGCTCTCCTTCAGCAGTTCGCCGATCCCGGCGATGGAGCCCATCAGGCTGCTGGCCTCCAGCGGCATTAGCACCACCTTGCTGTTTTCGGCGCCGCCAATTTGCTGTAGCGCTTCGGTATATTTCTGGGCGACAAAGTAGTTGATGGCCTGGATATCCCCGGCGGCGATGGCTTCAGAAACCATTTTGGTGGCGCGACCTTCCGCTTCGGCCTGGCGCTCACGCGCTTCGGCCTGCAGGAATGCCGACTGGCGATCCCCTTCGGCGCGCAGAATACGCGACTGCTTGTCGCCTTCCGCTTTCAGAATTTCGGCCTGGCGTACCCCTTCCGCCTCCAGAATGTAGGCGCGTTTGGTACGTTCCGCCTTCATCTGAGCGTTCATCGATGAAATCAGCTCCTCAGGGGGGCGCACATCGCGGATCTCAATACGGGTGATTTTCACGCCCCAGGGGTTGGTGGCGTCATCGACGATATGCAGCAGGCGGCTGTTGATGCTGTCGCGCTGAGAGAGCATCTCGTCCAGTTCCATAGAGCCGAGCACGGTACGGATATTGGTCATGGTCAGGTTAATGATGGCCAGTTCAAGGTTGCTGACCTCATAGGCCGCCTTAGCGGAGTCGATTACCTGAATAAAGCACACAGCGTCGATAGAGACATTGGCGTTATCGCGGGAGATAACTTCCTGGGAAGGAATATCAAGCACCTGCTCCATCATATTGATTTTACGGCCTATGCGGTCCATAAACGGCACCACCAGCCCCAGGCCCGGCTGTAGTGTGCGGGTATAGCGCCCGAAACGCTCCACGGTCCACTGAAAACCCTGAGGAACGATTTTCACTCCGGCGGCCACCACCACCAGCGCCACAATAATCAGAACCAGAATCACCATCATCATCGAAAACCCTCCTGTTTTCGCTCAACCCGCCGAATATTCAACATCGTGATAATAAAGCCCGGATGAATTATATGCGTTTAAGTGTGGCTAATACTAACGGATAGCGCCATTTTTTGAGGATTCAGAAGAGGGGGCGCAAAATTAAGGAAACGCCAGGCAACAGAAGGGGTAAAACGGGGCCGTCATCGCCCCGTGAGGCATGCCGGAATCAGTAAAGCAGGGAATAGAGCTGGCGGCGGAAGCGGGAAGCCAGCGGATCGCCGGTACCCAGTGCGGCCAGAATTTCCTGAAACAGTTTGCGGACTTCGCCGTCGCCTGCGCCCAGATCCTGCTTCAGATGACCGAACAGCAGTTCCAGCGCCTCTTCATTGCGTCCTACCTGTTGAAGCTGAAGCGCCAGCTGGTTCGCAAGCTGAGGATCGTTCGGGTTCTGTTCAACCTGCTGCTGAAGCTGCTGGATTTCCGGAGTGTCTGCCGCCTGGCGCAGCAGATCGATCTGCGCCAGCAGCCCCTGATAGCGGGTATCCTGATCCTGAAGTGGGATGGTTTTCAGCACCGCTTCGGCATCGTCCGGGCGATTCAGGGCCAGCTGAACTTCCGCCAGTTGCAGGCCGTACTCGCTGGCCTGGCCGGAAAGCTGCCAGGCGTCTTTTAAGAGCGGCAGCGCTTCATCGAATTTGCCTTCCTGCATCAGTTGGGTCGCTTCCTGCGCTTTCAGCTCTTCTTCGCGCGGCAGCACTTTATCCAGCAGAGCGCGAATGGCCTCTTCCGGTTGGGGGCCTTCAAAACCGTCCACCGGTTGACCGTTCTGGAACAGATAAACGGTCGGAATGGCGCGCAGTCCGAACTGCGAAGCCAGCATTTGTTCCGCGTCACAGTCCACCTTCGCCAGCACAAACTGCCCGTGATACTGGTTGGCGAGGCTTTCGAGCACCGGGGTAAGCTGCTGACAGTGCTGGCTGCGTTCTGACCAGAAGTAAAACAGTACGGGAACCGTCATAGATTGTTCCAGGGTCTGGCGCAGGTTTGCTTCGCTGATGTCGATAATCGTCTGTGTGGACATGGGTTGCTCTCTGTTTAGCGTTTCATCTCTATACCCGTCATACTTCAAGCTGCAGGTGCGTTGGCCGCGCTCGTTCACCCAGGTCACATAGTACGGCTATGCTCCCGGGGATTCACGAGCTTGCCGCCTTCCTGCAACTCGAATTATTTAGGGTATACATGGGGGCACGATGTCGTGCTTCAACTCACCCCTGCAATATTTTATCCAGCGCCCGGTCGGGAAGCAGGCGTTTCAGTAATCTTATGGCATGCGCGACCAGGGTGACCGGATAGCGCAATTTGGGGCGTGGGCTTTCCAGCGCGTGGCATACCTTCGCCACCACGGCTTCAGGGCCAAGCGAGAGGCGGGTGGCGATCCCCGGGTTTTTTACCGGTGCATCGCTGCGGGTCTGGTTCACGTTGGCGGTAAAATGAGTGCGAATCGGGCCGGGTTCGATCAGGCTGACCTTAATGCCGCTGTGACGTAGCTCCATTCTCAGGGTATCGCTCCAGGCCTCCAGGGCGTACTTGCTGGCCGCGTAAGCGCCGCGCCCGGGGGTGGCTATCAGCCCCATTACTGAACTGGTCATCACGATTCGTCCTTCGCCGTGGGGCGCCATCGCCGGTAACAGCAGCATGGTGAGCTGATGAACGCCAAAGAAATTGGCGCCGAACTGCTGCTCCATCTGTGAGCGATCGATGGTGGTCAGCGGGCCATAGACGCCATATCCCGCGTTATTAAACAGCCCATACAGGCGGCCGTTGGTTAATTCAATCACCTGTTGCGCGGCCCGGGATACGCTTTGCGGCGAATCCAGATCGAGCTCGATACCGGTATAGCCCAGCTGGTTCATGCGCGCGACGTCATCCGGTTTGCGGCAGGCGGCCAGTACACGCCAGCCCCGGCGCTGCAGTTCAGCGGCGCAGGCAAGACCAATGCCGCTGGAACAGCCTGTGATTAACACGTTTTTTTGCATAACTTTACGTCGTTTATTCCCCGGCGGTTCAGGAGCCGTGATTAACTATGGGAGCCAGCTTGTCGGCCATCCAGTCTGCAATAAACGACTGGGCTTCCGGGCTGGGGTGGATACCGTCGTCCTGCATCCACCCGGGTTTGAGATAAACCTCTTTCATAAAGAAGGGCAGCAGGGGAACGGAAAATTCTTTCGCGAGCCTGGGATAAATGGCGCTGAAGGCCTCATTGTAACGCCGACCGTAGTTGGCCGGGAGCTGAATTTGCATCAGCAGCGGCTGGGCCTGGGCGGTTTTCACTTCGTTAATCGCCTGGCGCAACGTATTTTCGATGTCGGCGGGCGGGAAGCCGCGCAGGCCATCGTTGCCCCCCAGCTCAATCAGCACCCAGCGCGGCTGGTGCTGTTTTAACAGTCCGGGCAGACGTGCCAGCGCCTGTGGCGAGGTGTCGCCGCTGATACTGGCGTTCACCACCTGGATGTCAGGCTGCCATTTTTTATTGAGCAGTGCGGGCCAGACGGCGCTGGCGGACATCCGATAACCGGCGCTCAGGCTATCCCCAAGAACCAGTAAGGTGTCCGCACTGGCCGCGCGGGCAACCATCATAGCCAGTAACAGGAAGGGTAGATGCCAGCGGAAAACATTCTTGAAGTTCATCATCTTAAGAAATCCGTCGGAGAGGGGGAGCACGAGCTCTCCATCCTTACCGGAGTTGAGCTTGTTGTCAAACCAGCCGAAACCATCGCTCTGATCGGCGAATCCGGCTCCGGTAAGTCGACGCTGCTGTCGATTCTGGCGGGGCTGGACGACGGTAGCAGCGGTCAGGTCATGCTGCTGGGAAAAGCGCTCCACGCCATGGATGAAGAGGCGCGGGCAGCGCTGCGCGCCAGCAGCATCGGCTTCGTTTTTCAGTCGTTTATGCTGGTGCCGACGCTGAACGCCCTGGAAAACGTGCAACTCCCCGCGCTACTGCGCGGCGAGAACGACGCCGCCAGTCGTGAGCAGGCCAGAACATTACTGGAACAGCTGGGGCTGGGTAAACGGCTTCACCATCTTCCTGCCCAGCTTTCCGGTGGAGAGCAGCAGCGGGTGGCGCTGGCGCGGGCGTTTATTGGCCGTCCGGCGCTGCTGTTCGCCGACGAACCCACCGGCAACCTGGACAGGCAGACCGGCGATCGAATCGCCGATCTGCTCTTCTCTTTGAACCGGGATCACGCCACCACCCTGATCCTGGTGACTCACGATCCCCTGCTCGCGGCGCGTTGCGATCGTCGCCTGCGTCTGAGCGACGGCCGGTTGAAGGAGGCGTAATGGTTATACGCTGGTTCTGGCGCGAATGGCGCTCGCCCTCTTTGCTGATTGTCTGGATGGCCCTGAGCCTGGCGGTGGCCTGCGTACTGGCGCTGGGCAATATCAGCGATAGGATGGAGCGCGGGCTCAGTCAGCAAAGCCGGGAATTTCTGGCCGGCGATCGGGCGTTACGGGCGCCGCGCGCCGTACCGGATGGCTGGCTGAACCAGGCGAGCAGCGATGGGCTAAAAGTGGGGCGGCAGCTTACCTTCAGCACCATGACGTTCGCCGGGGAACGTCCGGTACTTGCGAGCGTTAAAGCGGTGGATGATATCTACCCGATGTACGGCGAGCTGGTGACACGTCCACAGGGGCTGAAGCCGGCGCCCGGTGCGGCGCTGCTGGAACCCCGGCTTATGGCGCTGTTGGGGCTGAAGCCCGGCGATACTCTGGACGTCGGCGATACCACACTGAAGATCGCCGGCGAGGTATTACAGGAGCCGGATGCCGGGTTTAACCCGTTCCGGATGGCGCCGCGCCTGATGATGAACCTGGCGGATGTTCCCGCTACCGGGGCGGTGCAGCCCGGCAGCCGTCTGACCTGGCGCTATAAGTTCGGCGGTTCTGAGTCGTCGCTGGCGCGGTTCGAATCCTGGCTTACCCCGCAGCTGTCGGCGGAACAGCGCTGGTACGGACTGGATCAGGACGAAGGGGCGCTGGGCAAATCGATGGAGCGTTCGCGTCAGTTCCTGCTGCTTTCGGCGCTGTTGACGCTGCTACTGGCGGTGGCGGCGGTGGCGGTGGCGATGAGCCACTATTGCCGTAGCCGCTACGATCTGGTGGCAATCCTGAAAACTCTGGGCGCCGGCCGCTCTGCGCTACGCAGGCTGATCGTCGGTCAGTGGCTGATGCTGCTGGCGCTGTCGGCGCTGGCGGGGGGCGCGGTGGGGCTGATGTTTGAACGGCTGCTGCTGCGCGCGCTGGCACCGGTGCTGCCGGTGTCGCTGCCTGCCGCCAGCCTCTGGCCCTGGCTATGGGCCATTGGCGGTATGGCGGTGATTTCCCTGCTGGTGGGGCTGCGTCCGTATCGGTTACTGCTGGCGACGCGTCCGGTGAGGGTGCTGCGTCGAGACGCGGTCGCTAACGTCTGGCCGTTAAAGATCTGGCTGCCGCTGATGGCCTGTGTGGTGGTGGCGTTACTGGCGCTGTTAATGGGCGGCAGTATGCTGCTGTGGGCGGTACTGGCCGGTGCCGTGGTTCTGGCGGCGCTGTGCGGCGTGGCGGGCTGGCTGCTGCTGCGCCTGCTTGGCCGCCTGACGCTGGGGGCGTTGCCGATGCGTCTGGCGGTTAGTCGTCTGCTGCGCCAGCCCTGGGCGACTCTGAGCCAACTGGCGGCTTTTTCGCTCTCTTTTATGCTACTGGCGCTGCTGCTGGTGCTGCGTAGCGATATGCTGGATCGCTGGCGCCAGCAATTGCCGCCTGACAGCCCCAATTACTTCCTGGTCAATATCAGTCCGCAACAGATACAGCCGCTGAAGGAGTTTCTGGCCGATCACCAACTGATCCCCGATGCCTGGTACCCCATCGTGCGGGCCCGTCTGACTGAAATCGACGGTAAAAGCACCGAAGGCCATCGCGACGAGGCGCTGAACCGCGAGCTGAATCTGACCTGGCAAAGCCATCTACCGCCCCGTAACCCGGTGGTGGCCGGAAGCTGGCCGCCCAAAACGGGGGAAGTGTCAATAGAAGAGGGGCTGGCGAAGCGCCTGAATATCCGTCTGGGGCAGCAGTTGACCTTCACCGGCGATACGCAGCGCTTCAGCGCGAAAGTCACCAGCCTGCGCCGCGTGGAGTGGGAAAGCCTGCGTCCTAACTTTTTCTTCGTTTTCCCGCCGGGAGCGCTGGATGGTCAGCCCCAAAGCTGGTTGACCAGTATGCGCTGGGAAGGCGACTCGCGGATGCTGACCGATCTGAACCGCCATTTCCCCACCGTCAGCCTGCTGGATATCGGTGCGATTCTGAAGCAGGTCGGTCAGGTACTGGAGCAGGTCAGCCGCGCGCTGGAGGTGATGGTGATTCTGGTGACCGCCTGCGGAATACTCCTGTTGCTGGCTCAGGTTCAGGTAGGAATGCGCCAGCGTCATCAGGAGCTGGTGGTGTGTCGCACCCTGGGGGCCGGTAAGCGGCTACTCAGAACCACGCTGTGGTGCGAATTTGCGGTACTGGGCGTGGTATCGGGTCTGGTGGCGGCGTTGGGGGCCGAAACGGCGCTGGCGATGTTACAGACCCGGGTATTCGATTTCCCCTGGGAGCCGGAGTGGCGGTTGTGGATTATTTTACCGCTGTGCGGTGGCGTTTTGCTGTCGCTGTGCGGCGGCTGGCTGGGAATCCGATTGCTGAAGGGTCGCGGTTTTTACCGACAATTTAGCAGCTAATTTCCATATTCTGTGCGCCACATCACGTTATGTGGCAATTTTTTATTTTTGTAACATTTGTTCATAAAATATGTATCCCTTAACAGCACGGAACGTTAAAGAGTCATCCGAAATTGCAACAAATAAACGATAACATGCCTGTGCTTTTGGCAAGCACTGGCAATAAGGGATAAAAAATGAAAACAAAAATAACTGCGCTGGCAAAACTGGTCGGCGTCGCGGTGGTACTGGGCGCGACTTCGTTCGCGGCTCAGGCAGAAATCACGTTAATCAAGCAGGATCCGCAACCAGGGAATCCGCTGAGTCGTCTGAACTTTACTGTTGGCGGTAGTATTCGTCCGCAGATAAACAATATGACAGGCGGATATGATAATGGTTCATATAAACGTAACGTTTTCGACGGCGGCACACGTTTCCGCTTTGCTGCCGACTACTATCTGTTCGATGACATCAGCTGGATAAGCTACTACGAGCTGGGCGTGAACATTCCGGCGGTTCTGAAGTGGCACAACCACTATGCCGACGGCGCTAACGATACCACTCGTCGTATGCTCTATACCGGTTTCAAGAGCGATACCTGGGGTACTCTGACCTTCGGTCAGCAGAACAGCGTCTACTATGATGTTGTTGGTGTGAAAACCGATATCTGGGACTACGATATGCTGGGCCAGGCGCCGGGCAACGGTATTAACGGCGACTACGATGGTTCCTATCGTTCCCGTAAAATGCTGAAATACAAAAACACCTACGGTGATTTCGACGTTTACGCCGCGTGGCTGTTCGACGATACGCTGAACCTGAACGACGGTAAGGGGCAGTACAAGCGTAAAGGCGGCGGCTCGCTGGGTGTGGATTACCACATCAACGACGATTTGACCTGGGGTCTGGCGTGGAACTATACCCGTGCTAAAGTTCGCAACTATGATGGCACCGACAGCACCACCTATAACCAGAATATCTACGGTACGGCGCTGAGCTGGACTCCGGATAACTGGACGCTGGCGGCAGGTCTGGGCTGGTACCAGAACTATCTGCCGATGAAGAGTGGATTCACCCGTTCACTGGTCACCAAAGATAACTACTTTGCTGATGACGCCTGGGGTTATGAATACTTCATCGGTTACGAATTCCCGATCAACCAGTACCTGGTTAAGGGCATTCAGCCGTACGTCATGGGCGACCGTCTGGAGTTCGTGAACGGCACCAACTGGAAGCGTATCGACAACGGTCTGGGGATCAACTTCAAGTTCGACTACGGGTTCTCCGTCCAGTACGAACACGTGTTTACCTCCAGCACCGACGATCAGGGCGATATGAACCTGGTGCGTGTGCGTTACGACTTCTGATGTCGTTATCCGCGGGCCGTTGCGGCCCGCGGTCTTCCTTCTAGCGGGCGCCGCGCTGCGCCAGCCACTCCCTGACCTGCTGCGAATCCCCTTCGAACACAATTCTCTGCGCTTTTTTAGCGAGCTGGTAGCGATACATGGGATCGTAATAGTCGCGCAGTAGCGGCGTGAGCCAGTCAAGGTGGGCCGCAGCGTTACCGCGCCGTTGATGCTCCTGCAACGACTGCTCAAGAATCCCATTTAGCTGAACAAAGCGCTCTTCTCCCAGGCGGCGGCGAATGGCGGACATGCCGTGACGCAGATATTCCGCAAAAGCCAGCCAGCCGGGTTCTTCACCCTGTTGGGCGATAAAGGCCGCCGCCATGCTGACAAAGTACTCCTCTTCCAGACGTTCAAGCCGCAGCGGGAGCGGATCGTCAATCACCACGATTTCCGCCTGTTCCATCTGCGCCCGAAAGGGTTTGGGAATATGGCGTGAGCCGATGGCCGGGCCTTCGTCCTCCACCAGCCAGAAGAAATCGCCCCAGCCCTTCTGGGCCCGGGATTTTTGCACCATCATGGCCGCCAGGCGGTTTTCGAAGTTTGCCTGGCTGGGCTGAGGCTCGGTGGTGCGCCCGAAGGAGGAGCCGCGGTGGCGGGCCAGCCCTTCCAGATCGACGCCGCAGGCGAAGTCGCGCACCATCAGCGTTTTTCCGCAGCCGGTATTACCGGCGACCAGCAGCATTGGACGCTGACTCAACCGACCAAGGGCGCTCATCATATAGCGACGCACCGCTTTATAGCCGCCTTCGATTAACGGAACCTGTACCCCGCTTTCCCGCAGCCACTGCTGCACCAGGTGGCTGCGCAGGCCGCCGCGCGAACAGTAGATATAGCCGTCGGGATGGCGCCGGCACCAGTCGCGCCAGGCGCTCATGCGCGCTTCCCGTACCTCGCCGCATACCAGCGAGTGGCCAAGCGCTATCGCGGCTTTCTGACCTTCTGCCTTGTAACAGGTACCCACCCGAGCGCGTTCGTCGTCATTCATTAACGGCAGATTGCGGGCGCCTGGCAGCGAGCCCTGAGCGAATTCCACCGGGGCGCGCACATCCAGCAGCGGCACGCCGGAAAGAATAATGTCACGGTAGCCCTGGGTATCAGGACGCACCGGGGATGCGTTATCCATTGAACAAACCTTATGGCCGACGGCAGGGTTCCGTGGCGAATGAAATGCAAAGTGCAGTGGCGCTATTTTACGTAGCCTGCGTGTGTGGGCGCAATGTCCAGGGTGGAATATCGTGCGTTTCAGGCGATGTCAGGCGGACGCCAGGCCCGCCTGCAAGGGAATATCAGCTGTTAAGATGGGCCTGGGCCCAGGCCAGTCCGCTGGCGTACTCTGGCGGCAGCAGCGGCGTCAGGGCCTTAAGGGTATCGCTTAACCGGCGCGGGGAGCCGGCGCTCAGGTTGAGATGGCCCACTTTACGGCCCGGGCGTACCTCTTTGTCATACCAGTGCAGGTGCACCAGCGGCAGCTTCAGCCAGTCGTAGTTTAGCGGGCTGCCGATCAGGTTCACCATCACCGAGGTGCTGTCGACCGCCGGCTGTGGCAAAGGCAGACTGAGAATGGCGCGCAGGTGCAGTTCAAACTGGCTGACAGAGGCGCCGTTCTGGGTCCAGTGACCGCTGTTGTGTACCCGGGGAGCCAGCTCGTTAATCAGCAGACCGGCGGGAGTCACGAAGCACTCCATCGCCATCACGCCCACGTAATTAAGCTCCTGCATAATGGCGCCCAGCATCGACTCCGCCTGGCGCTGCTGGTCGGCGTCCGCATGGGGAAAAGCGACGCTGGTACGCAGAATGCCGTCCTGATGCAGGTTATGGGTGAGGGGATAGAACACCATAGCACCGTTATGGGCGCGGGCGCCGACCAGCGACACCTCGCCGGAAAAACGGATGCCCTGTTCGACAATGCACTCGCCGTAGCATTCATCGGGAAGCGTGTTGGTATCATCCGGGCCCAGACGCCACTGGCCGCGGCCATCGTAGCCGCCGGTGCGGCGTTTGACGATGGCAAGGTCGCCCAGGCGCTTGAATACCGCAGGCCATTCATCCGGGGAGGCCAGCAACTGCCATGGGGCGGTGGCCAGCTTCAGCCTGTCGAACAACTGCTTCTGGGTCAGACGATCGGCAATAATGGGGAAAACATCCCGGTTTACAAAGGCCGGGTGGCGGGCCAGTTCGCGGGTCAGCGCGGTTTCCGGCCAGCGTTCGATTTCCGCGGTGATAACGCTCTGCTGAACCGGAACGGCTTCCGGCTCCGCGTCCAGCCCTACCGGCCAGACGGCAATGCCGAGCGGCTCACCGGCCTGACGCAGCATCCGGCCCAGTTGGCCGTTACCCAGTACGCAAACCTGATTCATACTTCCTCCCTGGGATCGGGATTTTCCAGCACCTCTTCGGTCTGCTGGCGGCGGAACGTTTCCAGGCGCTGCCAGAGTTCTGCGTCGTTTTGCGCCAGAATCTGGGCGGCCAGCAGCGCCGCGTTAGCCGCTCCCGCTTTGCCAATGGCCAGGGTTCCCACCGGAATACCGCGCGGCATCTGCACAATGGAGTAGAGGCTGTCCACGCCGCTCAGGGCCGCGCTCTGTACCGGCACGCCCAGCACCGGCACCAGGGTTTTGGCGGCCAGCATGCCGGGCAGATGGGCGGCGCCGCCAGCGCCTGCGATGATAACCTGATAGCCGTTGTCATGGGCGGTTTCGGCGAAACTGAACAGTTTGTCCGGCGTGCGGTGCGCAGAAACGACTTCGACATGAAACGGAACATTAAGGTCGGTAAGGACATCGGCGGCATACTGCATGGTGGCCCAGTCGCTGCGGGAACCCATAACAATAGCGATGCGGGTAGCCTGGTTTGAAGACATGCGTCCTGAAACTCCTGTGGATAGGGATAAAACGACGGCGTTCATCACAAATGAGGGCTCAGAGAATAGCACGTAAAACCGGGAAGGAAAACGGTTGCGTAGCGACGTTGCCCGCAACCTCTGCCTGGCTCAGACGGCGAACCAGCGCCGCCAGATAAAGCGAATCACCAGATATTCAACGATCCCCAGAAACAGGAACCACAGGCAGAAAACGATGGTATAGAGCTGATTCATATCCACAAAGTGGAAAATGCGCATCAGCTTCTGCGCCAGTTCCTGACCCAGCAGCGGCGCGGGCAGCAGCAGACAGGAAAGGAAAGCCAGTAGCAGGATGCCGCCCGCGGCCAACAGGGTTTCTGAAGTGGATTTCATCGCATTAATCCTGAATTAAAAATAACCTTAAAAAGCGCTCGTCCTCAGAACGGGAAGGTAATCAGCTCTACATCGTCGGCGCTTACGCGAATCATCGACCCTTCCCTGTGCCAGGCACCGAGTACGCAGCGCCACGCCGGTTCGCCGTCAACCTCAAGGGGGTGGATAGCCGGGCGATGAGTATGGCCGTGGATCAGCCAGCGCGTCTGGTGGCGCGACATCGCCTGGCACACGGCCTGCTGGTTCACATCCATGATCTCCATGGATTTACTGCCATTGGCGGCTTTGCTTCCGGCGCGCATTCGCGCGGCAATGCGCTGGCGCAGGAAAAGCGGCAGCGCCAGGAATAGCTTTTGCAGCCAGACCTGATGCACCCTGGCACGGAAGGCCTGATAGCCATGGTCGTCGGTGCACAGGGTATCACCGTGCATAATCAGTACCCGGCGTCCGTCGATCGAAAGCACCTGTTCTTCGGGCAGAAGTTGTATTCCGCTCTCTCTGGCGAAGCGTTCGCCGACCAGGAAATCGCGATTGCCGTGAATAAAGAAGCAGGGGACGCCGCTGTCGACGAGAGCGCGTAACGCCTGCGCCACCTGGCGGTGCAGGGGAGCGGGATCGTCGTCGCCGATCCAGGCTTCAAACAGATCGCCCAGAATATAGAGCGCCTCGGCTTTTCTGGCTTCGCCCGCCAGAAAACGCAGAAAACCGGCGGTAATCGCCGGTTCTTCCGCGCAGAGATGAAGATCTGCGATAAACAGGGTGGCCACGAATTACTCGCTGACGGTCACACTTTTGATGATAACGTCTTCTTTCGGTACGTCCTGATGCATGCCGCTGCGGCCGGTAGCGACGGCTTTGATCTGGTCGACCACGTCCATTCCCTCCACTACTTCGGCGAAGACGCAGTAGCCCCAGCCCTGCAGGCTTTCGCCGCTGAAGTTCAGGAAGTCGTTATCTACTACGTTGATAAAGAACTGAGCGGTGGCGGAGTGGGGCGCCTGAGTACGCGCCATGGCCAGGGTGCCACGGGTGTTTTTCAGGCCGTTATTGGCTTCGTTCTGAATCGGATCTCGGGTGGTTTTCTGCTTCATACCCGGCTCAAAGCCGCCGCCCTGAACCATAAAGCCATTGATTACGCGGTGAAAAATGGTGTTGTCGTAGAAGCCTTCACGGCAGTAATCCAGAAAGTTCTTCACGGTAGCCGGCGCTTTATCGTCGAAGGTTTTGATAACGATATCGCCAAAGTTGGTGTGAAAAGTAACCATGTTATGATCCTTAAAATTGTTCGTGCGTGTTACTGCAAGCGAGTGGGACTTTATAGCATAACTCAGCGGGCGGAATCACCTGACAAAGCGTGCTGCGTCCCCGGGCAATTCCGGGTAAGATATAGTGCTTTTCCCCCTGACACACGTATACATGGAATCGAAAGATGTTGAAAATCTTTAATACCCTGAGTCGCCAGAAAGAAGAGTTTAAACCTATTCACCCCGGTGAAGTGGGGATGTACGTGTGTGGGATAACCGTTTACGACCTGTGTCATATCGGCCATGGCCGTACTTTCGTCGCTTTTGATGTGGTGGCGCGCTATCTGCGTTTTCTGGGCTATAAGCTGAAATATGTGCGTAACGTCACCGATATCGACGATAAGATCATTCGCCGTGCGCAGGAGAACGGTGAATCCTTCGGCGCGCTGGTGGATCGCATGATCGCTGAGATGTACAAGGACTTTGACGCGCTCAATATTCTGCGCCCGGACAGCGAACCGCGCGCCACGCATCATATTCCGGAAATTATCGCGCTGACCGAGCGCCTGATCGAACGCGGCCATGCCTATGTTTCCGGTAATGGCGATGTTATGTTCTCGGTGCCGACCGATCCGCAATACGGTCTGCTGTCGCGCCAGGATCTGGAGCAGTTGCAGGCTGGCGCCCGGGTGGAAGTCGCCGATGCCAAACGCAACCCAATGGACTTTGTACTGTGGAAGATGTCCAAGCCTGGTGAGCCGAGCTGGCCTTCCCCGTGGGGAGAGGGGCGGCCGGGCTGGCACATCGAGTGCTCCGCAATGAACTGCAAGCAGCTGGGCAGCCACTTTGATATTCACGGCGGCGGTTCGGATCTGATGTTCCCGCACCACGAAAACGAAATCGCGCAGTCCACCTGCGCTCATGACGGCGAATATGTGAATTACTGGATGCATTCCGGTATGGTGATGGTGGATCGTGAGAAGATGTCCAAATCGCTGGGCAACTTCTTCACCGTGCGAGATGTACTGAAGCACTACGATGCCGAAACCATCCGTTACTTCCTGATGTCCGGCCACTACCGCAGCCAGCTTAACTACAGCGAAGAGAACCTGAAGCAGGCCCGCGCCTCGCTGGAGCGTCTGTACACCGCGCTGCGCGGCACCGACAGCTCGGTGGCGGCTGCGGGCGGCGATGCCTTTGAAGCACGTTTCCGGGAAGCGATGGACGATGATTTCAACACCCCGGAAGCCTATTCGGTGCTGTTCGATATGGCGCGCGAGGTTAACCGCCTGAAGTCGGAAGATATGGCGGCGGCTAACGGAATGGCGGCACATCTGCGCAAGCTGTCTGCGGTGTTGGGTCTGCTGGAGCAGGAGCCGGAACAGTTTCTGCAAAGCGGCGCGCAGTCCGACGATGGTGAAGTGGCGGAAATTGAAGCGCTGATTAAACAGCGTAATGATGCCCGTAAAGCGAAGGACTGGGCCATGGCGGATATGGCACGCGATCGCCTGAACGAGATGGGCATTGTGCTGGAAGACGGGCCGCAGGGAACCACCTGGCGTCGTAAATAAATCCTTCAATTATTGCCCCCGACCAGAGAAATCGGCGGGGGCGACATGATAAATCCCTCCTTCTTCTTTCACTTTCCATGAAACGGCATGTTGTGGCGCTCCTTACTTTATCGGAATATGCCTGGAAAAGGTCTCCTGTCGTTAATTAAATCCTGATCTGTAAAATATCCTCTGTATTTTATTTTTGCGCATGCACCTGTCCATTGGTGCAAAAAAATATACTCGCTGTTGTTATGTTCTTTATGGTTGAGAGCCCGGAATGTAAATAGATTTTGGGGTGATTTCTTATGCTTATAGTTTACGTGGGAAATTAATTTGATGTTAGTTTTATCATTTCATGCCGGAGCGAGCGGCGACTACCGATAAGCAAGAGTCATAAAAATGTGTTTAAATTCAGTCTGTTGTTGTTGTTTTTGCGGCGAAAAAAAAGAAGTGGCTTACTTAAATGTGGTGTTTCATAAAGGTTATTAAACTGTAGGTATATAGATAATAAGAATATTCCGTGATATCGTTTTTTTGTGTTGTACATGGATATAAATAACTTAATCAAGTATTAAGCGAATGATAAATAAAGGTCATTGAGATATTTCTTTTCCGAAATACATTGTGGCAAGGAAATGAACGGGGTTGATATCCCTGATGGCTTGATGATTTTTGAATATGTAAAAAATGGAACGGGCTGGCATATTTAATGCCGAGCCAGGGAAACTTGTTGATGAAATTCAAAATCTCTCCGCTGTCATATTTTATCATGACGGCTTCTGCGCTTTATCCATTTCATTTCGCTCAGGCGGCAAATACCGCACTGACGGGGGGGCCAACCTCTCTACTTCGGGAACCGGATCGTCTTATTCCTGTGGCAGTCATGGCAGTGTGGTTCTTGCCGGCGATGATGATTTTTGCGGGGCGGATAATGTGATTGGTCGACGCGGTGTGACCAGCGCCACCGGTGGGGCTATCTCTGCTTATGAACAGTTCCAGCGTTTTATGAACAATACGGCGTTTGGTAGCTACCATCCCTATGGTACTTCTACCAGCCAGGTCGTCTGGACGGGGGATGGTACCACCTCTGGCAATATTGGCTTTCAGGGGGCTCTGACGGGCGGCGCGACAAGTGAATTGCCGACCGCTTATGGGGTCTATTCGTTTGCCACGGGCTGCGGCTCCTATGCTACGGGCAACTATTCTACCGCTTTTGGTAGCAATGCGACGGCAACGGGAGCAGCTGCGCAGGCGTTTGGCGTATCGGCGCTGGCATCGGGCACGGCGAGTGTTGCTGTGGGCGTTGGGGCGGAAGCGACCGCAGATTCAGCAGTTGCTATCGGGCCCGTATCGGCGGCCAAAGGGGTGAACAGCGTCGCGCTGGGGATGGGGGCGATTGCGAATAAAGACGGGGATATCGCGCTGGGCAGTGAGTCAGAAACCTCAGACGTGGTGGCGACTGCCTCGTCACAGCTTAATGGACAGCAATACAATTATGCGGGGGGGCGCCCCAACATCCGCCGTGAGCATCGGGAGCGCCGGTAAAGAGCGCCAGTTACAAAATGTGGCGGCGGGGCAGCTTTCGGCAACCAGTACCGATGGCGTCAACGGAAGCCAGCTATTTGCGACCAACAGCGCGTTGGATCAGGCTGGCGCGAATCTTTCTGCGGCCGTTGATTCTCTGGGCGGCGGCGCGGCCATCGGCGCCGACGGACAGTTTACGGCGCCGGAATATCAAATCCAGGGGGCGGCCCGCGGCACGGTGGGAGAGGCGCTGACGGCGCTGGACACCTCGGTTTCCGGTAACGCGACCAGTATCAGCAATCTGCAGAGCGATATCAGCAGCGGCTCGGTGGGGCTGGTTCGTCAGGACGCCACCAGCAAGGCGATCACCGTGGCGGCGGCCAGTGGTGGCACCAGCGTGGACTTCAGCGGCAGCGACGGGGCGCGCACCCTGAGCGGCATCCGCGAGGGTAAAGTTGCGGCCGACAGCAGCGAGGCGGTCACCGGCAGCCAACTGTTCCTGACTAATACCTCGCTTAGCCGTACGGCAGAAGCATTAGGCGGGGGGGGCAGCGTTATCGACGGTAGCCAGTTTATCGCGCCCTCTTACCGCGTTCAGGGAGATCTGAAGCATAACGTTGGCGATGCACTTTCCACGCTTGATGGTGCCGTGACCTGGAATACTTCCGCGATTAACAGTCTGGTTGCCGGCGGTAGCGGTCTGGTTCAAATCGCCAGTGCGGGCAACAAAATTACGATTGGCGCCGCCAGTAACGCAAACACAATTGATGTTCGCGGCACCGGGGGCGATCGGGTCGTCTCCGGTGTGGCGAAAGGGGCGGTGAGCGCCAGCAGCAGCGATGCGGTAAACGGCAGTCAGCTCTATGCCACCAATCAGCAGGTTCAGAAGAACACGAATGATATCAGCCATCTGTCAAACAGCGTTCAGGACGTGATTGAGGGTAAAACCGGGCTGGTACAGCAGTCTGAGCCTGATGGAAGCGTCGATATTGCAAAAGAGAGCGGTGGCGACAGGGTTTCCGTTTCCGGCGCCAGCGGCGATCGACGTGTTAGCGGCGTTAGCAACGGGGGGGCAGATAACGATGCCGCTACGGTGGGGCAGTTGCGGGATATCACCGGCAAGCTCGGAGATTCCTCCATGCTGGCGGTGAATTCGGATAAAGCGAACCGCCCGCAGGCCGCGGGAAAAGATGCCATCGCGATCGGCGCTGGCGCCAGCGCCGCGAAGTCCAACGGCATAGCGGTGGGAACGCAGTCGACAAGCACCGGCGAGCATAGCATTGCGATCGGCGATGGCAGCCGCTCAGAAGGAAGCCATGCGCTGGCGCTGGGAAGCGGCAGTAAAGCGACGGCGAAAAACGCCGTCGCTCTGGGGAGTGGGTCAGTCGCGAAAGAAGAAAATACGGTATCGGTTGGCGATGTGGGCCATGAACGTCGGATAACTCATGTCGGTCGCGGCGTGAATGCGAGTGATGCGGCCACGGTAGGCCAGATGAATGAAGGGTTCGCCAGCCTGCAAAACTACACCAATCGCCAGGTTGATCATCTGAATAAACGCATCGGCGACGTTCAGGGCAAGTTAACGGCAGGGATTGCATCGGCGATGGCGCTGTCTGGCATTCCACAGGCGTACCAGCCTGACTCCAGCCTGGTCGGCGTTGCAGGTGGGAGTTACGGGGGGGCATCAGCCATCGCCGTTGGCGTTTCCCATATATCGGAAAACGGTCACTGGATCACCAAACTACAGGCGAGCGGTAACTCGCAGAGTGATTTTGGCGGATCCGTCGGCGTGGGTTATCAGTGGTAAAGGTGAGGCAATGAAAAAATTATTGATGGTATTGGTCGGCGCCGTGTTGCTGATGGGCTGCGACAACGCAGAAAAAGGCGACGGAAAGGCCCGCGGTCAGCGTGTAGCGGCATTACCGCTGATTCAGCAGGCCATTACCTCCCGGGTTCCGCTCTTCGACGGCCGCTGGAATCAGAACATTATGAGTTGGGTGTGTCAGCGGGCCAGCGGTGAACTGACCGGGGAACAGTTCACCAGGCTGTTCCAGGAGCGTCATGTCGATGTGCGACAGTTGGCTGGTATGGACGCGGGGTTTGATTTTATCTCCCGTATGGATGAGTCTGCGGCACGGCAGACCTGCGCCGCCTGGATGGCAGCGACGCTGCTGGCACCCGTGGATGCTTATGGCGAAGCCATGAGGGACGATGCGAACTTCCAGCAAAAAATGGTACCGCTGACACCGCTGGTGGCTCGTATGCTGGATATCCTGGCTGATATTGCTGCCCGCACCGCCGATCGTCACTATGCTGATGAGAATGAATATCAGAAAGCCGTCTGGGCCTTATACAACGAACGAGCTGGTGAGATCGTCGATCGAATGTTGAAAGCAAAATATACGCTTGCCGATTATCTTCGCCCGGGTAGCCGCAGCATGCGATATCAATATCAGATAGAAAACGGTCAACCGCTCGTAATGTATAACGGCGTCAGATGGTTGGGGCATGGCGAGATTAAAGGGTACCGGTATCTGGTTAATATCCACCAGGGATAGCGTACTGCGCTAAGCAGTGCCTGAAGACACAGCCATGCAAGATAACCGGCTGGCTGTGCCTTCTTTTACAGGCAGTGAGCAAGGAGGCATGTTCACTGAGAATTGAAGAAAATGATTTCGGTACATAAATACCTATGTTTGTATCTAAACAATTACTGCTGGAGTATTGCAGGGAAATTACCGAATCACCGGTATTTTGTCAGGCTGCATTAAGCCACTGTGATATTATGGTCAGTCTGTATAAGACTAACCCTTTTTTTTATAAATTCGCCTTCAGGGAATCCCGCTTTTGCGTCATTCTGGCATTGTGTTGTTTTGTTTTTGGTAATCAGGTCACGTCGTTGTCGGAAGTAAAAATGCTGTGCGCCCGTTATAATATATCGGGGACAAACCGTATTATTGCCATTCTTGATTTTTTACGATTCAGCGGTCGGCTGGCCATGAGGCGTGATGCTGCCGATCGGCGAAAAATCACTATTACCCCGGAAGATAAGGCGCTGGTGGAGCTGAAAGCGGTGCAGAAAAGCGTGTTTTCGCCTCTGGCATTGCTGTACCCCGGCAAAGTGCCGGTTATTGATCGTATCGATGAGCCGTTATTTCGCCAGCATTTTTATTTTCGGGCTGGGGAGTCATTAACCCGGGGACTGATTTACAATCTGATTTTCCCCGAGTCGATTGATTTTATCGACCGTGACGGAGGCCGTATTTTTATTCTGGATATCTATCGGCGGGTAGCTCGGGTATCGGGAGAAACAATAATTAATGCATCCAGTCTGAAATCACTGGCCAGGGAATTACGCATATCCCGATCGCATTTTAGCACTCTGGTGACGTTGGGGATAGCACGCGGTTTTTTCTGTGAGGCACCGGAAGGGTTGATCGTCACTCCCAGTTTCCGGGCGTTTGTGGAACGCTATATCGCGTTGTATCTGGCATGGGGGAAAATGTTTATTCCTCCCCTGAATGAGGAGGAATCGGTAGCCAGGCGCGCTTTCGCGAAGTGATAGACATTAATTCAGCACGCCGAAAGCCTGTTCGGTACTGCCTGGTATGGCGCGCGAGCGCCTGAACGAGATGGCACTGCGCCAGAAAACGGCCTGCCGGGAACCACCTGGCGCCGTAAGTCGTTTTTTCCGCGTGCGTTTCACCATTACGCCCAGGGCTTATACCGCCGTGGGCGTTTTTGTTGTCAGAAGCTGCATTCCATAAATTGTTGCGAGCTGAGGCATAAAATTCTATCGCCTGTCTGTTTGTCTGACATTATTGTTTTGACTGCGCTCGCTTTTTCACCCATTTTTCATTGAGTATTCTGCCCACTTGTTCATTATCGGAAAAATTAAGAATAAGCAATTCTTAATTTTTCTATAAAAATAGCAAGGATGGCAATAATGAAAATTCATTTTCTTGGTAGTGGGGCGTCTGAAGGAATTCCTAATCCGTTCTGCCGTTGTGACCTTTGTAATCTGGCCCGAAAAATAAAAGGGAAGGAAATTCGTACCCATTCATCGGTTATTATCGATGATACTCTGTTAATTGATCTGGCGCCAACCTTCAGTTATCAGGTATTACGCGATGGGCTTGATGCCTCGGCGATAACCGATCTGCTCTTTACCCATACTCACCCCGATCACTTTAATGCCGGGGAACTGTTCAGCCGGATGGAAGGCTTCGGTCACGGTCTGGATCATCCGCTTAATATTTATGGCAACGATATGGCTATTACCGGTTGCCTGAATATCCTGACGGGCTATAGCGAACAGCGGTTTCGGTTCCATCGTCTGGTGCCGTTTGTCACGGTGCGGTGCGGCGAGTATCAGGTAACGCCGTTACTGGCGAATCATGCCAGATGGGAACAGTGCTACCTCTACTATATCGAAAAGGACGGCTGCGCGCTGTTTTACGGCCACGACTCCGGTTGGTTTCCGGAATCTACCTGGCGCTGGCTGTCGGGAAAAGACATCGATATCGCGATACTGGAGTGCACCTATGGTGGTCAGGAGGGAGAGAGAACCGATAACCATATGAGTTTGCTGACCGTTTGCGCCGCCGTTGAGAAGCTTCGGGATCAGCAAAGCCAGGGCGAGGCGAGCCAGGTGGTGCTATCGCATATCTCACACAGTAGCGCGCAATGTCATGAGACGCTGGCGGCCTGGTGCCAGGCCAGAAATATGATTGCGGCGTGGGATGGCCTTATTGTTAACAGCCAGGGATGAATAATGAAATACAGTACAACCCCCCGATTATTAATCATGATGTTCGTTCAGTATTTCATGCAGGGGGCATGGAATATGACGATGGGACTGGTATTAAGCTCATACGGTATGGCCAGTATTATCGGGACAGCCTATGGGTTGCTCGGTGTGGCGACGATTATCTCTCCGCTATTTACCGGCATGATTGCCGATCGCTTCTTCGCTTCTCAGAAGGTGATGGGGATCCTTCATCTGATTAATGCCTGCGTAATTTTTTATACCCCGCAGTTTATCGAGGCTCAGAATACCACGATGACGCTACTGATGATTTTTATCGTTGGTATTCTGTTCTATCCCACAACGGCGCTGTCTAATAGCATTAGCTTTCACCATATTGACGGCGTGAAATCTTTTCCGGTTATCCGCGTCTTCGGTACCTTCGGCTTTATGGCAATTGGTTTTATCATCGGCCAGATGGGCTATTCGGGGGATACCATGACCTGGTATATTGCCGCCGCTTCCGGCGTGGCGCTGGGACTATACTGCTTTACATTGCCGAATACGCCGCCAAAGGCCCGGGGGCGGCCTTTCTCGCTCCGGGATCTGCTGTGTCTGGATGCGCTGGCGCTGTTTAAGGATCGCAATTTCACTATCCTGATGCTCAGTATTCTGGTGCTCATGATCCCCAAAACGGCCTATTCCGCCTATATACCGGTATTTCTGAAGGCGCTGGGATTTGATAATGCCGCTACCATGATGCAGATTGGCATCGCCAGTGAAGTCATTTTTATGTTCCTGTTGTCGCTGATTCTGTTGAGGCTGGGCTTTAAGGTGACGTTACTGACAGGGGCGGTATGTTGGGTGGTTCGCAGTCTGTTCTTTGCGCACGCCGCTGTGGATGATGCCATGGTCTGGGTGCTGGTGGGGCTACTGCTGCAAGGATTTTGCTGGGATTTTTTCTTCACGGTGGCGGATATTTATGTCGATCGGAAAGCCGGTGAGGCCATTAAAGCCCAGGCGCAGAGCCTGCGCTTTATCGTTTCAAATGGGGTGGGACTGCTATTCGCCTCGACGGTTTGCGGCCAGATGTTCAACCATACGGTGAATGCTCCCGGTGCGAAAGGGCTGGCGCAGTGGCAGGATTTCTGGAGCTGGCCTGCGATCGTGGCAGCCGCTGTTTCCGCTCTCTTTTTCGTTCTGTTTCGCGACGATCTGTCTGGTCAGCGCCGCAAAAGAGAAGAGGGAGAGACGCAATCTGTGGCGTAGCACCTGTAACAGGTAATATAACGACCTGCGCCTGGCGCAGGTCGTTATTGGATCAATCAGGCCGTAACGGTAATGCTCTGCCCGTCGAAGGTGACCGTCTGACCGGCGACAATTTTGCAGCGCTTGCGGGTTTCGGTGACGCCGTCGACCTGAACCAGTCCTTCGGCAATGAAGATCTTCGCCTGTGCGCCGCTTTCGCTCCAGCCTTCGAGTTTCAGTAGGGAGCACAGTTCAACGTGCGGGTGCTTACCCAGAGAGAAGGTTGCCATCTTACGCTTCCTCCTGGTCGTGATACTCTTCGCAGGCTTGGAGGGTGTTCTGAATTAGCGTTGCGACCGTCATTGGCCCCACGCCACCCGGCACTGGGGTTATCCAGGAAGCGCGTTTTGCCGCCTCTTCAAACACCACATCGCCCACCACTTTTCCGCTTTCCAGACGGTTAATGCCAACGTCGATAACGATGGCGCCTTCTTTGATCCAGTCACCCGGGATAAAGCCCGGCTTACCAACGGCCACGATCAGCAGATCGGCGTTTTCTACGTGCTGGCGCAGATTTTTGGTGAAGCGATGGGTGACGGTAGTGGTGCAGCCCGCCAGCAACAGCTCCATGCTCATTGGGCGGCCAACGATGTTGGAAGCGCCTATCACAACGGCGTTCAGGCCATAGGTATCGATGTTATAGCGTTCCAGCAGGGTCACAATACCGCGTGGAGTGCAGGGACGCAGGCGCGGCGCGCGCTGGCACAGACGGCCTACGTTATAAGGGTGAAAGCCATCCACGTCTTTATCGGGTGCGATGCGCTCCAGCACCTTCACATTATCGATGCCCGCCGGCAGCGGAAGCTGAACCAGAATGCCATCGATAGCGTTATCGGCATTGAGTTCGTCAATCAGCGCCAGAAGCTGCGCTTCAGTGGTGGTTTCCGGCAAATCGTAAGAGCGCGAGACGAAGCCTACCTCATCACAGGCGCGACGTTTGCTGGCGACGTAGATCTGCGACGCCGGGTTGGCGCCTACCAGAATCACCGCCAGCCCCGGCGCGCGTTTCCCGCTCGCTACCCGTGCCTGTACCTGGTGCGCAACTTCCTGCCGAACCTGCTGCGCAATCGTTTTACCGTCAATAATCTTTGCTGCCATCAGAGAGAGGATTCCATCTGTTTCAAGGGTGAAGGGGGATGCGCATATTCTGTCAGAAGCACGGCGTGCTGTCAGTCTCCGATTGCCTCTTTTCCTGGGCCGCTGGTGTCGGATTGGCTGGTGCCAGGGTGCTGACTGAGAGAACGCTTGTTGCTTTTCTTAATGTCTAATAAGACGTTTCGTGAAATTTATAAAGCATTAACTAATATTTTCCCCGGGAGCGATGAATTAATTTAGCGGCGTGGCGAAATGCCCGTCAGGAAAAATAATTGATGTCTGAAACTTAACGCTGGTTTACTGGAAGCAGGCAACACTCCGGTGTTGTTAATTTCAATACAGTAGCTGGTGTTTTTTTGTTTTTAATGACCAGGTATTACTCCAAAGGATGTGGAGCGCTTTACGGTATTTTTAATACCAGTGATGATTAAAACGGAATGATGCAGGAAGCATTTTCCGAATGCGTGTTAATTAAAGGAATTTCCATGAAATTGAATAAAATTACTCTGAGTGTTATGTCTGCTGCCATGCTGACTGTCTGTAGCGTAAGTGCTGATGAGCCTGCCGAGGCGGTTGTGGTAAACGGCGGCACTATCCATTTCAAAGGTGATTTGGTTAATGCCGCCTGCGCCGTTAGTACTGAATCTGCGGATAAAATAGTGCGTCTTGGCCAGTACCGTACTGCCGCCTTCACCAAAGTTGGCGATACCAGTGCGAAAATTCCGTTTACCATCGTGCTAAATGACTGCGATCCCAGCGTTTCCTCTACGGCTTCTGTTGCTTTCTCTGGCCAGTCTGATGCCACCGATCCGACGCTGCTGGCGATTTCTTCGGGAGATAATACCACCACCGCTACCGGCGTAGGCATTGAGATTCTGGACAATACCTCCCGGGTGCTGACACCGAACGGTTCCCGCTTTTCTACTGCCCAGGCGCTGGTAAAAGGGGCAAACACGCTGAACTTTAGCGCTCGTTACAAGGCGACTGCTGCGACAGCGACTGCCGGTCAGGCCAATGCCGATGCGACCTTTGTAATGAAATACGAATAACGGTTACGCACAAGGATGAAGGTTCGCTCCAGGGAGGGGGCGCTTTTCTGGCAGGAAATTGAGGCAAGATGAAAATATGGCAATGGCTGCTGCTGCTGGTGATAGCCCCCACCAGTCTGGCACTGGCGAAGAGCTTCATCACTATTGACGGTGGTCGGCTTCATTTGCAGGGAAAGCTGGTCAATGGAGCCTGTGCTGTGGTGTCTGAAGACCATCATATGAATGTGGATATGGGGAGCTATCGCAGTCACTTTTTTTCCGGCGTGGGGAGCTATGCGCCGCTGAGCGTGCCCTTTAGCGTCCGGCTTACCGGCTGCCGCCCGGACATTCTGCGCAGCGTGGGGATCATGTTTAGTGGCGAAACCCCGGATGAAGATCCTCAGGTCTTTCTGGCGGCGATCCGGGTTGACGGCCGTGATATCAGCAGCGGTATCGGTCTGGCGCTGTTTGACGCCGGACAGCAGCTCATTATTCCCGGTGTTCAGTCCATAACGCTATTACCGAACAGAGATAATGCCCTGCATTTTATTGCGCGCTATCGCGCCGTGTCCCGGGAAATAACACCGGGACAGGTTCATTCCACTCTGTGGTTCACGCTGGTTTATCCCTGACTCTTTTATTCTGATGGTGGCATTAAATGAATGATAATTTTAGAACAGGCCTGTTTTTTCTCTGGCTCCTGCTATTTCTTCCGTTTACCAGCCAGGCGGCTGGCGGTGTGGCGTTAGGTGCGACCCGGGTAATTTATCCCGCTGGTGCCCAGCAAACCTCTCTGG
Organism: Rosenbergiella sp. YN46; assembly: GCF_036620675.1. Taxonomy (NCBI): domain Bacteria; kingdom Pseudomonadati; phylum Pseudomonadota; class Gammaproteobacteria; order Enterobacterales; family Erwiniaceae; genus Rosenbergiella; species Rosenbergiella sp. YN46. The sequence goes on from NZ_JAZHEE010000009.1 coordinate 131,557, forward strand.
CGATTACTAATAGCGACGTCCGGGATCGATATCTGATTAATGCCTGGGTTGATAATGAGGCCGGCAAGAAAGATAAGCGCTTTGTGGTTACACCGCCGCTGTTTGTGAGCGAGCCGAAAAGCGAAAATACGCTACGCATTATCTATGTCGGCGAGCCATTGCCCGATGACCGTGAATCGCTGTTCTGGATGAATGTGAAGGCCATTCCTTCGGTAGAAAAAGAGAGTATCGAAGGTAAGAACGTGCTGCAACTGGCGATTCTGTCGCGCATTAAACTGTTTGTTCGCCCATTAAAATTGCGCATGCAGCCGGAAGAGGCGCGGTCGAGGCTGCGTTTCAGCCGCGGCGGCGGCGCCCTGGCTATTGATAACCCGACACCCTATTACGTCACGCTGGTCAATCTGAAGATAGGGGAGACGAAGCTCCCTAACACCATGGTTCCCCCGCAGCAGAGCGCTCGCGTTCACCTGGCCTCTGGCGTTCAGGGCGCCGTGACCTTCCAGACCGTAAATGACTATGGCGCGCTGACGCCGGTGCAAAGCGTCGCCATGCGCTAAAGCGCCATTGGAATGACGGGAGGGACAATGAACAGGTCACAAGGATGCCGACTCAGGACGGGCAGGGATGAATTGCGGCTGGCCGCTTTGACGGTCGCACTGATGGCGGCGTTGTATCCCGCACAGGGCTTTGGCGAAAGTTATTTTAACCCGGCGTTTTTATCCGAGGATACCGCAAGCATCGCGGATCTGACCCGTTTTGCTAAAGGCCACGGTCAGGCGCCCGGCGTTTATCGGGTGGATGTCTGGCGTAACGATGAGTTTATCGCGAGCCGGGATATCCGGTTTGATGAAGCGGCCCGGCCCCCTGGCGCGCAGGTGAAATCCGGCGGACTTACCCCCTGCCTGGATATCGACTGGCTGAAACGGCTGGGGGTGAATCTGCGCGCTTTTCCGGCGCTGGAAAAGTATCAGCCCGGCGAGTGCGTTGCGCTGGCGCAGGCCATTCCGGGCGCGCTGGCCGATCTCGATTTCGCGACGCTGCGTCTGAACATTAGCCTGCCTCAGGCATCGCTAAGCAATAGCGCTCGCGGCTATATTCCGCCGGAAGAGTGGGATGAAGGAATTCCGGCGGCGTTGCTGAACTACAGCTTTACCGGTAATCGTGGTTCCGGCGATGACAGCGGCTACCTGAGTCTGCAGAGCGGTCTGAACTATGGCCCGTGGCGGCTGCGAAATAACGGGAGCTGGAGCCATACCAACGGTAACGGCGGCGGGGGAGGCCGCTGGCGTAATATCGGAACCTGGGTGCAGCGTACGGTGATACCGCTGAAATCCGAGCTGGTGATGGGCGACGGTAACAGCAGCAACGAGATTTACGATAGCCTGGGCTTTCGCGGCATGCGGTTAAGCTCCTCCGATAGCATGTATCCGGATAGCCTGCAGGGCTACGCGCCGACCGTACGCGGTATCGCCCGGGGTAATGCCAAAGTGGTGGTGCGTCAGAATGGCTATGTTATCTATCAGAGCTATGTCCCCCCGGGGGCGTTCGCCATCAGCGATCTTAACCCCACCTCGTCCAGTGGCGATCTGGATGTGACCGTGGAAGAAAAAGACGGTAGCCGCCAGCAGTATACGGTGCCGTATTCCACGGTACCGATGCTGCAACGTGAAGGGCGCCTGAAGTATGAGCTGGTGGTCGGCGACTTCCGTAGCGGCAGCGCGCAGCAGTCCAGTCCCTTTTTCGTGCAGGGAACGGCCATCGCCGGGCTGCCTCAGGGCTATACCCTGTATGGCGGCACCCAGATGGCCTCACGCTATAAGGCGCTAACCCTGGGAGCAGGAAAAAACATGGGGGAGTGGGGCGCGGTTTCGCTGGATATGACCCACGCCAACAGCGAACTTTCCGATGGCAGCAGGCATAAGGGGCAGTCTCTGCGCTTTCTTTATGCCAAATCCTTGAGTCCTTACGGTACTCACTTCCAGATGTTGGGCTACCGCTATTCGACACGCGGTTTTTATACCCTGGACGATGTGGCATGGGAGTCCATCGAAGGCTATGAGTATGAGATGGATACTGACGGTAGCGGCCACCGCGTGCCGGTAGCGCGTAGCTATCACAATCTGCGCTACGGCAAGAAAGGGCGGGTTCAGGTCAACCTCTCTCAGTCGCTGGGGAGCTATGGATCGTTTTATGTTTCAGGCAGCCAGCAAACCTGGTGGGGCACCAGCGAATCGAATACCTGGTACCAGATGGGCTATTCGGGGGGCTGGCACGGCGTCAGTTACTCCCTCTCCTGGTCCTGGAATAAATCGATGGGGCTTTCTGACAATGAGCGCATTGTCGCGTTAAATTTATCGGTTCCGATTAGCACCCTGACGGGGCGCCACTATCTGCGCGAAACAGCGTTGGATCGCGCTTACGCAACCTTCGGCGCCAGCCGTAACTCCAACGGCAATAGTCGCTGGCAAACCGGGGTCAGCGGCACGCTGCTGGAAGGTCGCAACCTGAACTACAGCGTGAACCAGGGGCACAGTAATACCAGTGGCAGTAGCGGTAGTCTGAACGCGAACTGGCAGGGGACGTATGGCACTCTGGGAGCCGGATATAACTACGATCGCCATCAGCATCAATATAACTGGCAGCTTTCCGGCGGCGCGGTAGCGCACGCCAATGGTATTACTCTCAGCCAGTCGTTGGGGGATAGCAACGTGCTGATTAAAGCGCCGGGGGCATCCGGTATTCGGATCGAAAATCAGACCGGGGTTCAGACTGACTGGCGCGGTTATACGGTGGTGCCTTACGCCACGGTATATCGCCACAACCGCATCGCGCTGGATGTCAACAGCATGAACAATCACACCGATATCGAACGTAACGTCAGTAATGTGGTGCCCACCCGGGGTGCTATGGTTCGGGCGGATTTCAATACCCGTATTGGGGTTCGGGCGCTGATCACCTTGACCCGCCACAGCCGCGCTATCCCCTTTGGGGCGACGGTTCGGGAAATCCAGAGCGGGGCCACAGGAATGGTAGGTGATGAAGGGCAGGCCTGGATTAGCGGGTTGCCGCTTAGGGGGCAACTGCTGGCGCAGTGGGGGGAAGGCGCTGATATGCGCTGCCTGGCCAACTATGCGCTGCCGCCTTCGGCAATGAATAAACCCGTGGTGATGGAAACCGCCGTTTGTCTGCCGACATCGGCGGTAACTCAGAAAGGATCGCAATGAAAACAGTCATTACTCTGGCGGTGTTCACCCTGCTGGCGGCGTTACCCGTTCAGGCCGGGCTATGTCTAAATTCTGAAGGTACGCCGACCGATATTTATTACGATTTGTCGCAAACTTTGAACAGCAGCAATAATAGCATTGGGCAACTTGTTGAACTGACGGAAAAGTCCGGTTGGGTTGGGGTCAGGGCCACCTGTCCGGCGGGTACCGGGGTGGATTATACCTACCGCAGCTACGTCAGCGATCTGCCGGTGCAGAGTACTCAGGACGGTTTCCGGTATCTGAAACTGAATGATTACCTGGATGGCGCGATGAGCATTACCGATGATTTTGCCGGACGCTTTTTTCCACCCGTTAACGACATTCGCATGGGGCGCCACCCTAATGTGCCAAAACAGAGGCCGTTTCCGGTTAAGGATTCAAAACTGGTGTTTCGCCTGAAGGTGATCCGGCCTTTTATCAATATGGTGCCGATACCGCGCCAGACCATGTTTCGGGTCTATGTCACCACGGCTCAGGGGGAAGCGTTAGTCACGCCGGTTTATACCATCAGCTATAGCGGACGGGTTGAAGTGCCCCAGAGTTGTGAAGTTAACGCCGGTCAGGTGGTGGAGTTCGACTTCGGCGACATTGGCGCGGCATTGTTTAGCCAGGCGGGCGCCGGAAACCGTCCACGGGGCGTTAACCCACAGACTAAAACGATCGCCATTAAGTGTACTAACGTGGATGCCCAGGCATATCTCTCTTTGCGTCTGGAGGCGGAGCGTGCATCAGGCACGGCGATGGTTTCGGACAACAGCGATCTGGGATTTATGGTTTCCGGAAGTAGCGGAACGCCGCTAACGCCGAACAACCCCGGCAGTAAGATTGGCTTCCAACTGGATAGCGGTGCCGCCGCCAGCGTTCCGATCCGCGCCTGGCCGATCAGCGTTACCGGTAATAAGCCTGCTGAAGGCCCTTTCACGGCCAGGGGCTATTTGCGTGTGGATTATGATTAAGGGGAAGGGGATGAATGGAATAGTGATATTTACGCTACTGCTGGCGTTGATATTCCCTGGAATTGTTGGCGCTACGCAGGGATCCTCGTTAGGGGAAATCAATATTGAACTGCGCGGTAACGTGGTGGGGCTAAGCTGCGTCGCCGCACCGGGGAATGAAAACAAGACGGTTCAGCTTGGGCGTTGGGCGACAAAGCAGCTGGCGACGGCGGGGAGTATCAGTGCGCTGGTGCCTTTTAGTTTGCGCCTGACGGGGTGTCCGCCCGGGTCGGTATCCATTGCCTTTTCCGGGCGAGCAGCGACGATTCCTTCGTTACTGGCACTGTCTGACGGCAGTACGGCCGGTAATGTGGCAGTGGAGATTCGCAACAGCGACAGACAGCGACTGGCGCTGGAAAGTGAAAGCCAGGGGGTCTCAGTCGACAGCGATGGAAACGCCACGCTGCAATTTTTTGCTAATTATATTGCCATTGCTGATAATGTGACGGCCGGGAGTGCTGACGCTGATGCAACATTTATGATTAATTATTTCTGAACGAAATTATCAGACACATCGCTGAAATGAGAGTATTCAGCGATGCGATGGGGCTGTTAAATAGAGAGGATGCTATAACAGTTCATAGGACTTTGCATAATCAATTAGCTCTACGATTGAACTGATTCCTAGTTTGGCGAAAATATTGGCTTTATGTGCGCTAATGGTTTTATTGCTTAATAATAACTGGCTGGCTATCTCCTTATTTGATAAGCCGTGGGCAAGGTAGCGTAATACCGTCACTTCACGATCGGATAGTGATGTCTCATTCAGTTTTCCATTCCGTGTTCTTTTATTGTTAATAACATCCAGAGTGTCGGAGGGGAAAAAGGAGTAACCGGCCAGTAACATATCTACAGCATTATAGATATCATTTTGATCCTTGCGTTTGCTGACGAATCCATTGGCGCCCGCGTGCATTGCCCTGATGGCGTAAAAACTCTCTGATTTTGAGGATAAGAATAGAACCTTTGTTTGCTTTTGAAGGCTTTTTATCCTTTTTAGTAGTGTAAACCCGTCTGTGCCGGGGAGTTCGATATCCAGGATAATCAGATCTACCGTCTGGTTACGTAGGTGGTTAAGGACTTCCCTGCTGTCATCGGTTTTTAATACGACGGTGATTTTTTCGTTGCGTTGTAGTAAAAGGTCAATCGACATTCTGACAATAGGTTGCTCGTCCATGATAATTACGGATGCCGTTTTCATCTTATTTTCCTCGGTTTATTCGGGGCATTGAGTTTTTATCAAATATGCTAAACATACTGAGGGTGACGTCAGGGGGGGAAATTCCCTGATACGGCATCAGAGCTCCACTGTTGAACAATGTCTTTATGTTTTGCTGTATTCATAAGAAAAAATTAAATTCTGATAAGAGTTTTGTTTATGAGTATAATGTTTTTATTATTAGTTGATGACCATATCCTGTAGATGCGGTTATCAAAGGGGTCGACTCTGCTTTATCACCTTTGGGGCTAATCCCTTACCCGGCTGGCAGAGGTTCTTTCTGCGGCTTTTGTCTGCTCCTGTATCGATAATCAGTAACACCTTTCGGGAAGGTGATTTTTAATACTGGTATTGAAAATTGATAATGCCCGATCATTTTTCTATGTAGAAATACGTTATAAGAAAACGTTAAGGTTTGTATCACAATGCTTTAGCCTAAGAAACATAACTTTACTGATTTAGTTTTTTATTCTTTATTGTCATTATTTTTTGGTTGTAAATAACAATAAAGATTGTTGGGTAGCGTTTTGTTTCGGGTTTTATTCCTAATTTAACATATGATGTGATTAAGGCGGAAGGTTCTGTACCTCTGGTGGAGAACATGGTGCTCCTGTGGTGTTAAGCGTTACTTTGAGTTGATGCGCTGATAAATGAAGGTTCGATATTCGCCAGATGTAATGAGAGCCATCTTTTATATAACGGGCTGTGAACCTGTCCGGGCGGGAAGATCGCGTAATCCTCGTTGCCCGGTAGGCGGTAGCAGCGCCTGTCGTCGGTGTTAAGCATCGCTACCTTTGATTTCTCATTATCAGCGATGTCCGGCAGATTGGGTTTTACGGATGGATGTTCGCGTGTGGATTGCCATAACGGTATCGACGCTGTATATTGTTATGTTATAACATTAGACAGTAAAGAGGAGTGCCTGTGAAACCCGATATTCACCCTGGCTATCGCACCGTGGTGTTCCACGACACCAGCGCCGACCATTACATTAAGGTGGGATCCACCATCCGTACCGAACGTCAGATTGAACTGGATGGTGTGGCGTATCCCTATGTCGCCATTGATGTGTCGTCGGTTTCTCATCCGTTTTATACCGGCAAACAGAAGATACTGACCAGTGAAGGCAGTACGGCGCGCTTTAATCAGCGCTTCGCCCGTTTCTTCAAAGGAGGCAAGGATGCAGGTCGTTAATTCGCTGCGCGGTGCAAAGCAACGTCATCCGGACTGTCGCATTGTTCGGCGCAAGGGAAGGCTGTATGTGATCTGCAAAGCGAATCCGCGCTTTAAAGCGGTGCAGGGCAGAAAGAAAAAACGATAATCGTCATCGAGACTTCCGGTGCGATGGAATGCCGTCGGGAGTCTCAATCACTTAAATATGAATAAAGTCGCGCAATGGAATTAATTTTCTTTTATCATTAATTGCTATTTCGTCTAAAAAACAACCTTCCCCGCTTATTCACACCCAATAAATTTCGCAGGCGCAATCAGATAACTCCACTTTGTTTATTAATCACAGCGATAGGCAACATCAATCAGTGATTCATCTATATTTTGACTGAGATCAAAAAAAGAGGAGGAGTTAATGTCAGATGAAAAAAGAGCCGTAGCAGCATCTATTTTTGGTGAAGCTCTCCTCGAACTGGTAATTAAAAACCGTGAGGTCAGCCGCGAAACGCTGGCCATGTTGATTAAAGAAAAAGCCGAGCACGAGCAGGACGAGGATAAGATCCTGCTTTACTGGAAAGCGTGCAGCGCCCTGTTAGGTTATGGAGAAAATCGGGCGGCGCTCTACTTTGTTGAATAGCCCCACTGGCCGCCCTCGGCGCTGCCTCCTGCGCCGGGAATCCTCTTAAAAGCGCTGGCCGGCGATACGCCGGCACATTCCGCATAGCGATACGCCATTATTCCTGACTACACTGCCGTCCGCGCCCTGTCATCCGGGGTACGGCGATAATGCCTGATTACCTTTTTGTGTCGGAGAGACATTTTGGTTCGAGTATTCATAGTAGCGGCGGTTTGCCTGTCGCTGTTTGGCTTTGTCGATAATGCGTTCGCCAGGGGAGCCCAGACCCCGATGGAGTCAGTTCCGGCACCGGAATCGCTACGTCCATGCTGCGCCTTCGGTAGCAATTTGCACGTCAGCGCGTTCAATATTCCGGTGCCGTTTTACCAGATTGGCAACGTATTGACGCTGGAAACGCTCGGTCATCATCAGTACAACGACAGCGCTTTCGGCGCCCTGAAAAACCTGTTGGGGATCAGCAAAGAGCGTAACGGGCTTATCTACACCCGGCGCGGTGGCTTCATTGATATCGCCCACGTGCGGGATACCGCCGACAACACCCTGTATCTGTTTTCGCGGATCTACCCGCAGCTGGGGCAGGAGGGGCGTATTTTTTTCAGCAACGAACTGGGCCTGCGCCGCATTCAGCTAAATCGGTTTACGCCGCCTGCGGATCCGGCTCGACGCTTTGAACTGGCGGCGTGGCTGGCTGCGCACCTGGCCTGGCAGTTGGCCCAGTGGCACGAGATTGCCCAGTGGTACGGTTTTGAATCAGTTCCGGGGTTCCCGGAAGAAATTTCTGCGTTCTCGCCGGAAGATCTCTACTCGAATTTGCTGGGAGCCCGGCTGGCTGCTCGGGTGATATTGCAGGGAGAAGCCGGTTCGTTAAAGGCGTATAACCAGGCGATGGACAAGGCGTTACATGCGGCTCTGAACAACCTTGAGGCGGTGGATAAGAAAGAGACGGAACAGCGTTTTCGCGATGTTGACGGCGAATGGTGGGACAGCCAGCGTCGGGTGCCGGAGAAGTTCCTGGTGCTCAATCGCAATTATGATGTGGGCGAACGCCGTACCCCCACGCCGCTCGCCGGTGAAATGCGGGCGCCCCGAACGCTGGCGCTGCCGCAGTGCATTAGCGGACTCACACTGGCGCAACTCGGAGAACTGCGTATCTATCCCACTAAGGATATGAAAGCGCTGCCGGTACCGGAAAGGTTCTATGCGCCGCATGACTTTCCGATTCTGGCCCAACACGCAGCAGCGACCGACCGGGCGCTGCTGCAAAAGCGGCATAGCGACCCGCTGCGTTGAGTATGCTATTGGTTATAACGCCAGCATATGGCGCCAAAGCCATTGACTCACCGGTGGCTGAACGTATAATTCAGCCACTTTATTCTGTAAGATAAAGCCTTTCCGGGCGCCCTTAGCTCAGTTGGATAGAGCAACGGCCTTCTAAGCCGTGGGTCACAGGTTCGAATCCTGTAGGGCGTACCATTTAAAATCAGTAGGTTACGCCTCTTTAATTTCCTCCGAATTATCTAAGTGGGACATGTTTGTGACATGAATCCTGAAATTTAGGTTACCCCTGGCCCGATAGACATATCCTGTCCTCACGATTAGGTCTGTTCAAAGGCCCCGGACTAACGCCGCTGAGGTGACAGTGACGTTGGCCCGGTTGTAGAACACTTTATCTAATTGAATATACCGGTGCAGCCCAGGTCGCATAAGGATGACTACCTCTGGAGAACTCTCTCGCAGGTGGTGGTTCGTGAGAAATCAATACCCCGGTATTATCAGGAAAATAGTAACGAACCAAATTAAAATAATTCCTGTCGTCAGGGCATGTTTCCGATTAGATTAGCCCCATAGATCACCAGACGCTTCGCCTCTCTTAAAATAAGAGGTAGTCTTGGAACTATGTTTAATACCAGTCAGAATAATAAGATGGTTGAAGTGTTATCAGGGCCTGAGCGGCGTCGGCGTCGTACACCGCAGGAAAAAAT